>DASRCT010000037.1:0-28606 GCA_035652975.1 Bryobacteraceae bacterium | reverse complement strand
CCCGGCCCAATGATCACGTTTCTGCCGAGATTGCCAAACCGGGTGGGGTTGGGCACGAGAAAAATACAGCCGGGAGTCGCCGCGCCGGTGCACGCTGCCGACGGGAACCATTGCACATTCCCGTCGGCGGCCGGCGTCTTGCCGGTCTGCACAGGCCCAACGATATCGGGACGCATGGTCCGGTTCGGATTGCCGTTGTAGGTGGTGTTACTCGTAACGATGGTGACGGGATTTCCCGTTTGCAGCTGGAGAATGCCCGCCAGCTCCCACCCATCGACCAAGCGGTTTCCCTGGAACGGCAGATCGTAAATGCCGCTGAAGACGAAACGATGACGCGCGTCGAAGTCCGAAAGGCCCCGATCGTTTCGCAAATTGTAGCTGTCCTGCACGGTGGGATTCACCCCGGCCGAACTCAGCGAATTATAGTCGATCGATTTCGACCAGGTATACGAGCTCTGAAACTGAATGTCGTGCGAGAACCGCTTGGTGGCGGTTACCCACAACGCATTGTAGGACGAATTGCCGACGCTTTCGGCGACATTGACGTTGCCGAGAGCCGCGCCGGGTGAGATCGGGCTGGATGTCGACAGCGCCGGGTAGGGGCGCACGGAGGTTCCGGGAAGCGGCTGATTGATGTTTTGATTGATCCGAAGCGCCGTACCTTTATTGCTGAAGTAGCCAATCATGAATCCGATGTCGCCGGGCAACTCCTGCTGTATGTTGAAATTCCAGGACTGCACGTACGCGTTCCGGAAATCATGCGCGACCGACGCCGGCGACAAGGAACCAGCCGCCTGGGCCACCGCAAAGGCATTTGCGAACGTCACCGCGCCCGTGTACGACACCGGGTTCGAAAACGGCGGGTTGGACGCGAGCGGGCTCACGAGGTTGAAAACGGGCTGATCCGTCTGGATGGCGTACGCCCCCCGCAGAATCGTCTTGCTGTTGTGGAAGAGATCGTAAGCGAAGCCGACCCGCGGTTGGAAGTTCAGCGCGCTCTGCTGATAGGCTTTGTCCAAGGCTCCTGAACCGGTGCGCACCAGCGAGTCGGTGGATGGATCAAACACGACAAACCGGTTCATGGCTTCGACCGGCGTCCCGTTCCACTCATACCGCAATCCGAGATTGAGCGTGAGCGACCGAGTGGCCTTCCAACTGTCCTGCACGAACGCTCCCACCGAGGTCGCGAAGATGCGGCTGGGCAGCGTAGTCGGATTGGCTGTGAAAGAGTTCGCTGTGCCGTTAAAGAAATCGGTCACGGTGGCGAAATTCATTGTGCCTGCTGTGGCGGTGAAGTTGTTGTTATTGATGCGCCGGATCTCCGCGCCGTATTTCACCGAATGCGCTCCCTTGATCCAGCTCAGCGTATCTGACAGGACCGCCGTATAATCGCCGCGGCCCTGCGGAAAGTTGGCGGGACCGCCGAAATTCAAACCAATATCGTTGATCGTGATCTGCGGCAACGCAAGTTTGCCGGAGACGCCGATGTTCATGTCGAAATCAGCGGGATTCAGAGCGGCGTTAGGAGCGAAAACGATGTGGATGCGGTTGTAGCCCAAACGGGCTTCGTTGACGACATTGGGTGAGAACACGTGTGTCTCGTTTAACGTTAGGATCTGACGCCGCGATTCGCGCGTATCGCCCCAGCCGGGAATATTATTGCCCTGCAAGGTCGGCTCCTGGCGGAGATCGTGCTGGATCGCCAGATAGCCGTTAATACGGTCATTCGGGCCGAAGTTGTGGCTGATATTGGCCGTGCCCTGATCGATGTTCACCGGCGCCGTGGCCGAGCCGACAAACAGCGTGCTTCCGAAATTGGCTTTGGGAATTAAAGGCAGCAGCTTGACCACTGTCGGGTTGCCGATGGCCGCCGCCTGAGCCCGCTGCGCGTCGGAGAAGACAGTCTGGTTGATGGTCAGTCCTTGGCGCTGTCGCAGCGCCTCCCAGCTGAAGAAAAAGAAGGTGCGGTCTTTCCGGATCGGTCCGCCGAGAGCGGCGCCGAACTGGTTGCGTCGGAACGGCGATTGCAACGCCGGCTTTTTGTTGAAGTAATTTCGGGCGTCTAGCGCGCTGTTGCGCAGAAATTCGAATGCTTCGCCATGAAGCTCATTGGCGCCGGACCGCGTTGCGATATTCACGATGGCGCCGGAATTGCGCCCGTACTCAGGATTGTATGTGGCGTTGTCGACCTTGAACTCCGACACCGTGTTGATCGATGGCTGGAACGTGATCTGGTTCTGCGCCGGGTCGTTCAAATTGATGCCGTTGATCATGAAATTGACGGTATCTTCGCGATTTCCGGCGGTGTTGAAGGAAAACGATCCCTGGCCGCGCAGTGGCGCCGTGAGGAAGCCGTTCTGCGGCGGCGTGACCGAGCCCGGAATCAGCAACCCGAGATCGACGAAATGCCGGCCGTTCAGCGGGATCTCCTGAACTGTGCGTTGATTGATCACGGTGCTGATGGCTACCGATCCGGTTTCAACCACCGGCGGCGCGGCGTGAATCTCAATGGTTTCGCTGGTTGCTGCCACTTTGAGCGTGAAATTCTGCCGGACCGTGCTCCCGACTTCTAAAACGATGCCGGTGGCCGTGATCGCCTGCATTCCAGGCGCGGACGCCGTCACGCGATAGACGCCCAAAGGCAGTGAAGCGGCGAGATACGCGCCAGCGGAATCCGTCTGGGTGATGCGCTCCTCCCCGGTCTGTTCGTTATGGACCACAATTTTGGCCCCGGCAACGACGGCGCCTGTGGGATCGGCCACGGATCCCGCTATGGAACCCGTGGATTGCGCGAGCAACCAGCGGCAGGAACAAAACATTGCGAGCAGGAAAAGACCCGATCCTGCTCGTCGAATACGAGCCTTCGCCATATGTTTCTCCTTGTGCGACTCCCGACTGAGCGAGCTGCGGTCCGCAGCGAGGCGGGACCGCGGTGAAGCAAGTTTGGGAAAAAGTTTAGCACATACCGCTTAAGGCGGCGGAACGCCGTCAAAGCCCGGGATTGCTCGAGAACGTCCCGCCCCGCGCATACCTATGCGGAGCGTCTGGCTGCCCTGGCGTGTTGCGGCTGCCCCGGCTTGGTCAGCAAGCCCCGTCAGAGCTGGGCGAAATCGCCTCGCGGGGACAGATGCGTTGCTGCCTCGAGCAGACTGCAGGAAGGACGGATCGCTGCGCCCCCAAACACGCGCGCAGGACCGAGCGAAATAGCCCCGATAACGCCAACCGCTCGGCCGGCGTCCAGAACCCCGAGCACGAAAGGAGTATTGGATAGCTTACCGCCGCCGCGATCGCCAGGGGGAGCGTAATCGCCAGCGGCGCATTTTGGGCTGACACGGCAACGCCCGATAACAGCATCGCCCAGCCCACCAGCGTGAAGAGCCGCTTGTATTCCAATTTAAAGGCGCGCGCTCGCTGCGCTATTCGAAATGCGATCGCCAACACCACGCAGAACGTCAGCAGCGTTGCCGCGGCCGCCCCCCAGAGCTTCCATCTCGGAATGAGCACGGCGTAAGCTGCCGCGCAGAACAATGCGCCTGTCCAGTTCAACAAGGCGTCGGCGGCGACGCGCTTGTCCAGCCAGAGCGAGAGACGCAAATAGTCGCCCTGCGCACGGACCACATACGCGACGGTAATCAGGGCGACGTACGGCAGGCATGCAGTAAATTGCGGGCGCGCGGCCAGGTGCAGAAAGGGCGAGCTGAATGCTATCACGCCGAGGCCTGCGTAAGTCACCGCCAGCATCTGGTATGTATTCATCCGTCCAAAAACGGTCCGCGCCTCGGGTGTTTTTAGGGCCGTAAACATATTAGCCGTCCAGTAGGCGCCGAACGAGGCTTGTACATAGCTGACCAGCATGCCCAGCTTATAGGCGAGGGCGTATATCCCCACATCGTTCAGGTTCGCGCAGCGCTCTAGGAAAAAGCGATCGCCCGAATGAATAATCAGCAATGCGATGCCGCTCACGCCGAGCGGGAATGAAAAGGCCAGCATTTGTCGAAAAAGCGCCAGTGAGAACGCCCCTTGACGGCTCGCCAGGTAGAATGCAGCCAGCGGGACCGCGAGGATAGCGTTCGACGCCACTCCGCTCCACAGCAGGCCATCAACGCGCGCCTGTAATACCACGACGAAGCTGTAGGTCATCGTCATCGAGGCGGCAACGCGGCCAATTGAAAGCGAAAGATATGCCCGGTGCTTCTGCTCGGCCCGGAATATCGCCAGCAGAGCTTCGATCGGGAATGACAAGCCAAAGGCAGCGAAGATGAGGCGGAAGTGGCTTGTGAATGCGCTATCGCGGAACACCAGCACGGCCAATAGGGGCGACAGCAACAAGCCTGCGACCATGCTGACGAGGCCCACCGCGATGGCGCCCCAAAACAGGGTCGCGATACAGTCGCGGCGGTCCTTCTGCGATGACGCCCTGCCGTAAAAATAGAACAGCGACTCTGCGAAGCGACCGGCTACAAGTAAGGAAAAAATGTTTCGAGCGACGTCCAGCAGCTCGACAATGCCGTAATCGGCCGGGCTGAGATAGCGCGTGTACACCGGCAACATCACCAAGCTGGCGGCGAGCGGGCCGAAGACCGCGACCGAATAGAGCGCACTCGAGAAGATCGCTTGCTGGTAGAGTCCGCCCTGGGGGGAGATCCGCCGGCTGGTATGCATCACCGGGCTGCTTTCGGGTTGACGCTCCAGGCTAACGCCCGTTCCCGCGCCTCAGCATTCTCCACGCTGCGCGCCTGAGCATATCCCACGCTCGTCGCGAGAAATCCCGGCGCCGGGCGTGTTCTGGTCCAGCCGAAAACAGCAGCGCCGCAGATCAGGATCCGGCGCGTCGAGATCAGAACGGGCGGAGCCAGCACATCGCCGCATTTTTCTATCCGGTGCTCTGTCGTGATGGCGACAAAACGATTCATTAGCGCCTCCATGGCAACGAAATGTCGGACTTTACCGAGAGCGCACGTCTCAGTATTCGGATCAAATCCTCTACGGCGAAAGGGTCTGGAAGGCTAGTACGGTTCAAACCCGAGACCCTATGCCTGAGCGCAAGGGCAGAGAAAGGCGGCGCCCGCGCGGCATGCGCCGTTCGCAAGTGTTGTGTTTTCTGCCGCTTGCCTTCGGTATGCCAGAATCAGGACTGGCATCCTTTGTCACACTGGAAAGTAAAGACAGTCCATGCGCCCCGTCCTCTCCGTTTCGAGTCTCCGAAAACAGTACGGCGACTTCGCTGCGGTCAACGGCGTCTCTTTTGAGGTGCATCGCAGCGAGATCGTCGGTCTGCTTGGCCCGAATGGGGCGGGGAAGACAACGACCATCAACATGATTCTCGGCGTGCTCGAGCCCACATCCGGCGCAATCGCCATTGACGGCATCGATATCTCCGCCCATCGGTCGCGCGCGCTTGCGCGCGCCAATTTCGCGGCGGTGTACGCGCCGCTTCCCGGCAATCTGACTGTCTATCAGAACCTGCGCGTCTTCGGCCTTCTCTACTGTGTCAAGGATCTGGCGTCACGTATCGAGAGCCTGCTCGAACAGTTCGACCTCGCCCGCTTCCGGGACACGAAGTGCGGCGTACTGTCTTCGGGCGAACAAACTCGCGTGTGCCTCGCCAAGGCGATGCTCAACCGCCCCCGGGCGCTGCTGCTCGATGAGCCTACGGCGTCGCTGGATCCGGCTACAGCGCGTGATATTCGCGCAGGCATCCGCGATCTGGTCGCCTGCCACGAATGCGGCATTCTGTGGACCTCGCACAACATGTACGAGGTAGAGGAGATTTGCGACCGCGTGCTGTTCCTTTCACACGGCCAGATTCTGCTTGAGGGAAATCCGAAGACCTTGCCTCGCGAACACAACAAGAATACCCTGGAGGACCTCTTCGTCGCCGTTGCGCGGGAGCCGCTAACGCTGGAGCGCGCCTGATGCGAATCCGCCGCATTGCCGCCATCGTGCTGCGCCAGTTTTATCTGCTTCGCAGCAGTCCCGCGCGTTTCATACCGCTGTTCGCCTGGGTCACGATCGACATCATTCTGTGGGGATTCATCACGAGATACCTGAACAGCGTTGCCGCCTCCGGCGTGAACTTCCTCCCCACCCTGCTTGGCGCCGTGCTGCTGTGGGATTTCCTGGTCCGCGTCATGCAGGGCGTGACCATTGCCTTCTTTGAGGACGTCTGGTCTCGGAATTTTTTGAATATTTTCGCGTCGCCGCTGCTCATTGCTGAGTACCTTGGCGGCCTCGTGCTGTCGAGCATCGCCACCAGCGCGGTGGGACTGGTCGTGATGCTCGTACTGGCATCGGCCATCTTCGGGCTTTCCCTACTTTCCTATGGCGTTCTGTTCGCGCCATTCCTCCTGGTGCTGTTCCTGTTCGGCATAGCGCTGGGAATCTGCAGCGCAGCCATTGTGCTGCGACTTGGTCCCGCGGCCGAGTGGTTTATCTGGCCAATTCCCGCGCTCATTTCTCCATTTGCCGGCGTGTTCTATCCTGTTTCGACCCTTCCACGCTGGATGCAATACGTTTCCCGCGCGCTGCCGCCCAGCTACGTGTTCGAGGGACTGCGAGGCGTCGTTCACGGCGGCGCGGTTTCGATCACGGCGTTGTGGCTCAGCGCCGCCCTCGCGGCCGGTTACATCGGGGTCGCCTGTTGGCTCTTTACCAGCGTTTACCGGCGCGCGGTGCGAACTGGCCTCATCGCGCGCTACAGCGCCGAAAGCGTGAGCTGATGAGCGCCAGTCTCGTGTTGTGGGGCAGGATGCCATCCTGCGCGGCGGTCGCCCACCGCCGCGGGCCAAACTCATAGCGACAGTCCATTAGAATGGAATTTGTGAGCATGCGCTTCCACGTTTTTCAATCGGAGGCGCGCAGCATTCTCACGCCGTCCTCCGGCTTCATCCGGGAAGCGGGCTTTACTCACTCCCTGACTCCCGCCCGAAATTGCACCTTCGGTTGCGCCTACTGCTACGTGCCCACCATGGGCATCTACGGCGGCCTGAGGCCGGACGACTGCAAGCGCTGGGGCCAGTTCACGACGTTCAAATCGAACGCTCCCGAATTGCTCGCTCGCGAGCTGCGTGCGGATCAGATCATTTATTGCTCGCCCCTGGTGGATCCCTACCAGCCCGCCGAAGAATCCGAACAAATGATGCCGCGCGTGCTCGATGCGCTGATCGAGCGGCCGCCCCGCGTATTCACGTTGCAGACGCGCTCGCCCCTGATCCTGCGCGATCTGGACCGCATCGCCGGCCTCGCAGCGCGCTGCACGGTCCGCGTCAGCTTCTCGCTCACCACCAACCGCGAGGACATTCGCAGACTCTACGAACCCCACTGCGCGAGCTTCGACGAGCGGCTGGATGCTATCGCGCGCCTGCGCCGGCGCGGCATCGAAACGTACGCGACGCTTGCTCCGCTGCTCCCCGCGGACCTCGACATCATGGTTCGCGCTGCCGTCGAAGCCACCGACCGTGACCTCATCGGCGATCCGCTGCACATCCGCGCCGTCAAGCGCCGCGGCGCCACGACCCGCGACGCCGCCAGGCGGATCGCCGCAGGGCATCACCACGACGACTGGCTGTCGCCAGGGTTTCAGGCCAGGATCGTCGGGGCGATTCAACGCATGGCGAATGCGGCTGGCCGCCGCTTCGCCACGGGACCGGAGGGATTTTCATGGCTGGCGCAGAGCAATTGACCCCGGCGCGCACCATCCTCGACCGGCTGGGCATCGAGCCTTTCAACTCTGGCGCGTGCTGGGGCGAGTGGATCGACGCCGGCGGCGAAGAGCTCATCTCCATCAGCCCCATCGACGGCAGCGAGCTGGGCCGCGTCCGCATGGCCGACGAGCAGGATTACGACGAGGTTGTCTGGAACGCGGTCCAGAGCTTCGAGAAGTGGCGCATGTTTCCCGCGCCCAAGCGCGGCCAGATCGTGCGCGAGATCGGCGATGAGCTCCGCAAAGCCAAACCGGATCTCGGCGCCCTGGTCACGCTTGAAATGGGCAAGATCCTCGCGGAAGGGCTCGGCGAAGTGCAGGAAATGATCGATATCGCAGACTTCGCGGTCGGCCTGTCGCGGCAATTATACGGGCTGACGATGCAGAGCGAGCGGCCGCTGCACCGCATGTATGAGCAATGGCATCCGCTCGGCGTCGCCGGCGTCATCACCGCGTTCAACTTCCCGGTGGCGGTCTGGTCGTGGAACGCTTTAATCGCCATGGTGTGCGGCGATTGCGTCGTCTGGAAACCATCGCGAAAAACGCCGCTCTGCGCCATCGCCGTTCAGAAGATCTGCAACCGCGTGCTCGAACGGCATGGCTGGAAGGGCGTGCTGAACCTGGTGATCGGCGCCGACGAAACGGTAGGCGAACGCATGCTCAATGACCGCCGCATCCCGCTGATCAGTTGCACGGGATCCTGCGCCGTCGGCCGTCACGTCGCCCAAACCGTCGGCCGTCGCCTGGGCCGAACTCTGCTCGAGCTCGGCGGGAACAACGGCATTATCGTCATGGACGATGCCAACGCCGATCTCGTCGCGCGCGCCGTCCTGTTCGGCGCCATCGGTACGGCCGGGCAGCGCTGTACCACCACGCGCCGCGTCTTCCTCCAGCGGGGAATCGCCCCGTGCATCACCGGACAGCTCATGCGCGCGTACGGCCAGGTGAAAATCGGAAACCCGCTCGACCCCGCCACTGTCATGGGGCCCCTCATTGATCGCCACGCCGTCGATCAGATGATGCGCGGCCTCGAGACCATCCGCGAGCAGGGCGGGGAAGTCTTATTCGGCGGCCGCACGCTCGATCTGCCGGGCGGCTGCTATGTGCAGCCGGCGCTGGTGAAGGCTCAGCCAGCCATGCCCGTTCTTAAAGAGGAGATATTCGCGCCCATCCTGCATCTCATCGAATTCGAGGATCTCGAAGAGGCGCTGGCGTGGCACAACGCCGTGCCGCAGGGCCTTTCGTCGGCCATGTTTACAACGAATGTCCTGTCGGCGGAAACGTTCCTGTCCGCGCGCGGGAGCGATTGCGGCATCGCTAACATCAACCTCGGCACGAGCGGCGCCGAAATTGGAGGCGCATTCGGCGGCGAGAAAGACACCGGCGGAGGACGGGAATCGGGAAGCGACGCCTGGAAATCCTATATGCGCCGCCAGACCGTCACCATTAACTGGTCCAGCGACTTGCCGCTCGCACAGGGAATCAAGTTTCAGATCTGACCATGGAGATTACTGTTCTCGGCTGTGGCGAGGCGTTCGACGAGCGCTACCCCAACACCTCCGTGCTAGTTCGCTCAGAGGAAGCCACGTTTCTGCTGGACTGCGGCTATAGCGTCCCGCCCCAGGTATGGCGTCATCTGGCCGATCCGAACGAGATCGACGCCGTATATATCAGTCACGGTCACGCCGATCATTACTTTGGACTGCCGGCGCTGCTGAGCCGTTTTTGGGAAGACGGCCGGACCAAGCGTCTGGCAATCCTGAGCCAGACCGCGCTGCTCGAGCCGATCCGCGGCTTGATGGAGGCAGGCTATCGGCAGCTTGCGGCTCGCTTTCAATACGACATTGATTACCGCTCCGCCGAGCCGGGCCGAACGATCGAGCTCTTCGGATCGAGATTCGATTTCGCCCCGACAGAACACTCAGTCGCCAATTACGCGGTTCGGATCCGTAGCGGCGGGACCTTCTGTTACAGCGGCGACGGAATGTTCACTAAAGAGAGTATGGCGTTGTTTAAGTCCGCAGACCTGGTCGTTCACGAAGCGTACTGGTTCGAAGCGTCGCATGTTCACGCCGACATTGATGGTCTGATCGCCATGGCTGATCAGCAGGCCATAAGCCGCCTGGCGCTGGTCCACGTACAGCGCGGGCTGCGCCGCGATCCGGCGAGAATCCTGACGGCCATGTCCCGCGCCGAGAACACGGACGTGAGCCTGCCCGAACCGCTCGCGCGGTACGAGATATGAGGTTCAAATGACTCTCGCAGATGTCATGGCCCGCGAGCGAGAAGCGCTCATGACCGAGTACCTGTTCGAGCAGGGGGGCGCGCGCGTGCGGGTGCCGCCGTATTCCGCAGTGCCGGATTTCGAGGTGCTGATACGCACGCCATCTATGCTGCGCACGCGACATCCCGTGCGCGTCGATGAGCTGTCCGGCGCGAGGCGCGGGCGCGCGTTCGTCCAGATCTGCCCGAGCCTGAACTACAAGTTCCTGTGGGTCCACGCTGATAATGACGACTATCGCGCCGACTACGTGACTTTTTTGCAGAATTACTATGGTATGAGCATCCAGGCGCTGCCCGGCGCATATCATGTCGATCATCTGTACAATCGCGCCCGCGCGCGGCGGCTCGCGCTGCCATACATCCGCCTGGTTCTTCTTCCGCGCGAAGTCAATACTTCCCACGGCGCCGGGTACGAAAAATCGCGGACACTGGGCGGCCTCGGCGCGCCCGGCAACCAGCGCGGTATTGATGAGATCTCGTTGATGAAGCTGTGGGGCGTCTCGACCCCGCGCAAGGGCATGCCGCTCAGTCCTGAAATCATCGCCCACGCGCGCAAGATGTCCATGTTGTTCAGCATCCCGCCCGCCGAGATCGAGCGCAATATCCGCGAACTCATGGACGTCGCCGCCTTCCGGCCGGGCCTGTGATCGCCGCCCGCGTCGCTGTTGTTGCCGCTGCTCTGTGCGCGGCCGCCCTCGGACGCACGCCGGAACTGCTCACGCTCTCGGGCGATATTGGGCGCGTGCACGATCCGGCGATTATCCGACAGGGCGACGCCTATTACCTGTTCTCTACGGGCAGGATTCCGGGAGGCGGAATTATTCCGATCCGTACGTCACAGGACCTTCATCATTGGACCCTGTCTGGCGCTGTGTTTGACAAGCTGCCGGACTGGGCTGTGAAGGAAATTCCAGGAGCGCGCGACGCCTGGGCGCCGGACATCGCATTCTTCCACGGCCGCTATCACCTCTATTACGCCGTGTCGACGTTCGGCAAGAACGACTCCGCCATCGGACTCGCGACCAATCGCACGCTCAACCCGGCGGATCCCGATTACAAATGGGTTGATCAAGGCATGGTCGTGCGGTCGCGCCAGGGCCAGGATGATTGGAACGCGATCGATCCCAACCTGGTGATCGGAAATGCGCACAGCATCTGGCTGGATTGGGGCAGTTTTTGGGGCGGCATCAAGATGCGCCGCATCGATCCGGAGACCGGCAAGCTGTCCTCAACAGACACAACGCTCTACTCGCTCGCGACCCGCCCGCCGGCAAGCCGGCGCGCCATCGAAGCGCCGTTCATCATCCGGCGCGGCCGCTACTGGTATCTGTTCGTCTCGTTTGATTTCTGCTGCCGCGGCGCCCGGAGCGACTACAACGTCGTCGTCGGGCGCGCCAAGAAGATTACCGGACCGTACCTCGATAGGGCCGGCCGGCCGATGACCGAAGGCGGCGGCACGCCAGTCGAGTCCGCAGCGACCGCAAAGTGGCGCGGCGCCGGACATGAAGCCGTCCTGCACGACCGGCGGTCCGATTATCTGGTCTTCCATGCCTATGAGGCAGCAAGCGGCCGGCCCGTTCTTCAGATATCGACAATCGTGTGGAACGACGGATGGCCTGAAGTCGCGCCTCTGCCCTAGCGCTATCTCTTCTTCGTCGGGCCGCCGCGCGCCGCAGGCGTCCGCTCGTTTAGCAGATAGTCCAGCTCCGCGCGCACATGCTGATCAATCGCTGTCTCCGGATTCAGAAATGGATCGGTTCCGAAGTATTGCGAGCGGATCATTCCCGCGCGGTCGATGAAAAATATGACCGGCGTCGTGGGCCGCATATCCGGCGTAATCTGCGAGTAGTTGACGACGAACTGCGGATCAATCAACCCCACAGGAAACGCCGGCTTGTAGGTTCTGATGAACTCATTCAGCTCGTTTGCGTTCGTATTGAATGCCGCCTCGAGCACCTGCACGCCCCGCATTCGGTAATCGTTCTGAATGCCACTCAGGACCTGAGTGGTTTTCTGACAGTGTGGTCAGGTGACCAGGATGAACGCGAGCACCACCACCTTGCCGCGGTAATTGCTCAACAGCTCCTGGCCCTTGCCTGGGACCGCAATTGCAACCTCGCCTGCCCGGCGCGGAATTGTGACCGCAAACGCCGAAAATCCCGCTAATAAAAGCGCCGCAATTTTGATCATTTTTTTTCAACAACGACTTTCGGACAACGAGCCCTTCAACAACCGGCTACTGCCTATCGTAGCGAATTCTCTATCTCTTCGAGCCAGTCCGGCCGTTTGAGGACATCGCGCGGCCGGCTTCCGTCCGGCGGGCCGATAATCCCTTCCCGCTGCATCATATCGAGGATGCGCGCCGCGCGGCCGTATCCGAGCCGCAGACGCCGTTGCAGGGTCGAAGTCGACGCCTTGCCGATTTCGCAGACCACGCGTACCGCTTCCTGGTACATCGGGTCCTGCTCGCCGTCGAACTGGTCGGTCTCCTCCTCAGCCTTCTCGTCCGGCGGCGCGGCCAGGAACGTCGTGTCATATTCTGGCGCAGCCTGCTCTTTCCAGAACTCAACCACGCGGTTCGTCTCGGCCTCGCTCACATATGCTCCGTGAACGCGGATCAGACGCGAAGACCCGGGCGGCAGGAAAAGCATATCGCCCTTGCCTAGCAGGTGCTCGGCCCCCATCACATCCAGCACCGTCCGCGAGTCAACGCGGGTCGCTACGCGGAAGCTGATCCGCGATGGGAAGTTGGCTTTGATCAGACCCGTGATGACATCGACGCTCGGCCGCTGCGTGGCGAGCACCAGATGCATGCCGACTGCGCGCGCCATCTGCGCCAGCCGCGCGATCGACTCTTCGACGTTGGCTCGCTCCAGCATCATAAGGTCGGCGAGCTCATCGATGAGGATTAGGATGTACGGCAGCGTCTGCAGCTCCTCGGATTCGGAGTCTTCCTCGTCAAACAGGCTGCGAGGCTCTTGCTGGAGCTGCTTCACCTTCCGGTTGTATTGATCGATATTGCGAACGCCTTGCGCGGCGAGCAGCTTCAGGCGCCGCTCCATTTCGAGCACGGCGTTGCGGAGCGCATTCGTCGCCTTTTTGGGATCTGTGATGACCGGCGTCAGCAGGTGTGGAATGCCCTCGTACAGCCCCAGTTCCAGGCGTTTGGGATCCACCAGAATCATTCGCACTTCGTCCGGCGTCGATTTGTAGAGGATCGACATGATCAGCGAATTGAGCATCACGCTCTTACCGGATCCCGTGGATCCTGCAATCAGCAGGTGCGGCATGGATTCGAGCGCGGCGACTTTAATCCGTCCGCTGATGTCTTTACCGAGTGCGATTGTGAGCGGCGAATGCGAGTTCTGAAACTCCTCCGATTCGAGGATCTGCCGCAGACTGATCACTTCGCGGCGCGAGTTCGGCGCTTCGATGCCGACGGTGGGCTTGCCGGGTATGCGCTCAATCAAAATCGATTCGGCCTGTAAGCCGAGACAGAGATCCTCGGTCAGGGTTGTGATCCGGCTGTATTTAACGCCCGCCTCGGGTTTGAACTCGAAGGTCGTAACGACGGGTCCGGGATTGATCTGCACTACGTTGCCGCGTACGTTGAACTCTTCGAACTTGGACTTGATGCGAGCGGCGATCTCCTTGAGCTCCTGGCTGTCATACGGATTGCGGGCCGGCGGCTCATTGAGCAGATCGGAAGGCGGCAGGCGGTATTCTGGACGCTGCCGCCGCGCGAGTGCGGCTGGTGGACAAGATGGCGCTTGTGGGGCAGCAGCTTCAGGAGCCGCTCTCACCGGTGCGGGCGTAACCGGCTCGGGCTCGAGCGGGCGGATCGGTATATCCTCCACCTCGTCCGGCGACACCCATGGCGGCGTATCGAGCGGCGTTTCGACAATGGGCGGATCTCCGGACTTGGGCGCGCGCGCGGGCGGCTTTGCGGCCGGTTTTTCCGCCGCACGCTGGGCGCGCCTTTCGGCCCGTTGTCGAGCTTTATCCGCAGCGAGGCGCGCACGTTCAGCACGCCATACGCGGAAGCGATCGAGCCTGTGGTCCCACCACCCCAGCGGTCCGCGCAGCCAGCCCCCGAGCTTGGCCATCGAGAACGTCGTCAGAATATAAATCGAAATGATCGCGCAAGCGGCCGTGAGAATGAGTGCGCCCGTGATGTTCAGGTTCTGAATCAGATACTCGGCGATGACGCCCCCGAGGAGTCCGCCCGCGGGGATAACGCCTCCCACCGGACGCCAGGTCGGCCCCAGCGCAAAGGCAGTGCAGATGGATGCGATTAGCGCGGCTGCGCCGGTAATTTTAATCAGCGGCGCCTCAATCGGCGATGAGCGGATCCATTTCCAGCCGAGTACCAAAGCGAACGCTGGCAGGGAGTAGGCAGCAAGACCAAATAATTGCAGAACGAAATCGGCGAGCTTCGCGCCGATCGGGCCCGTCAGATTATGGGCCTGGGCAACCCCGGTCGCCGTATTCCAGGAAGGATCTTGATAGTTGTAGGAAACCAGGCTCAGCAGAACGAAGAGCCCGGCGAGCAGAAACACGATCGCCGCGGCTTCGTTAAGCCGAGCGTACCGGGTGGGACCCAAAATGTTCATCCGCCGGTTCGGCGGAACAAAGCCAGAGCCATTACTATTATGCCAAAAACAATTCTGTAGTAAATGAAGAAGCTGAGGCCATGTTTCCGCAGAAAGTTCAGAAAGAAGGCGATGACCAGAATGCCGGTGATCGCGCTGACCGCCGCTCCGATCAGGCACGGCACTTGCATTTCGGCAGGAAAGCCCCCGTAGTGCTTGGACAGGTCGTGGGCGGCTTTCACAGCCGCGGCTGCGATCGCGGGCGTCGACAGCAGAAAAGAAAATCGCGCAGCGGTCTCGCGCTCCATGTCCCGGAACAGTCCAGCCGTGATCGTGATGCCGCTCCGCGAAGTGCCGGGCACGATTGCGAGCGCCTGGGCGGCTCCAACCGCGCCCGCGTCCAGAGGCGAGATCTGCGACATATCCTTGGTGCGGGCGCCCGAGCGCTCACCCAGCCACATCAGCGCGCCGATCAGGATCAACATCGTCGCAATGACGTACGGACTGCGCCAGGCGTCTTCGGCGTGCTTACCAAACGCCAGTCCCGCAAGACCCACCGGAATCGTTCCCAGCATCAGAAGCCAAAGCAGACCGCGGTTCTGCGCAAGTTGTTTGTCCGGCATATAGCTCCGCACGCCGAATCCTTGCAGAAGGATCTGGACCCAATCGCGGAAGAAGTAAACGATCACTGCCAGCAATGTGCCGGCATGCAAGGCGACGTCGAATGCAAAATCGTACTGCTTGGCTGCGTCGGCTGGCACGTTCTGGAAATCCCAGCCGAAAAGCCAGTGCGCGACGGCAAGATGCGCAGTGCTGCTGATCGGGAGGAATTCGGTCAGTCCTTGGATGATCGCTAGTATGACGGCCTGGTAAATGGGCATTTAACGATATTGGTGGGCTGAAACGCCATAGTATCGCACTTGATCCGCGCAAGCCGGACTCGCGATCGCGCAGACGGCTGACTGAGCGGCTGTCTTCGACCACGGCGCGGGTGGGCCTTTTTCTTTGGCCGCTGAAAATCAGCGACAATATCGGCAGGCGAATGAAGTTTGGTTTTCGAATGCTGTTCGCGGTCGCGCTCTGCGGCCTCGCCTACGCCGATGATTGGGTGCGGCTCCGATCCGGTCCGTTCGAAATCCTCTCAAATTCCGGAGAGCGCGATGCGCGCGAGCAGGCTTACGAGGCCGAGCAGCTTCGCTATGCGTTTGGTTATCTGCTCGGAAAACAGGATCCGGGGTCGACGTTTCCGATCCGCATTGTTGTTTTGAAAGACCGGCAGGCGGCTCAATACGCCGTTCCGGGCGGCCTGGCCATGTCTCGCGATGCTTGGATCAGCGTCGCGGCCGGCGCCAAGGATCTCGGGCCAGAGTGGCGCGGGGCATGTGCGCGCGTGTTCCTGGAGGCGAATACCGGCCGCCTGCCGGCCGAGATCGAGCGTGGCCTGGTCGCCTTCCTGTCGACGCTCGAAATCAAAGGCCCGAAATTGAGTTGGGGCGCGCCGCCGGACCCGGCCGGGCGCACCCGCGACTGGGCGCGGATCGCATTTCTGGCCACGAACCCGGACTACTCCAGCCGTGTCCGCGTGTTCCTTTCCAATCTGGAGAACGGCGCGGATTACGACAGCGCGTACCGGAATGCGTTCGAGAAGAGCGCAGCCGAGATAAACCCGCAGATCGATGCATACCTGGCGGCGAACAAGTTCGAGCGCGCGCCGTTATCCGGCAGGGCGTTGAGCCCCCGGGATTTCACTATGCGCGCGGCGGAGGCATACGACGGCAGAGTGGCGCTTGCCGATCTGCTGCTGGCGAATCCCGGCCGCGCGCCCGAGGCCGAAGCTGCTTATAGGGCCCTGACCGGCGCGGAGGCGCAGGAAGGGCTCGGATTTCTGGCGCTGCGCGCCGGGCGCGCAGATGCAAAAGCCTACTTCGAATCAGCAGCGAAGGCGGGTTCCAAAAACCCGCGGGCGTGGGTTGAGATGGGGACCCGCGAAGCGCTGGACAAGGCCGTCGAGCTGAATCCCCAGTGGGCAGAGCCGCACATTCGTCTGGCTGCGCTCGAGAGCGATCCGGGCCGGAAGGCGACGGAACTTAAGCGCGCAGCGGCGCTCGAGCCGCGCAATCCAAACCTGTGGAAGGCGCTGGCGCTGGCAGCCACCGACGCGAACCAGTTTGGCGAGGCGGCCAAAGCCTGGGCGGCCGCGGAACGGGCCGCAGCCTCCCCTGCGGAACGAGAGCAGATTCGCCTGACGCGCCTCGACCTCGAGCGCAAGAAGGCGGATTACGAAGCCGCTGAGCGGCAGCGTTTGGCTGACGAGCAGGCGCGGGAGATTCAGCGCCTGAAGGATCAGGCCCTGGCCGACATCCGCGCGGCCGAGGAGAAGGCCCGCAAGGAAATGAATGCCGGCCGCGGACCCGCCCCCGCAAAAGTCGAGCAATGGTGGGATGCCGGCCCGACTCAGAAGGTCAGCGGCATGCTCCAGCGAATCGAATGCATGGGCAGGCGAGCGCGTCTGGTGATCGCCGGCGAGAACGGAAGTACGATTCAGTTGCTGGTGGCTGACCCCGGCAAGATTGCTCTGTCAGGCGCGGGCGAACTGAAGATTGCGTGCGGAGTGCAAAAGCCCATGCGCAAAGTGACCGTGGAGTACACGCCTGCGCCCGATTCGAAACTCAAGACCGCCGGCAATGTGCAGGTGATTGAATACCAGTGAGGGCGCGAATTCCGCTGCAGTGGGTTGCCATCGCGGTGTTCGTGCTTTCCTCGAGTCTCAACTACCTTGACCGGCAGATCCTGGCGGCCGTTGCGCCCACGCTCAAAGCTGAGTTTTTTCTGACGGATCGCGATTATGGCTTTCTGCTGCTTGCGTTCTCGGTCGCCTACGCGATCGCTGCGCCGGTGGGCGGCCTGTTCATCGATCGAGCGGGCTTGGACCTGGGTATCTCGATCGCAGTGGCGGCGTGGTCCACGGCAGGGTTGTGTACGGGGCTGGTTCAAAGCTTTGGCGGGCTGGCCGCCACGCGCGCCGCACTAGGCGCTGCCGAGGCTGCTGCAATTCCTGGTACGGGCAAAGCGAATGGAACGTATCTGCGGCCGCATGAGCTTGCTCTTGGGGGCGCCTTGAATCAGGTAGGACTGAGCATCGGCGGCGTGGCGGCGCCGTTGCTGGTGGCATGGCTCGGCGGACCGGACCGCTGGCGGAGGGTGTTCGTCATTGCCGCGCTGCTCGGATTCGCCTGGATCCCTCTGTGGTTGCTGACGTCGCGGCTCGTACCCAGATTGAAAGATCCCCACACAGGGCAACGCGCCAGTTCGGGCGACCTCTTGCTCGACCGCCGCTTCTGGGCTCTGGTGATCGCCAACATCCTCTACATGACCCTGTATACGCTGTGGACCAACTGGACCACGCTCTACTTTGTCGAAGCGCATGGGTTGAGCGAACGCCAGGCCAACCGGCAGTTTGCTTGGATTCCCCCCATTTTCGCAACGCTCGGCGGATTCGCAGGCGCCGCGCTGGCCTTCCGCTGGATTCGGAACGGAATGCAAGTCTTCAACGCCCGCATGCGGGTGTGCACCTGGAGCGCCGTGCTGCTGCTGGCCACGGCGGCGGCGCCGGTGATGCCCAATGCGGCGTGGTCTGCGGTCGCGATCAGCTTCAGCTATTTCTGCGTGACCGCGATGAGCACTAATGTGTACGTGATGCCCATCGACTTTTTCGGGGCGGCGCACGCGGCCTTTGGCGTCGCTGCGCTGACCATGGCATATGGCTTGATGCAGGCCTTCGTTTCACCGTTAATCGGGGTCATGATCCACCGCTTTGGATTCGCCGGCGTGTGCGCGGCATTTTCTGTCCTGCCTCTGGCGGCTGTCGGCGTATTGCGCGCGGCCGGGCCGAAGCCGGCGCGGTGGCGCTAATCGAGATCCGGCCGGCCGCGCCCGGCGATTTGGCCGCCATCGCTGCCATTCAACGGGCGTCGCCAGACGCTGCGCACTGGGACGCCTCCGAGTACCTGAAGTACAACTGCATCGTCGCGATCGTCGACCAACGAGTTGTCGGGTTCTTGGTTTTCCGCGAGGCAGCCGATGAGCGGGAAGTACTGAATCTCGCGGTTGACCCTGCTTTCCGGAGGCGCGGCGTAGCCGCTACGCTTCTCTGCGCCGCCCTGCGCAGCTCGCCCGGGCGGTGGTTTCTCGAGGTTCGGGCATCGAATCGGGCGGCGAGGGAACTCTATAGAAAAGTGGGATTTATTGAGGCATCGGTACGTCTGGACTATTACGAGTCCCCCCCTGAACACGCTATTGTTCTGAAATTCTTTTCATGATAAGGTCGAAGTGCGGTTGGCTCATACACCGTTTTAGAGCAGAGCTCAAAACCGCGTGTGGTTTTGAATGTCACTCCTAACCACCCACCCGTGGCTGTTCCTCAATCCCACAAGTCCGGGCATTCCATACCGAAAAGGAGAACCGTTTGATGGAGAGAAATCAGGACGAACTGAAGGCGCACCTGATGGCAACGGATGAGACCTTCCGGCGGCTCGCCGAGCAGCATGCCGAATATCACCGGCGGCTTGAGGCGCTCGAGGCGAAGCCGCATCTGACCGACGAAGAGCAGGTGGAGGAACACCGCCTGAAAAAGCTTAAGTTGCGTCTGAAGGATCAGATGACGGACTTGATGGCCCGTTATAAGGCTCAGCACGTCGCGTAGCCGTCAGGTGCGCGCACAGATTCGAAACTTGCGGCCTGATCCGGAGGACGGATCGGGCCGTGCCGTGATCGGCCAAAATCGCTCCCCCGGACGGGAGCCGGATCTGGCTAGCCCTCTTCGGAAGAATTCGTGCGCAGACGGGACTCTACTTCTTCCAGCACTTCATCGCCCAGGATCTGCGCGCCAACCTGCCGCATCACCTCTCCCGCCTCTGTCATTTTGCCCAGAAGCTTCACGGCTGTGAGATGGCCCATCCGATATTCGCTCAGGGTCAAACGCCGGCAGGCTTCCATGCGGATCGGCCGCATTGTTCGGTCTTCACACGGCATTAGTATGTACGTCTCATCCGGACCGAGCTCTGAGCCGTCATCGGGAATCTCGCAGTACAGCCGCGCAGTCAGCCCGATTTGAACGAAATTCACGCGACGGCCGTCGGTCTCGGGGAACAGAGCCCACAGTTCCCGTTCGGTCTCGATGTATTCGTCCCAATCAAAGCTCGCAGGCAGCGGGAATGAAGCTGCCGGATTCAAAAAAGCATATTGGGACATCGCAATTCCTCTCTTGCCTAACCTTGTATCTTTCAACCCTGCAAATTCTCAGCTTCTTGCAGCATTGTGAAATCGGGATGCGCCTGCGTTACGCTTGGCCGCATCAATTCCTCCTGCCGGCAACGGCCTCGAAAGCTGATTGTTTTGGACGGGGTTGTTAACAGTCTGCTTATGTGATGCGCGAAAGTCAAGTGAGGTAAGCCGAAAAACCGAAGCAGGAGCGAGAATTAATGCATTTTTCATGATCACGCGAGCGGTGAAGTTCTAGAACTCCATGCCGCCGCCCCATGAACTGCTAGTATGGGAGATTTCAGATATGAAACTGCACAGCTACACGATCACCCAGGGACGCGACCGCGCGCCCGCGCGCGCCATGCTGAAGGCCATCGGATTCAGCGATGAAGATTTGCGCAAACCGATCATCGGCGTCGCAAATACGTGGATCGAGACGATGCCGTGCAACTATAATCTGCGCCAGCTTGCCGTGAAGGTGAAAGAGGGCATTCGCGCGGCTGGGGGAACGCCCATGGAGTACAACACGGTTGCGATCAGCGATGGCGTGACGATGGGGACCGAAGGCATGAAGGCGTCGCTGGTGAGCCGCGATCTCATCGCCGATTCCATCGAGCTCGTGGCGCGCGGGCACATGTTCGACGGGGTGGTGACGCTCGTGGCGTGCGACAAAACCATCCCGGGCGGAGCGATGGCGCTGCTGCGGCTGAACATTCCAGGCCTTGTGCTGTACGGTGGATCGATTCTGCCAGGCCACTACAAAGGTCAGGACATCACCATTCAAGAAGTCTTCGAGGCTGTGGGCGCCTGCGCAGCCGGGCGCATCTCAGATGAAGAACTGAAGGCGATCGAGGACGCCGCGTGTCCGGGCCCGGGCGCTTGCGGGGGCCAGTTCACGGCCAACACCATGGCGACAGTGATGGAGATGATCGGGCTCTCCCCGCTTGGAACTGCCGCCGTGCCGCAAGTCGACAAGCGGAAGGAGGAAGTGGCCTTCCGCTGCGGGCAGATCATTGTGGATGCCGTCAGGAATGACCGCAAGCCGCGCGATATTGTGACGCGAAAAGCTCTGGAGAATGCGATCGCGTCTGTTGCAGCGACCGGCGGCTCGACCAACGCGGTGCTGCACCTGCTCGCGATAGCACGCGAAGCGGGAGTCGATTTGCGCATCGAAGATTTCCAGAAGATCAGCGAGCGAACTCCGCTGCTGGTAGATTTGAAGCCGGGCGGAAAATATGTCGCGGTGGACGTTTATAAAGCCGGCGGCATTCCGGTGATCGCAAAGCGGCTGGTGGATGGCGGTTACGCCGACGGGTCAGCGATGACGATTACGGGTCGCACGCTTGCTGACGAGGCGGCGGAGGCTAAAGAGACGCCTGGACAAGAGGTCATTCACCCGCTCGACAAGCCGCTCAAACCGACAGGGGGGTTGGTGATCCTCAAGGGCAACCTGGCGCCGGACGGTTGCGTGATCAAGGTGAGCGGCGTGGCCCGCAAATTCCACGAAGGGCCCGCCAGGGTGTTCGATTGCGAGGAGGCGGCGATGCGTGCGGTCACGGAGGGCGCCATCCAGCCCGGCGATGTGGTCGTGATTCGCTATGAAGGGCCGAAAGGCGGGCCGGGCATGCGCGAAATGCTTGGCGTAACCGGGGCGATTGTCGGCGCGGGTCTCGGAGAGACGGTCGCGCTCATCACCGACGGCCGGTTCAGCGGCGCAACCCGCGGCTTTATGGTTGGACACATCGCCCCGGAAGCCGCTGCCGGCGGACCAATCGCGGCGGTGCAGGAAGGCGACACGATCCGCATCGATGTGCAGAACCAGGCCATCGAGCTTCAAGTTGCGGAATCCGAATTAAAGGCGCGGTTGGCGCGGTGGCAGCCGCCTCCCCCCAAGTACGCAACCGGAGTGTTCGCAAAGTACATCAAGCTGGTCGGCTCGGCAGCGCAGGGCGCAGTCACGGGATGAGGCGAACCCGCCGGGACCGCGGACACTGCGCGGCGTGGCCAGCGCAGCGCGGTCCGGCGAGGACCTGCTCCACAAACGAAAAGGGGCGGCCTTGCGGCCGCCCCCCCCCCAACTGATTACCAAGCCCCCGCTTACTTCACGTGGGCGTCAATCATCTTCTGAACTTCACTCTTGGCCATCGCGCCAACGCGCTGATCCACCACCTTGCCGTCCTTGAACAGGAGCAGCATAGGGATGCCGCGCACCTGGAAACGCATGGCCGTTTGGTTATTTTCGTCCACGTTTAGCTTGCCGACCTTTAACCGGCCGTTGTAATCCGTGGCGATTGCATCCACAGTGGGCGACATCATACGGCACGGACCACACCATTCCGCCCAGAAGTCGACCAGCACCGGAACATCCGAGCTCAGGACTTCCGTGTCGAAATTCGCATCCGTAAAGGTGACTGTATTCTGACCCGCCATCTACCTCTCCTAATTTCGCTGCCGCTTCGAGCGGCCTCCTACGGGCAGGACGCGCGCTTGCCGCGGCTCATTCAATATGATGATTTTCCACCGCCGCCAGATTCACGCCGCAGCCGCCGGGCTGGCGCCGGCAATCAGGCGCGCATACAGAGCCGAATACTGCCGGGCCGACGCGCTCCACGAAAAGTCCTTTTCCATGCCCGCCCGCATCATCGCCCGCCAGGACTTCTTATCCCGGTAACGCTCCAGCGCTGCCCGGATGGCAGCCAGCAGAGCCTGCGGAGTATATTCGCGGAACTTGAATCCGGTATCCTCGTCAATCGTATCATTTAGGCCGCCGGTTGCGCGAACGATCGGGACCGTTCCGTAACGCAGGCTGTACATCTGATTCAGGCCGCACGGTTCGTATCGGCTTGGCATCAGGAACATATCCGCACCAGCCTCAATACGGTGCGCCAGAGGGTTATCGTAGCCGATGCGAACGGCAAAACGATCCGGCCTCGCGGCGGCCAGATCCCGAAACATCTGCTCGTAGGCAGGATCGCCGGTCCCGAGCGCCGTCAAGTAGAGATCCTCCGACATCAGGGAGTCCGCCGCCTCGGCGATCAGATCAAAACCCTTCTGCGCGGCAAAGCGCGAAACGATGCCGATCAGGGGTCGGTCCAGTTCGGCCGAAGGCAAGCCGAATTCCTCAAGTACAGCCCGCTTACAAATCTGTTTGCGCTCCAACGAATCGATGCTGTAGTTGGCCGGCAGGAAGCTGTCGTGTTCCGGGTTCCAATAGGCGTATTCCACGCCGTTGAGAATGCCGGAGAGCACGTGGGCGCGCGACCGGAGCAGCCCATCGAGGCCGAAGCCGTACTCAGGGGTCTGGATCTCGAGCGCATACGTCGGGCTGACAGTGTTGATCCAATCGCTGAAAATGATTCCGCCCTTCATCAGATTGAGGTCGCCATAGAACTCGAGAGTATCCGGGGTGAACAGGCTTGCATCCAATCCGATATCGGCGAGGGCGGACTTGGCAAAGATCCCCTGGTAACCGAGATTATGAATGGTGAACAGCAGCTTCAAGCCCGCGAACGTTGGGTCTGTACGGTATACGTGGCGCATGTAGGGCGCAACGAGCGCAGCCTGCCAGTCATGGCAGTGCACGACTTGCGGCCGGTAGATGCGCCTGATGGTCTCCATGGCGGCCCGGCACAGGACGGCGAAGCGGATGTGATTGTCAGGATAGTCGCGGTTGGCGACATTGTAGACGCCCTCGCGGTCGTAGAGCGGCGGACAATTCACGAAGTAGTAGGATGCGCCGTTTTCGACCACCTGGTCGACGCTAACGCGGTACAGCGAACCGGCCAGCCAGACCGGCAGGTCGTCATAAATGCGCTGGGCGGCGTACAATTCAACGCCGCGGTATCGCGGCAGGATGACTGCGACTTCATCGCCGGCGCGCGCCAGGGCGGGCGGCAAGCCTCCCAGCACGTCGGCTAGACCGCCGGTTTTCACAAACGGCGCAGCTTCCGAAGCGACCATGAGAATACGCGCCATGTCTTCATCATAGCCGCCGCTTGTCGTGATCCATTCGCGGCGGCCTCCACGCGTTTCTCTTCTGAAGGTGGTTTAGCGATGCGATATTTCTGTGCGGTCATCTTGTGCCTGGCGCCGGCATGCGCGGCGGAGCGCATGGGCGCGAGCGCGCCGAAATGCGGGCAGGAACGGTCGGTGAAACGGGGGTTCTGGGAGAAGGCGCTGGGTCTTCCAGGCGCCTTCGAAAAGCATTTTTCCGACTTGGCCCTGAGCGCGTCATCGGTCGGAATTCCGCAGGCCCGCTGTCAAGCCACCCCGCCGCCTGCTTCGGACGACAACTTGGCGATTCAGGTAGCCGCACATGACGAAGTAGTGCGGCCTGAACTTGTGGAAGCTCCAGCCAAGCTGGACCGGCGGAAATAGCCGTAGATGTCCAGCGGCGCGTGGCGGCATGGCGCCCGACAGACTCAACCGCTCCGCCTGGGCCGCGCCCACGAGATACAGATGCCTGCCTATTCCAATTGACAGATAGCTCTCCGCTGATTGAGAATTATATGACATGTCTAATAACGACATGTCTAAACAACGCACTGACGTCCCATATGGAACTTTGGATCTCCTCATCCTGAAAACACTCGAGACGATGGGGGAGATGAATGGCTATCGTATCGCTCGGCGGATTGAGCAGGTTTCGGGCAATGCCCTGAAGCTGAGCCAGGGAGCCATTTATCCGGCGTTGATCCGCCTGGAGCAGGAAGGCTGGATTCGGGCCAGATGGGGAATTTCCGAGACGAACCGGAAAGTGAA
The DNA here is from genome assembly GCA_035652975.1 of Bryobacteraceae bacterium. Lineage (GTDB taxonomy): Bacteria > Acidobacteriota > Terriglobia > Bryobacterales > Bryobacteraceae > TMP-7. Next base: position 4,006 of record DASRCT010000037.1, on the reverse strand, counting down.
GTTTTACTCGTTGACCAAGGCCGGCAAAAAGCAGCTTGAGGCGGAGGTCCAGAAATGGGAGCAGGCCAACGCGCTGGTGGCGCGGTTCCTGGAGGCGGTTCCATGAGCTGGCGTGGGAGAATCGAACGTTTCCTGGCGTTGGCGCGGAAGCGCCGGCTGGATCGCGAGCTCGAAGCCGAGGTTGAAGCGCACCTGGAGATGGCAGAAAGAGATGCGCGTGAAGCAGGCTTGTCGGCCGAAGAGGCACGGTGGGCAGCGCGGCGGAGCTTCGGGGGAATCGAACAGATGAAGGAAGATCACCGGGACCGGAGGAGCGTGCGTTGGATCGAGACTGCGGTGCGCGACTTCCGCATTGCCGTCCGCACGCTCGGCCGCGCGCCGGGTTTCGTTGTAGTGGTCGTGCTGACGCTCGCGCTCGGCATCGGCGCTACCGCGGCCGTCTTCAGTCTGATCCAGGGAGTCCTGCTCACGCCGCCACCCTACAAGGACCCGGAGCAGCTTGTGCTCATCTCCTCCGCTCGCACCGACGACCAGCGGCAAGAGAGGCCGCGGCCCTGGCCCGCTGCGCAGTGGCTGGAGTGGCAACGCGAGGCGAAGTCCGTCCAGTCGATCGCTGCCTACCGGTGGATGTTCAACTTCCTGATCTTGCCCGATCGCGTGGAATCCTTCGAGGCCATGGTGGTGACGCCGGAATACTTCTCTGTGGTTGGACTCGAACCGGTGCTCGGCCGCAAGTTCGTTGCTTCGGACACCACTCCCTCTGCCGCGCCGGTTCTCCTGATCGGCTATGAGTTGTGGCAGCGCAGGTTCGGCGGCAACCCCAACATCCTCGGCCAAAGCGTCCGCGTCAGCAGCCAAGAAGCTCCGTTCGAAATCATTGGCGTAATGCCGCCCGGCGTTCGTTTCCTACCGGCTCCCAACGTTGCGCAGGAGCCGAACTATGACGTGAACGCGCTTGTGGACATGTGGATACCCTTCGCGCCTGGCTCTGATCCCGCGGAACTCAAGCGCCCGCGGTGGAACATCGTCGGCCGCCTGGCCCCTGGCTTCACACCCGAGCAGGCGCAAGCCGAGCTTTCCCTGCTCGCCCAGCGGCAAGCCCGAGCCGATCGTGACTTCGCCGGCTTCACACCCAGGGTCCGATCGCTCACGTCCGAGTACAATCACGACGGCGAGCGCATCCTCCTCCCGCTGTTCGGGGCCGCCGCGCTGGTCCTGTTGATCGCCTGCGGTAATGTCGCTGCATTGCTCCTTGTGCGCGGTCTCGGACGCCAGCGGGAGTACGCCGTGCGAGCCGCCCTCGGGGTCGGCCGGGCCGGGCTCTTCCGCCAGGCCTCCACCGAAAGTCTCCTGCTCGCTCTTGCCGGCGGAGCAATCGGAACGGGACTCGCACTCGGTGTGGTGCGCGCATTCCAGCTGATCGGCGGACACGCCATCCCGCGACTCGACACGGTCACCACTGGCTGGCCCGTTCTGCTCTTCGGCCTTGTCCTAGCTCTCATCGCCGCTACACTCGCGGGCCTCTTCCCCGCGTGGCGCGCCTCTCGCTTCGATCCCAACGCAGTTTTGAAGGGCGCGGGACCCAGATCCACCGTTGGCCGCGGCGAGCGCCGGCTGCTGCGAGCGGTCACAATGGCTCAGGTCGCTCTGACGCTCGTATTGCTGGCCGGCGCCGGCCTTCTTATCCGCACCATGATCAACATTGCGAACGCGCCCTCCGGCTACGACACATCGCGCATCCTCACAATGAGTGTCACGTCGGTCCAGATGAGCCAGGCTGACTTTCACCGGCGCGCCCTGGAGCGCGTGCAGGCGCTGCCCGGCGTCGAGTGCGCCGCCTATGCATGGGGCGTTCCGCTCACCGGCAACAGCTGGCCCATGCGTGTCATCATCGAAGGCCAGCCCGTCCCAGCAAGTGCGAAAGAGGCGACTGAGCTTCCTCTTCGCTCCATCACTTCGGGCTACTTCGAAATGCTCGGCATGCCGCTCATCGAGGGCCGCGATTTCCGCCCGAATGATGACGACCACGCACCGCCGGTCGCCATCGTGAACCAGGCTTTCGCCGAACGCTACTTTCCCCATACCACGACGCTTGGCAAAAAGATCTGGCTGCTCGGACCCGACAAGCCGCCCAACACAATCGTCGGCGTTGTGGCTAACGGCCGCACCGACGACCTGACGCGGCGCGCGACCCCCGAGATCTACGGCTCCTTTTGGCAGTACCCTGCCTACTCCAAACACCTACTCATTCGAACTAAAGCGGAGCCGCTCTCGATGGCTTCCGCTGTCGAGTCCGCACTACGCGCGGTCAACCCCTACGTCGCCGTCGAGCACGTCAAGACATTCGACCAGATCCGCAATGACTCTCTCGCCAGCCGCAGATTCGCCATGCAGCTCCTGGTTGGCTTCGCGGCGGTGGGCTGCCTGCTGACGCTCGTCGGCATCTACGGCGTGCTCTCGCTGTCGGTGGCCTCACGCCAGCACGAACTGGCCATCCGCACTGCGGTAGGCGCCGAGTACCGCGACATTCGCAACCTGATCATTCTCGACGGATTCGGCCTCATTGGCAGCGGCGTGGCTGCCGGACTCGGCGGCGCGCTGGTGCTTTCGCGCGTGCTGCGCTCGTTCCTTTACCAAGTAGAGCCGAACGATCCCGCAACGCTCGTCGCCGTTGCGATGATATTCATCGGTGTGGCTCTCCTGGCCTGTTGGGCTCCGGCCCAGCGCGCCACACGCGTAGACCCGATGAAGATTCTCAGATGTGAGTGATGGCACGCCGGTTGTTGGAAGCGCCACGCTGGATTCCATCCACAAGGACGCATAGCGCCGAACCCGTTCATACTGATGCTCAACGGGCGCAGCGTGTACTGTTTTAGCACGGAGTGTCGGCTATGCGGACACTGACGGTGCATGCGCTGTCTGAAAGTCCGGCCTGGGGTTGGACAACCCTTGCGATGGTGTTAACCAATTCCTGGTTTGGCCCAGAGACGGGAGAAATTGGCCTTTGGTGAACGTTGCGGGGGCGCACGGCTGGCCGTTCAAGACCGCAAACGCGCTCACCGGGGCTATCGCACCCAGGACAGGACACCCCACCCGGCATTCTTGGATGGATTGGCTTTGCTGCCTGAGCGGGACGCAGCATGAGATAAACTCGCTCCACTCGAACCGCCGTCCTGTATCCGTGATCGCTAAGTACGCATGGAAACGAGCGACGATGCCAGTCAGATCTAACGGTTTGACTCAATCCGTTAAGGGCTCAAGCCAATCTCACCGCATCGCACAGGATCGTCACTGCGCATCCAACAGCCGAGTGGACCACCAGCAGTTTCGAGAGTGCCTAGAAGACAACCATCAATCTACCTGATCCAAGACTGGAATGCTCTCCGCTGGCGATAGTTCGGTCCTAAGCCTCCTCATCGCGTTTGTCGCCAATGCGATCCTATGCTGAAATGCCTCGTCCTGTGAACTGGTCGCGTTGGGCGTCTCTCTCATGCGTCTATAATCAACAGCGCAGGCTTCAAACGCACGAACGTCCTCTGGAGTCATGGAAAGGTTCTGCAGGAACGCCTTCGCGCGACGTGTTTCGATCTCTCTGGCACCTTGCGTGGGCGCAGTTGCAGTGAGGAACAACAGGGCGAGCATTTCATGATCGGGAATTAGCTGGGGTGTTTTGGACCCGTCAACCAATGGGGCCCCGTGATTGGGCTATTGCTGGCCGGTCGGGCTGAATGACGGTCTGCGAAAAGATCGATGGTAGGAGCAGGATACCCCAAACCATCGCAAACAAGGCGTGGCGACGTTTCATGGCCTTGTCCTTCTAAAATAGCCGCAAGTTATTGACCTTACAGGGGATGCCCACGGCTATTTGTCAGCGCCAGTGCAATAATCCCCAAATCGCCATTTGAAAAATCCCCACCTCGGAACTGAGTTAGAACGGCACCGAGGAGGTGCCGGCGACGTTACGGAGCGTAGAGGTGAACCAGATTGAAGAGCTGAGACGGCAGGG
>DASRCT010000036.1:0-27975 GCA_035652975.1 Bryobacteraceae bacterium | reverse complement strand
CGATCTTCACCGACAAGATCGGACAATCCTTCGAGGAGAAGATGGAGGAGCTGTATCCGCCGCCGGCGCCGCCCAAATCGGAAGAGAACGGCGGCGAAAAGGATCCCTGGGGAGAGCCGATCCAGAAACTCAGCTCGGTTTCAAAGGCCCGCGGTACGGTGTTCCTGGTGGATCGCCAAAGCCGCAACGTGATCTGGTCAATCTATTCGCCGGTCGGCCGGACCCGCCCGGACGATGTCGATCGCCGCGCCTCGGAGATTGCGCGGAAGCTCCAGAAGGATCTGCAAAAAGATCGTAAGGAGAAATAGCGCGTCTTTACCGGCGCGCCGGCAATTCCGCCGCACTCTGCTCTTGCGCCTGCGCCGTTTCATCGCTGTTGTTTGCAGACATCCTCATCCGGAAGACGCACTCGCGATAGCTCTCCACCAGGCGGCGGGTCATGGTTCGCACATCGCGCTGCTCGACAACATAGCGCCGCGCGCGAATCGCCATCTCCTCGCGCTTCTCGGGATTTTCGAGCAATTCCAGGATCCGGCCGGCGAAACTCTCCGGATCGTCTGCAAGCGCGCAGATTTCGCCATCGGCGGTCGCCAGGCCTTCGGCGCCGAGCCGCGTCGAGACTGCGGGAATTCCAGACGCGAACGCTTCAAGCAATTTCACCCTGACGCCCGACCCGCTCAGGATCGGGCACAGAAACAAGGCATATCGCGACAGCGGCTCGCGCACGTCCGGAACAAATCCGATCAGCTCGACGTTCGCCGCCGCGGAGGGCAGGAAATGGCGAGGCGGCGGATCGGAGCCGACGACCACCAGGCGCGCCTGGGGCCGCGCGGAGTGTACGCGCGGGAGCACGCGCCGCAGCAGCCAGTCGAGCGCTTCCTGGTTGGGAACATGCCGGAAGCTGCCGAGAAACAGCATCGTATCCGGCTCCCGGCCGGCCGGCTTGAATTCGTAGCTCGACGCGTCGACGCCCGCGCGGAGATTGTCGTCGATGCGTCCTGTGAGCTCCGGCAGAAATGATTCGAGGAGCTGACGGTTTTCGGCGCTGCATACCTGGATGCGATCGGCCTTTGGCAACTGTTTCAACTCGTATCGGAGCGCGCGCAGATATTCCCACCGCGCCTGGAGCCGTTGCAGCGCAACTTTCATGAACGGCAGTCCGCGGGCGATCGACTGGAAGTACACGTCGTGTTCGAATACGATGCTGGGAATGCGGCGAAAGCCCCCGGCGTACTGCGCCAGGACGGCGTACTCGAGCTGAAGCACGTCGACGCCCTGGGTCAGAATTTGCCGGTGGATCAGCCATTCGAGCTCAGGATTGCGAAATTCACGGACCGCGTGAGGCTCAATGGCGCCCAGGACCTTCTCGCGGCCCTCCATCCGCACAATGAATTCAACGGAGCGACAGATCTCGCGAATCTTCTGATGCGCTTCGAGCTCATGAGGGTAATCGAGCAAGACGATCAAGTGAAGATCGCATAAGCGCGAGAGTTCGCAAACTGTCTGATACATGAATACCGCGCCGCCATGAACGGGGGGATAGATGGGGTAGGGAGAAACGAAAAGCACGCTCAGGCGGCCGGGCCGCGCAGCCATCGGTAAAAACCGATCCCTGTAGTACCCGCCGAGCGGACGGCGGAAAGCTTCAGAATCGTCGACTACAGCAAGGCTTCGCGCCAGGAGGCGGGACCGTAGGGCGCGCGGCAGTTGGCGGAACGCTCGCCAGAGTCCGGAGAAAGTGGCACGGCCCGGAACCTCGCCAAATACGGCGCTGAACAGAGCTCCGCCGCAAACGGCAGCGAGATGCGTCCCCAAACGCCCCCACTCGTGAATGTTCTTCCACGAAAACAGAATGTAATTCTTCCGCAGAACCGCCTGGATGTAGTCCTCGCCGTAGCGTTTGCCAATCGTGCCGCGGTGCTCATGAAAGACGACGCTGTTCGGCTGATAGAGCACTTTCCAACCGCGCTTCCAGGCCAGGTAGCCAAGGTCCGTATCCTCGAGGTAAAACGGCGCAAGCAGTTCATCGAAGCCGCCGAGCTCGAGAAACTTGCGCCGGTCGAAGGCGCACGATCCGCCGCCGCCGTAAAAGCACGGGTAGAGTCCGGTAATCGCGGGATCATCGCGGTGCCGCACGCGCAGACCGCCGTTTTCCCACCAGCCCTGCGTCAGTCCCGTTTCCTCGCGGAGCTTCTTCGGATTGGAGAAGAAGATTTGGCAGGATACGGCAAAGACGTTCTCGTCCGTAAAACCGTCGAGCAGCGGCTGGAGAAAATCCGGCGCCACCCGCATATCGCTGTTGAGCAGTACGACGATGTCGTTCCGGGCGGCCTCGAATCCGGCGTTCGACCCGCCGCCAAAGCCGCGATTTGTTTCGAGCGCCAGCACGCGGACGCCTGGGAACCGCTCGCGGACAAAGTCTGCGCTGCCGTCGGTGGATCCATTGTCAACCACAATGATTTCATTGGCTGGATTGCCGGCAAGCGCGCCGACCACCGACGGCAAATATTTCTCAAGAAGATCGCGGCCGTTCCAGTTCGGAATCACGACCGATGCCGCGCTTCTGTGCGGCGCCGAGTTGATTGGACGCCGCCGCCTGCAGGCGACGACGAACACGAGATCGGCAACGGCCAGCGCGGCCGCAGCAGCCAGAGTGATCAGCGGCGCAAAGACAATGATCGGCAGCGCCCTGAGAAGCCGGAATACGACCGCCATTAACACGGGATCCGCATGAGGAATGCAGGCTGGAATTCAGCCCAATCCTTAGTGTACGCGGACCGTTTGAACGGGTTCAGTCAACCATCGTTTCGGCTTCCTCAGCCAGCTTGCAAACAGTGATATCGCCGACGCCAACCCTCAGATAGAGCTCGTAAGCAGGAAGATCGGAGGGTTGAGCCGCCCTGGAGCCGATCACGTGTTCGCGTTCCGAGGCCCCCCACTCCGAGCACACATCCCCGATCCTCGCCTTGGCATCGACGGCATAGCGAGCCTCCGCCGGAAGGCGCAGCGAAATATCCCCGACTCGAGCCGTGACGCGAATATCGCCGAGGATGCCGGATACGTCCACCTCCCCCATATCATGGCGAATGATCAGGCGGATCCGGCGTGGCGCCCGGATGTGATACTCCAGCTGCACGTTCGACTTCCCGCGCAGCAGCCGGCCTATGCTGCGGTCCGGAAATACGGTCGAAATAATCAGGTGATTTTCGCTCGGCCGTTCCGTCCCAACCAGGACGCGGTCCAGCTCAGCAATAGCGCGCGCCATCTCGCCGCCAGAATATGTTTTGTGAGTGGTTTTGATTACAGTGAGCTCTACTTCGGAGCGGTCCCATCCCTCAACGGAAACCCGGCCAAACGAATCCTGAAGCTCAAGGGTTCCACCCGAGGCGAACACCATCTGCTCGGTGTCCACCACTCGGGCCCTATCCTTGACTCCTATTGAATCCGTGGTTGCAAGCAGAACGCACGAACCGAGAAATGCGAAAAGGACCACTCTGATCGAATACATCCGCCCCTCGCTTGGGCTATTTTCGGTTGCAATCCATCGACCGCGAAAACTCATTTGTTTTCTGTGTCGGAGATCTTCGTTCACAGAGAAAATCGCGACACACTGTTCGGTTACGAAACGAATTATACCGAAGGACCAAGGCCAAACTGGCGCCCCAGACGAATCCACCGCGAGGCCCGCACCAAATTGAGCTGGGCTTCGAGCTGCGTTGCGCGCGATTCGAGATCGAGCGCCCAGCGCGTTCGTTCTTCCAGAGCGTGTTCAGAACGCTCAAGTTCGGAAGCGAGGCGAGCAGCCTGCGCTTTGAGTTCGCCGACCTCTGCGGTGAGCCGCTGTTCTGTGTCAATAGCCCATTGCGTCCGGCTCGCGACCTCCGTCTCGAGCTCACGTATGCGACGGTCATAAGCCGTTGTGAGTTGCTGAACCTCATTCTGCAACTCGACAATGCGCTCCTGCGCAGACCGCCATTGCTGTTCCAAGTCGAGCGCCCATCGATTTTGCTCCTCAAGATGGAGCTTCTGTTGTTCCAGGGCCCTGTGTAAGGCGTCGCGCTGATCGATGGCAGCGGCCAATTGCTGCTCGAGCGATGCGATGTGATGCTCGCGTTCCCGGAGCACGTTTGCCGCTTTGGGTACAAACACGAAGGAACGAAGCATGCCCGGGTCGGAATCGCTACAAAGACCCACTAAGAAGTGGGTTGTAAAGGCATCACCCGCTCCCGCATCGATCCGAGCATCGACCGGGGCGAACCCTCGGGCTGGATAGAACGTCAACGCTTCGCCGCGGTTCTGAAGGAAGATGCGAACCTGGGGAAAAATTGCGCGAAGTTCGTCGGCAAATTCCTGCGCTTCGAATTCGTGCCGATGAAAGGGGTTGGGGCCGCGCCCAGCTCTGCTTTCGGCGTAGTAGCTGCGATTGGGCGTTGATACAATGAACAGGCCGCCCGGCCGGAGCAAACGGCGCATTTCACACAAGAATGCGCGCCAATCTTCCAGATGCTCGATCAGTTCGAAGGCGGTAATTAAATCGAACTCGCTGGCGCGGCAGGGAACCTGCGAAGCGGACGCAACCAGGAACCGCAAATTCTCCGCTCTGTAATGCTGCCGGGCGTAGTTTATGGCCTCCTCCGAACAGTCGATCCCTAATACCGTCGCGGCTGTGAAGGACAGTTCCGCCGCGCCGTATCCGACGCCGCACCCGACATCGAGCGCACGCCGTCCGCCAGCGTGCTTCGCCGCGAAGGCGTAGCGTGAAAAGTGCTCATTCCACAGATCGACTTCGACCTTGCCCGGTATGACTCGCTCGCCGGTGAATTCATTCACTCGCCACCACCGAGTGCCGCGGGGCTTGAGCCCGCCGGTTCACCTCCACCTTGCAGCGGAGGTGCATATGGCCGTAAATGGGCGCCTCCGTGCGCATCATCGGCAGCGCCACGGCGTTGTCGATCCAGTCGCAGATGGAATACTCATCGAGCGTCCCGTCCGCGATTGCAGGCGAGAATGAGAATGTCGAAGCGTATAGTGCAGGTATTTCGACGCGGAAATCGACTGTGATTTCGTCGCCCGGGAGCAGTGGCGCCAAGTCACAACCTTCGCGGGCGGTATTTGTTCCCGCAAAGTCCATGCCCAAATGGTTGCGAAACATGAACCCGATGATCGGACGGAGAAGCTCGTCCTTCGCTTGGGCAGAGATTCGGACTACAATTGTGGAATCGGGCTCAAGCGTGGCAATCGGCTCGCACTCCTCATTGAGCACCTCGATGCCTACGATCTCGGCGCGACCATCACCGAAGCGATGATCGATGTTGGGAATGCGAGGGGAACTTCTCGGCAGAGCCGCTTCGTTGGGGCCTACTGAGCCAAGTACGCTGCGGCCCGCCAAGTAGGCTGAATCCTTTTGCGCCATGGCTGCGAGGTATTTTGAGACCACCCTTTCCGTTGCGCCAATCTCGCGCACACAGCCATGATCCAGCCACAGCGCCCGGTCGCCGAGCGCCTTGACATCGCCCGTGGCGTGCGAAACGAACAGGATCGTAACGCCCCGCGCTCGCAGTTCATGTATCTTGCGCATGCAGCGCTGACGGAAGTAGATATCACCTACTGCCAGAGCCTCATCGACCAGCAGGATTTCCGGATCGACATGAATGGCCACGGCGAAGGCCAAGCGCACGGCCATTCCGCTTGAGTAGGTTTTCACCGGTTGATGAATGAAATCGCCGATCTCCGCAAAGTCGATGATGTCTCGGTATTTCCGATCCATTTCCCGGGTGGAGAAGCCCAGGATGGCGCCGTTCAGATAGACGTTGTCACGTCCGGAGAATTCGGGATTAAAACCAGACCCCAGTTCCAGCAGCGCAGAAACGCGCCCGCCGACGTGGAGGGCGCCCGACGTGGGTTGAAGAATACCGGCGACAAGTTGCAGGAGCGTACTTTTTCCAGAGCCGTTCTCGCCGACGATGCAGAAAGTCTCACCGCGCCGGACATCAAAAGATACATCGCGGAGAGCCCAGAAGTCCCGATGATACGTGCGCCGGTTCAGGGTCAGCAATTCTTTGAGGCGGTCGCTCGGAGACGCATAGATCGAATAACTTTTTGAAACGGCGCTGAACTCGACCGGCTGCACTAAAGAAAATGTATCAAACTGGCCCGAGGGGAAGGAGCGGAGCGGATTTTCGCTGTACGAGGCGACATTTTCGTATCGCCATCCTTGGAGCTACATGAAAGGGCGGCCGCCGACCCCTGCTGTCACATCTGCACGTAATCGCGGTTAGGCGCCGCGTGGCCAATTGCAGACTAAAGCTGCAATTTGCGTAACCTGCTTAGCGCAGAAGCCCTAGCCAGGAAGCCGGTAGCCGCCCAAGGTTGTGGTCGTTCTCTATTGACTTCCTCCTGATGTTGCAGATTGAGGAACTGGCTTATGGGCCATCCTCCGATTATTAATATGCGCTCCAGCGTGAGAAGATGTCAAGAAGCTAGCGGTCACGTCTCGCGGCGGATGCCTGGAAGCGACACACTCCGGAGGATGCGTGGAGTTCTGGCGGTAGAGCGGCCCCGGTATGGTCGGTCCAGTGGCCGGATTGGCCGGATTAATGGACGCAATCTTTTGTTTAGAATTTTGACGAACGACACAGCGCGTCATTTGAGGTCATCAGCATGGTGCGACCTTGACAGGGGCTGTGGCGGTGACTACCCTGAAAGTGTTCCTCCGTGCACGCCGGTGTAGCTCAGGTGGTTAGAGCGACGGTCTCATAATCCGTAGGTCGCAGGTTCGACTCCTGCCGCCGGCACCATCAATTTGTTCCGACGATGGCCAAGTAGATGCGGTTCAGCTCATCTTGCGAGTAATACTCGATTTCGATCCGGCCTCGCTCAGCGTTGTGCTCAACTATGCGCACCCTCGTCCCTAAGGTGCGTTCTAGCTGCTCGACTGCGGCGCGGACATTAGGATCCTGAACAGGTTTCGCCCTGGACTCGGCAGAGTGCTGTCTTTTCTCCGTGGCCGCCCTGACCAGGGCCTCGACTTGACGCGTTGACAAACCCTGAGCCGCGGCTTTTTCGCCGAGGCGAACCTGACTTTCCGGGTCCGGCAAGCCCAGAAGAGCGCGGGCCTGCCCCATGGCCAATCGGCCTTCCGCCACGAGCTTCTGGACCTCGGGCGGCAGCTTCAAAAGGCGAATAAAATTGGCGATCGAAGACCGATCTTTGCCGGTTCTGCGCCCAATTTCTTCGTGGCTCAGTCCCATTTCCCGAGAGAGGCGATCAAACGCGTGCGCGGCTTCAAGCGGATTCAGATCTTCGCGCTGAATATTTTCGATGAGCGCCAGCTCGAGCAATCGGTCCCGAGCAAAGTCCTGAATGACGACAGGCACTCGCTCAAGACCGGCGAGTTTCGAGGCGCGCCACCGTCGTTCGCCAGCGACGAGCTCATAGCGCTCCCCGTTGCGTCGAACGATGAGCGGCTGAATAATGCCATTTACACGGATCGATTGAGCCAGTTCCTCCATTCGTTCGGGCTGAAACACACTACGGGGCTGGTGCGGGTTTGGGTCGATCAGGTCAATGGAAATTTCGACGGCGCCCGACTGCGGCTCGGACCCCCCGGACGCCGGAGTCCGGACGGAAGGATCAAGAACGGCAGATTGCTTTGTTGGCAGGAGGGCGGAAAGCCCCTTACCCAGCGCTCTGCGGCGCCCGTCGGGTGCGTTGCTCATTTGCAAGAATCTCCTTTGCGAGCTTAATGTAGCTTTCAGCGCCCCTGGATCGAACGTCGTATAGAAGAATCGGCTTGCCATGGCTCGGGGCTTCGGCCAGACGAATGCTACGAGGGATCACAGTCTGCATGACCTCGTCAGCAAAGAACTCGCGCAAGTCATCGGCCACCTGGCGAGTCAAATTGGTCCGGTCGTCGTACATCGTCAGAAGCACGCCTTCAATTTTGAGTGGATGCCCCAGCCCATCGCGGATGCGGTCAATGGTGTCCATGAGCTGAGAGACTCCTTCCAGAGCGAAGAACTCACACTGAATAGGGATGAGGACGGAGTCTGCGGCCACCAAGGCATTCACGGTAAGCAGGTCAAGAGCAGGCGGGCAGTCGACCACGATGTAATCGTAGGTGGGTTTGAGGGGCTCCAGTCTCTCGCGCAATCTAAACTCGCGCCTCGGTTGGTCTAGAAGTTCAATATTGACCGCGACGAGATTGCGATCGGCTGGAATCAGTTCAAGGCCTTCACATGCTGTTGCTCGTACGATGCCATGGATGTCGGTCTTATCGAGCAGGGCATCGTAGAGCGTTGGAGCGCCGTCCTTGTTGATGCCGAGGCCTGTGGTCGAGTTTCCTTGGGGATCGGAGTCGATCAGCAGGACGCGAAGATCGTTTGCGGCGAGTGAGGCTGAGAGATTGATTGCGGTTGTAGTCTTGCCAACTCCGCCCTTTTGGTTGGCGATGGCGATCGTCTTTGACACTTTTTATGGATGGTAACATGACGATGCGGGTTTTGCTGCCCATCAGATTTCGTTCCACGTGAAACAACCGCCAGCCCGGTGCGTTGGGCCAATTGCCAGAATTCTCCGCCTACCCCACGGGAGAGGAAGGAGTTTGGCGTAGTGCGCCACAGTTAAATCCGCAGAGCTCATCAGAATAGCGAATCGCGGCGCGCAGGAAAGTTTAGACACCACCCCTGGATGAACAGCCCTGGAGACCTTCCAATCGTATCTTGACGGCAAGCCCTCAGCGCGCCCCGCGATAACGTCTACGTTGGGCAGGTCGCGCGTTGCCTCGCGCAGAAACACTGCCTTTCTTTGATGCGCTTCGACAAGGGTTACGGCCCACTCAGGTCGGACAATGCCGAGAGGAATCCCGGGAAATCCCGCACCACTGCCAATGTCCACGACTGTTCTGCCGGTAATGTGTGCCGCCACAAACAGCGACTCACAGTAGTGCCGGTAGACCGCCAAAGGCATATCAATCACTGTCGTGAGATTCAACCTTCGATTCCATAGTCGGAGCAGCTCGTAATGTGCAAACAGACGCTCGATTTGCGAATCCGAAATCTCGATGATCCCTGAGAGCTCGGTCCGCAGAATCTCAGCGAACCATGCTGAGATAGACATCGAGCACCGCGATGGCAGCCGGCGTTACACCCGGGATGCGCGCGGCTTGACCTAGTGTGGTCGGACGAACGCGCATGAGTTTCTGCCGCACCTCAGTTGACAAGCCGGGTATGTCGGAATAGGCGAAGTCTTCAGGAATTGTGCGCCCGTCGCAGCTTCTGAGACGCTCGATTTGGCGCTGCTGCTGGGCGATATAGCCGGCGTATTTGGTTTCAGTTTCAATAGCGGCAGCCACTGTGAAAGGAATGGGCTCACCTAACGTGCGTTCGAGCCAGGGCAGAACCCGGCGGATGTCCGCCTCGGGACGCCTCAGCCATTCGGCGAGCAGTGGGCGCTCAGATGTCGGAAGCTCCATCTCCGGACAAATCCGGGACTGGGTCAGCAGGGAGCAGATCCGCGCTTTGAGACGTTGCTTATCTTGAAACAGACGCCAGCGATGGTCGTCCACAAGTCCTACCCGCCGTCCGATTGGCGTCAACCGCTCGTCGGCGTTGTCGATGCGAAGATGAAGCCGAAACTCAGCGCGGGAAGTGAACATTCGGTATGGCTCGTCGGCCCCCTTGCTCACCAGATCATCAATCAGAATGCCGGTATATCCGTCGGTACGCGAGAGAATCACACGGTCGCGCCCGCCCACCCTCAGCGCCGCATTGATACCAGCCAAGAGACCCTGGCAGGCAGCCTCCTCGTATCCGGAGGTACCATTAATCTGGCCCGCCAAGAATAGCCCATCGATCGATTTCACCTCGAGTGAATGCCTGAGCTCCCGCGGGTCGATTGCATCATACTCGATCGCATAACCGGGGCGGATCATCTCCGCCGTCTCAAGTCCGGGAATCGAGGCGACCACCGCCTCCTGAACATCAATCGGCATGCTGGTGGACATGCCATTCACATAGATCTCGTATGTGTCCACACCTTCGGGTTCGAGAAAAATCTGGTGCCGCTGTTTATCCGGGAACTTGACGATTTTGTCTTCTATAGAGGGACAGTACCGCGGACCGATGCCTTCTATCTGCCCGCTATAGAGCGGCGATCGCGAGATATTTTCACGCAAAATCCGATGCGTTTCCTCCGTAGTGTACGTCGCATAACACTTGATCTGAGCTCGGTGGATGGCACCGGTAAGAAACGAGAACGGAGTCGGCTCAGGGTCTCCGTCCTGCGGTTCAAAACGCGACCAGTCGATGGTTCTTCCATCCAAACGCGGCGGAGTTCCCGTCTTCAAACGTGTCCATTGCAACCCCAAGCTGCGCAACTGGGCCCCGAGCAGATTGGACGGCGCCTCGCCATTCCGGCCACAACTATATGTATGCTCGCCGACATGGGCTAAACCGTTCAGAAAGGTGCCGGTCGTGATGACCACGGAATCGCTGCTGAGCTCGCGACCATCGCGCAACGCCACGCCTACCACGCGGCGCGGATTTTCAGCGAACAACAGAGCGGCGACCTCCGCCTGCAATATCCGAATGTTTGGTTCGCTCTCGAGCGCTTCGCGCATCCGGATACGATACTGTTTTTTATCGCACTGCGCGCGAGGGGACCACACAGCAGGGCCGCGGCTTGTGTTGAGGAGCCGGAATTGAATTCCAACTTGGTCCGTCACCAGGCCCATCACGCCGCCCAGCGCATCGATCTCCCTCACAAGGTGTCCTTTGGCGATTCCGCCGATTGCGGGATTGCACGACATTTGCGCAACGAGGTCAAGATTCATGGTGATGAGCGCTGTGCGTCTGCCCAGGCGCGCACACGCTCGCGCCGCTTCGCAGCCAGCGTGTCCGGCCCCGATCACGATGACATCGAATTTCGATGAACGCGGTCCGGTCATAAAACATTTCATCCTTATGATGTTTGATAACGAACGGGCGCCCGCTCTGCGTTACCCTTATTATCTGATGAAATTCCTTATCATTGGCGGTGGCGGACGGGAGCATGCGATCGCATGGCGGCTGGTGAACGAAGGCCATGAAGTGGCAGCGGCGCCGGGAAATCCCGGCATCGGCCGGATCGGAGCAGTGTTAAATACCACCGATTTTTTGCAGGCGGCGCGTGAATTCCAGCCGGATGTAACCGTTGTCGGGCCCGAGGCGCCGCTGGTCGCCGGAGTTGTGGACGAATTTCGTGGGAAGGGTTTGCCCATTGTGGGTCCGGTCCGCGAGCAGGCGCGTCTTGAAGGAAGCAAAATCTACGCCAAGCGGTTTATGGCCGAAGCCGGCATTCCCACGGCTCAGGCCGTAGAAGCGGAGTCGGCGCAAGCCGCCCTGCGCGCCTTGCAACGGTTCGAGTATCCGGTGGTTGTGAAAGCCGACGGCCTTGCCGGGGGCAAGGGCGTCGTGATCGCCCAGGACCGCGCGGAAGCCGCATCGGCAATCCACAGGCTTGGGGAGCGATTCGTTATTGAACAGTTCCTGGAGGGCGAGGAGATAAGCTTTATCGCGCTAAGCGACGGCCGAACCGTATTGCCGCTCGAGGCCACGCAGGACCATAAGCGCTTGTACGACGGCGACCGCGGGCCGAATACCGGCGGAATGGGCGCATACTGCGACGGCAGGATCCTGGACCAGGAGACCGCACGGCTGATTATGAATCGTATTATCGAACCGCTGGTGGGACGGACTGCATTCGCCGGCTTCCTCTATGCAGGCCTGATGATGACGCAAGACGGACCCAAAGTTCTCGAGTTTAACGTGCGGCTGGGCGACCCGGAAACGCAGGCGTTGATGCATCGCATGAGCGGCGGCTTTGGGGAAGCTCTGGCTGCCGCGGCTTCCGGTTCTCTTTCCGGCTGCCGCCTCGAATGGCGGCCGGAACCGAGCGTGTGCGTTGTCCTGGCGGCGCACGGTTACCCGGGTAGCGTGCGAACAGGGGATCCGATCTCGGGCATCGACGAGGTGGAAGCGGAAGTCTTTCATGCCGGCACGCGGCTCGGCGCGCGCGGCCTGGAGACCGCGGGGGGACGTGTTCTTGGAGTCACCGCGCGCGGCCCGGATCTCGGTTCGGCTATCCACAACGCCTACACGGCCGTCAGCCGGATCCACTTCGAGGGCATGCAATACCGGACCGATATCGGACGGAAAGGACTGAAGCGCTGGTAAGATGAAACTGACCGGGGACGTAGCTCAGATGGATAGAGCGGTCGCCTCCTAAGCGACAGGCCGGCAGTTCGAATCTGCCCGTCCCTACCACCACCGAGGAATCTTACCTAGGGCTCCCTACGGAATTCTCCCGCCAGAAGTACCGATTCGGGAGCATTGTGACGATCTCAGGGCAGCGGCATATTTGAGCAGTAAGGCATCCATGACCGCAGCATTCACACACGCAGCGTTTGCGCCTGGATCGGCAAACACGGGATCGGAGGCTTGCGATGCCGAATGGCGGCGCATCCTGCGCCGAATCTATGCCGGCGACTCCGAAGTGGCTGAAAGCCTGTATGCAGAGTATCATCATGTGATTGCAGACACTCTCCGGCGGCGGACAGGATCGGATCACATCGCCGACGCGGTTCTTGACGTTCTGATTGCCGCCATACGGCGCGTCCGCTGCTGCGATTTGAAGACGCGCGCCGAGTTCGAGCAGGCGATCGATGATTTAGCCAGAGATCAAGCTTTGATCATCCGCGACCAGACTGCCCAGGCGATTCCGCTGCCGGAAATCACTCTGCGGCGCAAGGGAGAGTTGCTGAACGCGGTGTTTACCCGGCTGCGCCCGGTAGAGCGGCAGATCGTGCTTCGCGCGTATCTGCTCCGCCACAGCGACGCGCAAATCGCCGCTGCGCTGAAGCTGAGCGCCCGCTGCGTTGAGGGTGCGCGAATCAAAGCGCGAGCTCTTTACTTCAGTCTGCATCCTGCCGGATACCCGCTATCGTGACCAGCGCTCCGCCCCGCGCCGGCGGGCGTTGCAACCTTCCGGCGCAGCGCGCCCGCACAATGCAGCCCGGCAGCGCGCGCCCGGTTGGCAACCGGGATTGGATTACGTCGCCGCGCCCCGAGGAACGACTTCGAGCTGCGGGCCCAAGCGATATTTTCAGATCATAATAACCGAATACCGTGTCAGAGCCCGGCGTCTGCGCGGCGGCCCCGCCCGTGGGTGGTTGCGCGCGCCTCCTATATTTCGCGCGATCAGGGTTCCGCGAGTGTCGGCGCCGATAGGTGAGGCGATGCGCAAGCTCCTTCCCGCTCCGACTCCGCGTGCTGGTGCGGCCTCTCCAGGCGCGCCGCGGCGCTCAAAATCTCCCACAGGAGGCCAGCAATTACAATGGATACCGTGTCCGTCGGCGGTGTATTTCTGCGGCAGATTACGCCCCTTGCAGCCGCCTGTTTCGGCGCAGTAATTTGGAAACCGCGCCGCCAGCGCGGCGGGGCTCTGCCCAACGCCGGCTCAATCGGCATTTTTATTTGCGATAAAAAAGGTAATATCCTGGAAGCAAACCAAAAATTTTTAGAAATGATCGGATATTCCCCCGAACAAATCGCGCGCGACGGGTATCCAGCGCTCGGCGACGTAACCGGGCCGGAAACCCGCCGGGAGATCGCGGCGCGGCTCAGGGAGGCGTACACGAAGGGCAGGTCGCCGCTGTGGAGGCAGGATTACATTTCCCGAGACGGACGCCGGACGCCGGCGCTATCGTGCGCCGCGGCTGACCCGCATGCGGGAGGCATTGTCGGATTTGCCGTGGATCTCTCGGGTGAGGATGCGGGGAGGCGGCTCGCCGCGCTTCCCGGACAAATTCTGGTGCTGCACGACGAAGAACGGCGCAAGATCGCGCGCGAGCTGCACGATACCACCGCTCAAAATCTGGCGGCGCTGGCGATGAACCTCACCATGCTGCGCCAGGCGGCCGGGATGCACACCCGCGCGCTCGAAATGATCGACGAATGCGCGTCGCTGACGGAGCAGTGTCTGCGGGAAGTGCGCGGGCTTTCCTACGAGCTGCATCCTCCGCTGCTCGATGAGCTCGGACTGGAGGCTGCGTTGCGCGCCTATTCGGACATATTCACGCGCCGATCGAACATCCAGGTTTTCCTGAATTTTCCGGCAGGCGTACGCAGGCTGGAGGCCCCGGTGGAATCCGCTCTGTTTCGCATTGCCCAGGAGGCTCTCGAGAATATTCGCCGGCACTCGGGCAGTTCCAAAGCCGAGCTTACTCTTCAGATCGCCGGCGACCGGCGGGAGCTGATCATTCGCGACTACGGACGGGGACTCGATGTGGAGCGCGCGGCAGCCGGCGGCATGGGCCTTTCCTTGATGGCCGAGCGGGCGCGGTATTTGGGCGGGTGGGTTGAAATTGATTGCGCCCGCCCGGGAGTAATGGTGCGAGTCGTTATCCCTGGAGCATGACTTGCCTTTTCGAATTTTAATCGCAGACGACCATGAGATCGTACGGCGGGGCCTTCGCGCCATTGTCAGCGCGCATCCCGATTGGGAAGTCGTATCGGAAGCGTTGACGGGCCGCCAGGCGGTGGAGGAGGCGCGGCGGCTGAAGCCTGACCTCGTGATCATGGACATCAGCATGCCGGAGCTGAACGGGCTGGACGCGACGCGTCAGATTCTGAAGGAACTTCCGTCGATTGAGATTCTCATCCTGACCATGAACGAATCGGAGCAGATGGCGCGCGAGGTTCTGAACGTTGGCGCCCGCGGCTACATGCTGAAATCGGACGCAGGACGGGATCTGGTGGCAGCCCTGGAAGCGATGCGGCATCATAAGCCGTACTTCACCACGCGCGTTTCTGAGATGGTGCTTACCGGATATCTCCGGGGCGGACCCCGCGCTGAAAACGGCGACGACGGTCAGCGGCTGCCCTTGACTGCGCGGGAGCGCGAGATCGTACAACTGCTTGCGGAAGGCAAATCGAACAAAGAAGTCGCGAACGCGCTGAACATCAGCGTCAAGACCGCTGAGACGCACCGCAGCCGCATCATGGCCAAGCTGGGGCTGCGATCCATCGGCGAGCTGGTGCGGTTTGCGGTGCGGAACGGGATCGTAGAGCCTTGAGACGTCGGGCGGAGCCGATGGAAGGGGAAGGGGCGTTTTTGCGCAGGTCCGCTCCGCTGCGCGGCTGACTATACTGGATTCGATGCAGAGGGCCCGCGCTGCCGCGCCAAACGCGGCCACGAGTCTCGATACTGAATTCAAGCGTGGGCTCGGCCTGTTCGATTCCACCATGGTTGTTGCGGGCTCGATGATCGGGTCCGGCATTTTCATCGTCTCAGCCGAAATGTCCCGGCAGATCGGCAGTCCGGGGTGGCTGCTGGCGGCGTGGCTCATCACGGGATTCCTGACCATCACCGGCGCGCTGTCCTATGGAGAGCTGGCTTCGATGATGCCGCGCGCCGGCGGGCAGTACGTTTATCTGCGCGAAGCCTTCTCGCCGCTTTGGGGTTTTCTGTATGGCTGGACGTTGTTTACTGTAATTCAAACGGGAACGATTGCCGCTGTGGTCGTGGCGTTTGCGCGTTTCTTCGGCGTTGTCTGGCCGTCGATTTCCGAGACGCGGTATCTCGTGCCGCCGTTGCATCTCTCTTCAGGCTATGCCGTTTCTCTTTCGACGGCGCAGTTGACGGGGATCGCCCTGATCGCGCTGCTGACCTATACCAACATGCGCGGGCTTGAATATGGCAAGCTCGTGCAGAACACCTTCACCATCGCCAAACTCGGGGCGCTGCTGGTTCTGATCGCGCTGGGACTTACGGTTGGCAAAAACAGCGCTGCGGTCTCGGAAAATTTCGGCGATCTCTGGACCGCCCGGGGCTATGATCCGATCAGTCCCGGGGTTACTGCCGCGACGGCTTTTGGGTTGTTCATCGCGATGTGCGTTTCGCAGACCGGCTCGCTGTTTTCTTCCGACGCCTGGAACAACATCACGTTCACCGCAGGCGAGGTGAAGAATCCGAAGCGGGACATTGCGCTGTCGCTGGCTTTTGGAACCAGCCTGGTAACGGCCATTTATCTGCTCGCGAATGTAGCTTACCTGGTGACGCTGCCGCTCGGCGCAATCCAGCGCGCGCCGTCCGATCGAGTTGCGACCGCCATGGTGAACGCAATGTTTCCAGGCTTGGGCCCGGTCATGATGGCGATCGCCATCATGATTTCGACATTTGGGTGCAGCAATGGTCTGATTCTGGCGGGGGCGCGCGCTCTGTACGCGATGGCCCGCGATGATGTGTTCTTCGCCAGCGCGGGCCGGCTGAATGGCGCCCGGACGCCGGGCGTCGCGCTCCTGTTGCAGGGGATCTGGGCGGCGCTGCTCGTGTTGCCGCGCACGTATGACGTCAGCAGCCACACATACGGAAACCTGTACAGTAATCTTCTCGATTACGTCATCTCCGCCGCGTTGATTTTCTACATTCTGACGATTGCCGGCATTTTCCGCCTGCGCGCGACGCGTCCGGACGCAGAGCGACCCTACCGGGCGTTCGGATACCCCCTGATTCCGGCGCTGTACATCGCGGGCGCAGGCGTGGTGCTGGCGGTCCTGTTTATTTACCGCACCGCCACGACGTGGCCCGGCCTCGTCATCGTGCTGACCGGCATCCCGATTTACTACGTCTTCCGGGCGCGCTCGGCGCGCGTGAGATCGCGCGCTACGCTGTAGCCCGCTCCGCTTCTGCGGTAACAGGATTTCGCAGTTCGCCGATGCCTTGCACGCGAATAATGACCTCGTCGCCAGGCTTCAGCCAGCGGGGCGGCTTGCGCGCGAATCCCACGCCGGAGGGCGTGCCGGTGGAAAAAACATCGCCAGGCTCGAGCGTGACGACGCTTGAGACATACTCCACCAGCTTGGGAACATCGAAGATCAACTCCCGGGTGTTCGAACGCTGCAAAACTTCACCGCCGATTTCCAGGCTGATATCAAGCGCATGAGGATCAGCGATCTCGTCCGCGGTCACAATCCACGGTCCCATTGGAGCAAACGTGTCGAAGGTTTTGCCCATGAGCCATTGCGTAGTGGCCATCTGATAATCGCGCGCGCTGACGTCGTTGACGATCGTGTAGCCGAAGACATGGTCCCGCCAGCGCGCGGCCGGGATGTTCCGCCCTCCGCGGCCGATCACAAACGCAAATTCCGCTTCATAATCCGGCTTTTCCGAGTTCCGGGGCAGCACGATGGGGTCGCCCGGCCCGATCACGGTGTTTGGAAACTTGTTGAAGATCGTCGGCGTTCTGGGGATCTCCATATTGGATTCGAGGGCGTGATCGCGGTAGTTCAAGCCGACGCAAATCAGTTTTGGGGGGCGCGGGACTGGCGCCATCAGCGTAACCGACTCGAGATCCGCCACGGCGTCAGGCGGGGGGTTGTACACCCAGTTTTCAATCCTGGCCAGCGCCTCCTCGCCCAGCGCGAGCACGCTCAGCATGTCAGGGTAGCCGGCGCCCGACAGGCTGATTACGCGATCGCCGGCGATAACCCCGGCCTCAGGCGCCTTGCCGGAGCGCCGGAACGTCGCCAATTTCATAATTCTGCTCCTCAATAACTCGCATTTTGACAGCCCCGCTGCGCGCTTCCCGCTTCGCCAAGTTGTTGCGCGACGCGCGCCGCGGCTTGTGCGCTCTCCACTAAGTTGCGCACAACGCCGCCCTCCCGCATCCGTCCGTCTGTCCGCTTGCTGGCTGCGCCGGCGCCGGCGGGCGCTTCATGCGTTGGAGAGTTTACTCACTCAGAGATTATTTCACAACGGCATGATCGTTGTTGGCGAAACGTTTTTTGAGAGGGGCAATCATTTTATTGCGAGTATTGGCTTCGTTCTTCTACTGTTTCTGTTAGACTGGAAACGGCTGTCTGGGTAGATCTTTTCGTCCCGTCCCATTCGTGGGGAGCTGCGATCCTACCTGTTCGAAGTCCACATCGCCAATAAAGGATAAGGATGCATCTACTCTCGATTTTTACAGTTACATTCATCATATTGCAGATTTCTGTTTTCCTGACTACAATTTACCTGCACCGCTCGATCACGCATCGCGGATTGCATCTTCATCCTGTGATCGCGAACCTGATGCATCTGCATCTTTCCGTCTTCACGGGCGTTGTACCGCGTGAATGGGCTGCCGTGCACCGCAAGCATCACCACTTCTCGGATCGCGAGGGCGACCCGCACAGTCCGAAGGTTTACGGATTGTGGCGGGTTCTGCTGGGCAACTATTTTTATTACAAGCGCGAAACGAAAAACAGAGCGACAGTTTACAAATACACGCCCGACTATAAGCCCGATCTCATCGACCGCATACCCTTCATCGAGTACGGCGTACTGGCGGGTCTAGCGGTTTTTATCGGACTGTTCGGCTGGGCATGGGGAATGGCGGCCTGGGCGTTTCATCTTGTCGCCTATGTGTTGCTGAACTCGATGATCAACGCACTCTGCCACCACAGTGGTTACAGAAATTACGAGAATGGCGCCACGAACTTACAGTCCGTCGCGTGGTTGACCGCCGGCGAGGGGCTTCATAACAATCATCACGAATTTCCGACCTCGGCTCGCTTGTCGCTGCGCAGAGGCGAAGTCGATCCGGCGTGGCCGGTGATTCGCCTGTTGGAGAGTCTGGGCTTGGCGCGCGTCGAACCTGCGCCGCTGGCGCGAGCGTTGGACCGCGCAGCGTAACATTTTAAAGAGCTCTTCCCCGGACCGTGATCCCAACACGAGGAGCGCCGCACAGTGGCGTTCTCAATTGTCGTTGAGCGTTATCGGTGGTAGATCTCGGCGGCGGAATTCTGGCTGGCGGCGGCCAACCGTTCCATTTGACGGTTCACCACATCACGCCCCCGTTCGACTGCATCGAGCGCCGTTTCACGAATCTCCTCAGCCTGCCGTTTGATGTAGCCGACGCCCCCGGACGCCATCGAGGCCAGGTACTCACGCGTGTGTTCGCCAGACTTGGGCGCAAACAGCATCCCAACTGCGACTCCGCATCCAAACCCGGTCCAAAAATTAAGCATTGCTTCCCCCCACGATTCCGCTTCAAAGCGAGCGGAAATATAAGCCCTTCATCCTCCGTTTAGACACGGAGCCCAGTGCAAGCGCGATGCCAAGGCGCACGGCTATATAATTCAAAGGCTTAACAAAGCTTATCCGCAGTTCAGACAGAAGCAATGATGAAGAATTTGCCGGGACGCACGACGCGCCCGCGCACCAGCGACTACGCTGCTCCGCACGCGGCGAGCAGAACGGGGCGCAGGCGCGCTTGGAACTCGGCGCTGAGCTTTAGGCCGCCGACTGTGACATAGAACACATCCAAGGCTCGCTGCGCCTCGGTATCGATAAGCACAACGCTGATATCGCAGCCAGCCTGTGACATGGCGGTCGCAAGGTCGTACAACAGGCCGGTGCGGTCCTCGGCGACAATTTCCACCAAGGTCGCATGCTGAGACGCGTCGTTGTTAAAGACGACGCGCGGCGGCACCCGCTGGATGCGCGCTGGCGGCCTGCGATTCGCCAGCATGCGCTTCACATCGACTCGTCCCATCGCGGCGCGGCAGACCATGTCCTCAAGGCGGTCGCGCTCGGTCGGGTTCAATTCAAGCGTCCGGTTGGGATCGGCGAAGGTGAAGGTGTCGAGGACCATGCCGGCTGCGTTGGAAAACGCTTCGGCCTTGACGATGTTCAAACCGAAAGAGGCGAGGGCGCCGCAGATGGAGGCGAACAGAAAGGGGCGGTCCGGGGCGGCGACGCAAACCTGATACACGCCATTTCTGCGCTCCAGGGAAACGGCGGCGCCCTTCTGCTCGGCTGTCATCGCGAGCTCCCGATGCCGGCGGACTTCGCTTTCCTCGTGCGTTCGCAAATAGCGCGTTGGAAAACCCTCGACAAATGCGGCCAGATCCGGCGCCAGAGAAGCCGTCGCGTTGCGGATCCGATCCGTATCGAGCTCTCGCGTCAGTTCGGCATAAGCGGCCAGATACGCGCGCCAAAGCTGCTCGCGCCTCCAGGGCGTCATGGCTGTGGGATTGACGGCGGAAATATCTGCGTAGGTCAGCATCGCCAGCATCTTCAGACGTTCGACTGTGCCGACTGCGTCGGCGAGAACGCGACCCGTATCCGGGTCGCTGAGATCCCGTGAGTTCATCGCTGACGACAGCTCCAGATGCTTCTCCACCAGAAACAGCGCGGTATCGCGCTCGCCGGCGCTCATTCCGGAGCGCTCGGCGATGCGGCGCGCGAGCGCGCATGACTCCTGAACGTGATTTCCACGAC
Source organism: Bryobacteraceae bacterium (assembly GCA_035652975.1). GTDB lineage: Bacteria > Acidobacteriota > Terriglobia > Bryobacterales > Bryobacteraceae > TMP-7. The sequence continues at coordinate 7,671 of DASRCT010000036.1, read as the reverse complement.
CCTTTCCGATGTCATGCATCAGGATCGCGAATTTCAGCAGAGCGGGATCATCGATCTCCGACATGAGATCGCGAAAGGCGGGCTCGCCGATATCTTCCAGTTTTTCGAGGGCCACCAGAGTATGTTCGTCGACCGTGTAGCGGTGGTAATAATCGCGCACCACCAGGCAATCAATGTTGCGCCATTCGGGCATCAGCGCCTCCAGCGCGCCGGAATCGACCATGGCCCGCAAGGCTAGCGAGGTCCTGGGTTGCGACAGCACGGCGCGGAAATGGCGCCACCATCCGCCGAGCTGCAATCTTGGAGCGAGCGCCCGGGCGGCATCCGTGACGCGGCGCTCGGTATCGGGCGCCAGCGCAACGGCGTGCCGAGCTGAGAACTCAAACAGCCGGAACATCAGCGAGGGATCGACGCTCAACTGATGCGGGGATCGCAGCAGAACGCGTTCGCGCTGGATTGTGAAATCTGCGTTCGACACCCGGGAACGCCATTCGCGGAACTGCGCAAGCAGCGACCGGTCGCGCTCCTCCACCGCCTCGAGCAGGTCAACCGCGGCGCGATGCACGTCGCGAGCATGGCGGTAGAACTGTTGCATCACCGCGTCGGGCTGCGAGCTGAGCGCCTCTTGGGCGTCAAAGCTGAGCACGTTGTTGTCGCGGCGCGATTCGGCGTGCAGAAACCACCGCAAGGGGAACAAAAACGCCCGCGCGTTCTCGAGCACGGCCGCTGCACCCGCGTCGCCGCGCAACTTTGTAAGCCAGCGCACAACCTGAAGGTCGCGGATGCCGCCCGGACCATCTTTAACATCCGGTTCGAGGTGGTGGATGGTGTTTTGAAATTTGGCGTGCCGGATGCGAGTGAGGCGGGCCAAGTGGCGGGCTACGGAATCGCCCTGAACGCGATAGAAGCGGGGCAAGCTGGCCGTCAGCTCCTCACTGAGCGCGACGCTGCCGCAAAGCGGCCGGGCGTCGAGCAGACTGATGCTCAACTCGACGTTCTGCTCGTAAAGTTCACAGCATTCCGCAACGGTGCGGACGGAGTGGCTCAGGCGCAGGCGCGCGTCCCAGAGCGCCTGGACAAAACGCCCGACCGGCTCGCGCAGGACCTCGGTACGGAGGTCCTCACGAACCAGAATCAAAACGTCAATATCGGAGTGGGGGAACAACTCGCGCCGGCCATACCCGCCGACGGCAATCGCTGCCAAACGATCGCCGAGTTCAGCGCCGATGGTCCTGTCGAACGCCTCAACAGCGATTCCATCTACCTGGGCGGCGCGCTCGGCCAGTGCGCGCGCGGTCTCGTCGCTGGTGGGGACCCGCGGATCAAGCATCCATGTCGCGGGATCAGCCATGGCTAGAGCGCTGCGTCGCCCCGATCGTCGTTGCGGATTCGGATCGCGTCAGCCACGTCGAAGACAAAGATTTTGCCATCGCCAATCTTTCCGGTGCGCGCCGAAGACAGCAACGCATTGATGACCTCCTCGCTTCGCTCGGAGGGAACCACCACTTCGAGCTTCACTTTGGGGAGCAGGTCGACCTGGTACTCCATTCCGCGATAGATCTCTTTATGCCCCTTTTGCCGCCCGTGCCCGCGGACCTCGGTGACGGTCATACCATCAATGCCGATGTTCTTGAGAGCGTTCTTGACATCCTCAAGCTTGTGCGGCTGGATAATGGCCTCGATTTTTTTCACGTGTACGCAGCCTCCCTGCGAAATTGTATGGATACCCGCCGACGAAGTACAGGTTCCTTAGGTTTCGACGTGGAATTATGAGGGGACCTCAATTATAGCGCGGCAGGGGGCGCCGGTGGGCCTCAACTAACGGCCGCAGCCCGGCGTACCATTGCCCAGAGCAGGATGCGCCTGGGGCAACGGTGTGCTGAATTCCAGACCGACGATGAACTTACCGCCGCAACGGATGCAATGGCGAACCGAAGCCGAACCGGCGAGTCCGGCGGCATCAGCCTGCAAGAGGACGTAGCTGCGAGGCGCAAGACCTTCGGGAGCTTCAAGACGGATGCCCGTCGCTGAGATGTCGATGCTTCTGGCGGCGGCAAACTTGAAGCCCCCGAGCGCATCCTGCCAGCTCAGCCGGACCGAGATCGAATGCGGGCGGCGTTCGCAACGCCGAAGATCTCTGCGCATCTGTGAGGCTTATCGACGGGCGTGGCCGGTTGCCTTAGCGAGCTCAACAAGCTGGGCCCATGGCGACGGCTTGGGTTGGCGAGCGAGCGCACCCGCGGGCGGCGCGCGCCGCTGGGTTTACACTGGTCGTGTCACTATGCCGGCCCAGGTTGCGCCTTCGGCGATGAGCGTGCCCCCTTCACGAATCCGAGAGCTTGCCGAGATCGCGATGTCGATGGACGGCGTGCTCAGGCTGTATTTTGGCGAATCGAATCTGCCCACGCCGGAGTACATCAAACACGCGGCTCAGAAGGCGATGGCGGACGGTTTTACGTATTACACGGAAAACGCCGGGCTGCCCTCGACCCGGCGAGCGCTCGCCAGATACTACCGCGAGCTGCACGGCGTGGAGCTCGATCCGGAAACCGAAATCGTGATTACGGCCTCGGGAGTGCAGGCTCTGAATGTCGCGATCCGATGCATCATCGACCCGGGAGACAGCGCGATCGTACTGACGCCGGCGTGGCCCAACGGTCCGGCCAACGTCATGATGGCCAGCGGCCTGGTCCACCAGATTCCGCACGCGCTCGCCGGCGGCCGCTATGAAATCGACTTTGACGCGCTCGAGGCTGCGGTAACGCCCCGAACCAGAATGTTGCTGTACACTTCGCCGTCGAATCCCCTCGGCTGGGTAGCGTCCGAACGCGACCAGGAGCGACTGCTGGAGTTCGCCCGCCGGCATGAATTGTGGCTGATGGCGGACGAGGTCTACGAGCGCCTATATTATCCGGACCTGCCTGCGAACGCGAATCCGCCGGAGCATCTGAGTGCGCCCTCGATCCTGAGGAAAGCCGGCCGCGATGACGCCGTGGTTGTGATTCAATCCTTTTCCAAGGCGTACTGCATGACGGGTTGGCGGGTGGGATGGCTGGTGGCGCGCAAGGACCTTGCGGCGCGCGCCGCCCGGCTGAACGAATTTATCGTTTCCCATGCGCCGAGCTTTGCGCAGCGTGCGGCTGAAACAGCGCTTCTCTGGGGCGAGGCCGCCCTGCGGGAGATGGTGGCGCGGTTGCGGCAGAACCGTGATTTCTGCCTTGCCGCGCTATCACAGATGCCTGGCGTGCGCGTCCCTAAGCCGGAAGGCGCGTTTTACCTGTTCCCGCAGATGGATGGCGTCGAAGACTCGTTTGAATTCTGCCGGGAATTGTTAATGGAGAGCCGGGTCGGCCTCGCGCCCGGCGCGGCATTCGGGGCCGGCGGCGAGGGCTCGGTGCGGATCTGTTATGCCGCCGAAAAGCATATTCTCGAACAAGCCATGGAGCGGCTGAACCTGTTTTTGGAGGCGCGCAGGACTACTTCAGCCAGCGCACGCTGACAGGATTCGATCGCTCACAAGCCGTGGTGTCGCCCACGCCGGAGGCGATCATCGCGCAAGCGGTCGAAACTGCGGCGCGCAGGGCGGCGTCCCGGTTCTCGCCGGAGGCGGTGCGGCAGTCGCGCCGGCCGTTGAATTCCATGCAGGCCTCGACGCGAACGCGATTGCGCGCCAGGTTGACGGTCGAATAGACGAGAACGGCCAGCACCATCAGCAGGAACACAACTCCGGCGGCCGCGGGCTTGCTCAAAGGGGGACCTCGGTGAAGTAGTTGCCCATCTGCCGGAACTTGTTATAGCGCTCTTCGATCAATTCCGCAGGCGACAGGTTCGCGAGTTCACCGAGCGCGCTTCGAATCGCGGCGCCGACGAATTCGGCCGCTTTGTCATGATCGGCATGCGCCCCTTCGGGAGGTTCGGGGATGATGCCATCCACCAGCCGGAGCTCCAGCAGATCCGGCGCGGTCAGCTTCAGCGCCGCAGCGGCCTGTGGAGCTTTCGCGGCGTCGCGGTAAATAATGGCCGCGCAACTCTCAGGAGAAATCACGCTGTAAATGGCGTTTTCCATAATCAAGACGCGGTTGCCGATCCCCAGCGCCAAGGCTCCGCCGCTGCCGCCCTCGCCGATAACGATGGCGATCACGGGCACGCTGAGACGAGACATTTCACGAAGATTGGTGGCAATGGCCTCGGCCTGCCCGCGCTCTTCGGCGTCGATGCCCGGGTACGCGCCCGGAGTGTCGAGGAAGGTGATAATGGGCCGTCCGAATTTTGCGGCCAGCCGCATCAGGCGCATCGCCTTTCGGTAACCCTCCGGCTTGGGCATGCCGAAATTGCGATACAGCTTCTGTTTCGTGTCGCGGCCCTTTTGTTGTGCGATGACCATAACGGGGCGGCCGTCGAAATAAGCGATGCCGCCGATCACCGCCGGATCGTCGCCGAAGGCCCGGTCGCCGTGGAGCTCATGGAATTCGCTAAACAGGCGCTGGATGTAATCGAGCGAATGGGGCCGCTTAGGATGACGCGCGAGCTGCACGCGCTCCCAGGCAGGATTCGACTCCACGTTCTCAGCCGCGGGCGCCTGGGTCGCTGTAGGTTGCATGTGCGGTCAAAACTCCGAGGTGCAACCGAAATACCGGTGCGGAGTCAGTATAGCAGGTCGAAACGTCTGCTTCGGAAGCGCGTCGCCGGCTTAGAGATGGCAATGGCTGAGACCGCGTTTTGCCAGATACTGCTGGTGATACTCCTCAGCGCGGTAAAACGGCCCGGCCGCGACGATCTCCGTCACGATGGGCCGGCGAAACCGGCCTGATTGCTCCAGCGCCTGTTTGGAAGCGATCGCGGCGGCCTTTTGCTCCGGGCTGTGATAAAAGATCGCGGAGCGATACTGGGTTCCAATGTCAGGACCCTGGCGGTTCAAAGTCGTCGGATCGTGGTTTGCCCAGAAGATCTCGAGCAGTTGCTCATAGGAGACGCGCTCGGGATCATACTCAATTTCAACGGCCTCGGCATGGCCTGTCCGGTCCGTGCAGACCTCTTGGTAAGTGGGGTTTGGCGTGTGGCCCCCAGTGTAACCGACCTGGGTTGACAGCACTCCGGGGGTATTTCGGAACAGCTCTTCGACGCCCCAGAAGCACCCGGCTGCGAAGGTAGCCTTCATAAGAATGTTAACAGCCTGCGTGTCGCTATCGGCTATGGAGCGGGAGACGGGATTCGAACCCGCGACATCAACCTTGGCAAGGTTGCACTCTACCAGCTGAGTTACTCCCGCCTGGAGTCAACGCCATTGTCTCGCACAGCGGGGCAAAGTGTCAAATGAGGCGCGGAGGGCCTGCGAACACACCTGATCTGAAATGTTTTACTACACAAGTAGGTGAAAATAACTAGCAAAAAATCAACGCGTTACAGCCCATACAATTTTCAAAAACTTTCCGTTTTTGCGCTGTCCATTTGTGCTAGACTGAAGTTCCGCAACCAAACCGAAACGAGGTTCAGGCCGGGCCTCGAAAGGGACGTCAAACCGGGTTTCACCCGCAATCGAAAGCTGGAATTCTATATATTTTCCACACCTGTGGAAAACATGTGCAAAAGGCGCGCGCCAACGCGCGGAACAAAAAATGAACGCTTGGGAGCTGGTCAAGCAACACGTACGGGCGCGCATCAGCGCCGATGAATACGAGAACTGGTTTCGCAGAACCGAGTTTGAGCGTGTGGAGGGGGATGTTCTTCGGGTTCGCGTTCCGGACCCTGTAACGCGGGACTGGCTGGAGCAGGAGTTTGGCGAACACGTCCGGTCCGCCATCGGGGCGGCTGCCTTGCCCATAACGCGGATTCGGTATGAAATTCACGGTCTGGACGCTTCAGCGGCCGCGAACGGTCGAGACACAGACGAAGGCGGCGTCCAGTTTGCCTCTTCGATGAGCCAGCTGAATCCGAAATTCTCGTTCGACACGTTTGTGGTGGGTTCGTGCAATCAGTTTGCGCACGCCGCGGCGAAGGCGGTTGCCGCGCGGCCATCGAAGACATACAACCCGCTGTTCATTTTCGGGGGCGTCGGAATGGGCAAGACCCACCTGATGCATGCAATCGGCCGGTCGCTGCTGCAGGATTTCGCGTCCATGCGCATCGTGTACACCTCGAGCGAGCGCTTTATGAACGAGATGATCACGTGCATCAAGAGTGATCGCATGCCGCTGTTTCATCAACACTATCGCTCCGCAGACGTCCTGCTGATTGACGACATTCAAGTGCTCGCCGGCAAGGACCGCACCCAGGAGGAATTTTTTCACACATTCAACGAGCTTTACGACCATCAGAAGCAGATCGTGATATCGAGCGATGCTCCTCCAAAGAATACGCCCGGCTTGGTGGAGCGTCTGCGATCACGGTTCGAATGGGGTCTGATGGTGGATATCCAGCCGCCGGACCTCGAAACAAAGATGGCGATTCTCGACAAGAAGGCTGAGGCGGAGGGCGTCGAGCTGCCGGAAGACGTGCGAGTCTTCATCGCCATGAAAACCAAGTCAAACGTACGGGAGCTGGAGGGCGCGCTGGTAAAGCTGATTGCCTACTCATCGGTTACAGGAACAGCGATCACATTGCCGATGGCGCAGCAGGTGTTAAAGCACTTGACTCAGGGCCAGGACCGGCGGGTTAGTTTCGACTCGATCCTGCGCGCAGTGGCGGAGAGGTTCGGCTTGCAGCCGGCACAATTGAAACAGAAGACGAACGCCCGTCAGATTGCGTTTCCGCGCCAGATTGCGATGTACCTGATCAAAGAGCTCACCCAGGCTTCGCTCCCCGAAATCGGACGGGTGTTTGGGGGGAAGCATCACACAACGGTGCTGCACTCGGTCCAGAAAATCGAGCAACTGCGCCAAAAGGATCCGGATTTAAACAGGACCATCCACAGTCTAACCGATTCCATTCATTAAAGTTGTAATGATTTCCACAGAACGGCTTCAAGACTCGAGGCGCACGGCTGTGGAGGAAGCCAGAGGAGGCTCTGCTCGGCCCTGGGAACGACTCTGTTTTCAACACCGCACGAATGACGGAAACGATTTAATTTGCTATAATTTAGACAGAATTGCACATTTCAACAGGCCTTATGAATTCTGTTCTCTTTTAAGCAGTGATCAGTATAGGGACCTGAGTAGAGATCGGAGAACCGATTCCCCATGGAATTCACCGTAAGCAAGACAGATCTCGTACGGGAACTGAATCTGTCGCAAGGCGTGGTTGAGAAGAAGACAACAATCCCGATCCTCTCCAATGTGCTGGTTGAAGCCGCCGGAGATCGCATTCTGCTTACGGCTACGGATCTTGAGTTAGGGATCCGATGCGCATGTCCGGCCAGAGTGCAACGGGCGGGCGCCGGCACGATTCCAGCGCGGCGGCTGCTGGATTACGTGCGCCTGCTGCCAGACGCTGACGTAAGCGTGAAGCTTGCGGAAAATCAGTGGGCAAGTCTGTTGTGCGGGCGCTCCAGGACACGGATTGCCGGCATGTCGCGGGAAAGCTTTCCGGAGCTGCCGGAGATGCCCGAACAGCTTGCGGAGATTCCGGCCAGCGCGCTTGCTTCCATGATCTCTAAGACTATTTTTGCGATCTCCATGGAAGAATCGCGCTTTACCCTGAACGGGGCGCTGCTGTTGCTGAAGCCGACCGGGCTGA
>DASRCT010000035.1:0-51235 GCA_035652975.1 Bryobacteraceae bacterium | reverse complement strand
TGTCTGGGGCTTAGGGGGAATCGATGAGATTCAAGTCATTGCTCGTGTGGATGGCGGCGGCAATGGTTTCGTTCGGCCAGACCTTTTACGGCTCCATCGTCGGCGCTGTCAGCGACCCAACTGGAGGTTTTGTCCCACAAGCGAATGTCACTCTGACTAATCTCGGCACCGGCGAGCGGAGGGTGATGCAGAGTGACGAGAACGGCAATTTTCATTTCGTCAATCTGGTTCCCGGCCAATACAAAGTAGAGGTGGAAAAATCAGGGTTCCGGCGCTTTGCGCGCGAGCCGATCACTGTGGAAGTGCAGAGCGCAGTCCGCATTGACGTGACAATGCAGGTGGGCGATGTCAGCCAGGTAGTGGAGGTGACCGCGCAAACGCCGCTCCTGCAAACCGAGAACGCCGCGCTCGGGCAAGTAGTGGAAGCGCGGAAAGTGCTTGAGATGCCCCTGAACGGGCGCAACGTGTTCGGGCTGGTAGCCCTGGTTCCCGGAGTTGTGCCGGGCGGCCAATCGGGAACCACGCCCACCGGCACCAATCCCTTCGCCTGGGGCAACTATCAGATCGGCGGCGGCCAGTCGAATCAGAGCGCGTCCTATCTTGACGGCGCTCCCATCAATGCGTCGTACGCCAACCTGACGGCTCTGGTTCCCACTCAGGACGCCATTCAGGAATTCCGCGTTCAGACCAATAATCTCGGCCCGGAATTCGGACGCTTTGCCGGCGGCGCGATCAACCTGGTGACCAAATCCGGAACCAATTCGCTGCACGGCAGCTTGTACGAATTCTTTCGAAACCGGGAACTGAACGCTAACACCTTCTTCAACAACAAGGCCGGCGTGCAGCGGCCTGCGTTCTCACAGAATCAGTACGGCGCGAATGCCGGCGGTCCGATCATTAAAGATAAGACGTTCTTCTTTTTCGGCTGGGAGGGTTTCCGTCTCCGGCAGGGCGCTTCGTATGTCTTCACTGTGCCGACCGATGCAATGCGGGCAGGCGATTTCTCAAATTTGCGCAACTCAAGCGGCGCCTTGATTCCGATCTATGATCCGCTGACCACCTGCGGGCGCTTGGGAAATCCGGCTTGCGCAAAGGATGCCAGCGGGAACGATATCATCACGCGCCAGCAGTTCCCGGGCAACCTCATTCCTGCTAGCCGCATCGATCCGGCGGCCAAGGTCCTCGAGAATTTGTGGGCTCGCGCCAACGGTCCCGGCGCGCCGTTCACGAATGTGAACAACTATACGGCCAACGCCAGCGTCGGGGGCGACAACGACCAGTACAACGCGCGCGTTGACCAGAATTTCTCTGAAAAGAACCGGGGTTTTGTGCGGTACACGTACTGGACCAATCTGAACCTGCCGATCGACCCGTATAAGACCAAAACCTGCGTCGATCGCTGCACGGAGACGTTCAATACAAACTCCGCCGTAATCGCCGACACCCACTCGTTCACGCCCACGCTGATTGGCGATTTCCGGATTGCTTACATGCGCTTCAGCTATGACCGGACGTCGCTTACGGCGGGTTACGATCTCACCCAACTGGGCTGGCCCGCCTCGATGAACAATCAGGTTGTATTCCGCGTAGTGCCGCAGCCGGTGGTGACCGGCTACAACGGCGTGTTCAGCACCAGTGGCACGGGAAGCACGATCATCGCCCGCAACGACGTCTATTCGCTTGTGCCCAGCATGACGAAAATCTGGGGGAGCCATACCTTAAAATTCGGCGCCGAAGTCCGCAGAAATACGCACAATTATTACCAGCAGAACAACCCCTCCGGATCGTTTAATTTTGATGCGTTAATGACGTCTGTGAATCCGTTCGCCGCGGCCGGCACGGGCAACGGGTTCGCGTCATTTCTGCTGGGGTACGGCACAGGCGGCGGGGTAACGCAGAACAATCTCGTCGCCGGACAGATGATCTACCGCGCCTACTACATAGGCGACCAGTGGCAGGCGACGCCGAGGCTGACCGTGAACTACGGCCTGCGGTTCGAGCAGATGGGCCCGTGGTCCGAGCGCTTTGATCGCATGACGGTTCTGTTGCCCAATGTGCCGAGCCCGCTTTCCAGCGTGACCGGCTTGAACTTGCAGGGCAAGGTCGGCCTGGTGAACTCCCCGGACAATCCGAGTCGCAACAATAACACGCTCGGCAATCTGTGGGGCCCGCGTTTAGGCGTCGCCTGGCGCGTCACAAACAAAACCGTTGTTCGCACGGGCTACGGCATCTTCTATCTGCCCAATGACGTAGAATGGAACCGCTCCCCGAACAACGATCCGGTTAATTCATTCACGAATCCGTGGAACGCAACTCTGGACGGTTCCGTGACTCCCAACGATCCACTGCGCAATCCGTTTCCAAACGGCCTCCTTCCGGCGCCGGGCAGGGCGCCGAATGTCCAGCAGCTCCTCTACGGGCAGGGACTCGCATCCACCATCTACAATTCGCGGTTTGCCTACGCCCAGCAGTGGAACTTCGATATCGAGCGTGAGCTGGCCGGCGGCATGGCGCTTTCGGTCGCCTATGCGGGCTCAAAAGGAACGCACCTGCCTGGCGCCGACCAGAATCTGGATCAACTTCCGAACCAGTTTATGGCTCTCGGCGCAAGTCGCCTGAATCAGCTCGTTCCCAATCCGTTCTATGGACAGATCCTGCTCGGCGCGTTGTCTCAGCCTATGGTGGCGTATGGCCAGTTGCTGCGCCCCTACCCGCAGTACACGGCCTTCAATATGAAGAATCCGACCAATCGCAATTCCATCTATCACTCCGGTCAAGTCAAGCTGGAGAAGCGATTCGCGCGCGGCGGGACCATCCTCGGCTCATACACATGGTCGAAGCTGATCAGCGACACGGACACGATTACCGGCTGGCTGGAGCCGGGCGGAGGCGTCGGCGGCGCGCAGGATAACTACAACCTGCGTCTGGAGCGTTCGCTGGCGTTATATGATACGCCCCATCGCGCGGTGATCAGCTACATCGTGGACCTGCCTTTTGGCAAAGGACAGCCGTTTGGCGGCGATGTGCGCGGCGTCGCAGACAAGCTGGTTTCCGGCTGGGGCATCAATGGCGTCACTACCTTCCAATCCGGGAATCCGCTGCCAATCAGCGTTGCGACGAACACCAATGGATTCGGGGCGGGGCAGCGGCCAAACCGCACAGGCATCAGCGCCAAAATTGATGGATCGGCGCAATCGCGGCTCAACCAGTGGTTCAACACGGCGGCGTTTTCGCTGCCTTCGCCATTTACCTTCGGCAACTCATCGCGCACCATGCCCGATGTCCGATCGCACGGCATCAACAACTTTGATTTCACGGTCTTCAAGAACACGGCGATTACGGAGAGAGTGGGGCTGCAGTTCCGCACCGAGATTTTTAATCTCTTTAACCGCGTGCGGTTCGGCTACCCGGGGACGTCGCTCGGCGTGCCGCAGTTTGGGGTCGTCAGCGGGCAATATAACGACCCGCGCCTGATACAATTCGCTTTACGCCTGCTGTTCTGATGCGCGCGGCAGTTCGAGCTGGCCTCTGCGCCGCCTTGTTGTCTCATGCGGCGCAGAAGCCGCCGCTTGAGCTGACCAAGCCCGCCGGCGTTGATTTTGAGCACCGTAATTCCCCCACCTCGAAGAAATACCTGATCGAGACGATGGGCGGCGGGGTCGCCGCTTTCGATTACAACAATGACGGCCTGCTAGACGTATTTCTGGTGAACGGAGGGAGGATCGAAGACCCGCAGAAATTGCCCCCCGACTATCGCCGCCGGGAGCCGGCATACTGGAACCGTCTGTACCGGCAGAATCCCGACGGAACCTTTACCGATGTCACGGCAGCCGCCGGACTCGCGAACCCGGGGAACAATTACGGCATGGGCGTTGCTGTAGGAGACTATGACAACGACGGCCATCCTGACATTTACATAACGAATTTCGGCCAGAATCGCCTTTATCACAACAACGGCGATGGAACTTTCACGGACGTCACCGAGGCGGCTGGCGTGGGCGGCGGCGGCTGGTCGGTGTCGGCGGGCTTTTTCGATTACGACAACGACGGGCGACTCGACCTGTTCGTGTCACGGTATCTCAACTGGGATTTTGACCGGAATATTCTATGTGGGACGCCCTTTCACTCCTACTGCCGTCCGGATAAGTATGAAGGCATCGCCAATCTGCTGTTCCATAATGAGGGCGCCGGCCGGTTTCGCGATGTCACCGCGGCATCGGGTCTCGCTGCGGCGAAAGGGAAGGGAATGGGCGTCGCTTTTAATGACTACGACGGCGACGGGCTTACGGATGTGTTTGTTTCCAACGACGGCATGGCGCAATTTCTGTTCCACAACAAGGGCGACGGGACCTTTGAGGAAAGGGCGATGGATGCGGGCGTGGCCTTGTCAGACGACGGCAGACCCTATGCCGGAATGGGCGTCGCTTTTGCCGATTATGACAACGACGGGCGGCCCGACATCCTGGTGACGAATCTTGCGCTTGAGAAGTACGCTCTGTATCGCAACGAAGGCGGCGGGCATTTTGCGTATGCGAGCCTTTCCAGCGGACTGGCGGGATTGAGCGCGCGCAGTTCGGGGTGGGGCGTCGGGTTTGCGGACTTCGATAACGACGGATGGAAGGACGTGTTTGTTTCCCAGGGGCATGTACTCGACAACGTGGAGCGAATTAACTCCGCACTGCGCTACCGCGAGGCGCCCGCGCTGTTCCGTAATGACCGGGGTAAATTTGAGCGCGTGGAGTTGACGGGAATGCCGGCGCTGGCGGGCCGTGGCGCCGCCATCGGCGATTTCAACAACGACGGCGCGATGGATGCAATAGTCGCCGTCCTGGGCGGACGACCGGTGATGTTGCGCGGGCGTCCGAACGGGAATCATTGGATCACGCTGAAGCTGATCGGCGCCCGCAGCAACAGGGATGGCGCCGGCGCGAAAGTGCGAGCGGGCGACCAGTGGGCTTACTGCACCACATCAGGCAGCTATCTGTCGGCAGGAGACGGACGCGTTCATTTCGGGCTGGGAAGCAGGACGCGGGCGGACATCGAGATTGTCTGGCCGTGCGGTCGGCGTCAGATGCTGGCCAACATTCCCGTGAACCGCGTCATTACTGTGAAGGAGCCGGAATGATTTCGGCGCTGTTGTTCGTCGTCGCGTTGCAGGCGACGGCTGAGCTCCGCCAGCATGTGGATGCCGGCTTGAGAGCGAAAGAGGCGGGCGACCTGGACGGCGCGATTCGCGAATTTCGCCGTGTTGCGGAATTAGCGCCGTCGCTCGCGGCGGCCCACGTCAACCTGGGCGCGGCATACCTGGAAAGGCGCGATTACGGCGCAGCGATTCCCGAGCTGCGCAAGGCCCTCGAATTGAATCCCGACCTCCCCGGCGCCCACGCGATGCTCGGAGCGGCTCTGCTGGCGCAGGGCTTTGCCAAGGAGGCGCTCCTGCACCTTGAACAGGGCGGGGCGGAGGAGCTGCTGGGCGTGGCCCTGCTCGAAACCGGTCGTGAGCGCGAGGCGGTGGATAGGCTGGAGGCAGCGCTGCTCAAACGGCCTAACGACCCGGACCTGATGTACTACCTGGGCGAGGCGCACGGGCGGCTGTCGAAGCAACTATTCGACCGCATCCGAAGAGAAAATCCGGCCTCCCCGCGCGCAGAGCAACTGATGGGCGAAGCGATGGCTGCGGCGGGAAATGGTCAAGCTGCTGAGCAGCACTTCAGGGCGGCGCTGAAGCTCCGTCCCGATATCCGCGACGTTCATTACGCGCTCGGCGATCTGTATCTGCAAATGGGGGATTACGAAAAAGCAGAGAGCGAGTTTCGCGCCGAGGCGCAGCTCGCTCCCGGATCGGCGGCGGCGGCCTACAAACTCGGGACTGTCTTGTTGAATCGCGGACGGCTTGCGGAAGCGCTGGCTGCACTGGAGCGTTCAAACAAGCTTGAGCCAGGCATGCCGGAGACGTTGCTGGCGCTCGGTAAAGCCATGAACGCCAGAGGCGATACGGCAGCGGCGGAAAAATATCTGACGCAGGTGCTCGAGGCCGAACAGGACACCGCGCTGGCTGAGTCAGCGCACTTTCAGCTAGCCCAGATCTACCGGAAAATGGGCCGGGCAGCCGACGCCGCGCGCCATATGAAGGCCTTTGAAGACCTGCGCGCGCGACGGCGGTGAGTGCGCAGGGTTTGCAGTTCAGCGTGGCTTCTTCCCGACCAGCGGCTCGGCGTCGGGATTGCCCGGGCCGAAATGTTTCAGCATAACCAGCGGCTCGGTCTTGCTGGCGTTAGCGACGCGCACGCCTTCGCGCGCCGCGGCGGCGGTGACGAACAACTCGTCGCTGGTCATCTCGCCGAAACGGATCATCGCCGGCGTCTCGACATCGAGGCGTCCGACTGAGCCGCGCCCCTGCACCACAATGACGCCATATGCGGCGGAGTCCCTGATGACCGCTGTCCGGCCAGGCAGCACAGTCAACTCCTTTGCCGAATAGTGCGGGGTTGAATAGGTCACCCACTTCTCCGAGTATCCCGCCTCGCGCATCTCCTCTTCGGGCTTCACTGGGATCGGATAGAACAGGCGGTTCTTGGCGAATTCGGGATCGAGATTGGCTTCCCAGTCGATCATGTCCAGCAGGTAATCAAGATCGCGGTGATGTTCGGGCGGGACGTCTTTCACCAACAGGTCCCACGGCACCGCCCGCCCTTCCACCATTGACTGATACATCGCGAATACATCAGAGTTGACCTGCGGCTCATAGGTGACCAGCGACCCCGGGGCATGCAGAATGCCCGGATCGATCTGCCATCCGGTACCGGGCTTTAACCGGTATGCCCTGGAATGATCCAGCAAACCATTGTCGCCTTCGTTCCACCGTTCGAGACATCGGCGAACATCGTCGCGCGTTGTTCCCGGCTCAAGGCCCATGAACGTATAAGGAAAATTATTGCCTTTGAAGTTGTACTGCGGCGGAAAATAATACGCCTCGGGCTTGGGATTGCGTCCGACGCGGCGCGCGAACTTTTCCGTCTGGTGGAGGTGGTGCGGAATTGGGCCGAGGTTGTCGAAGAACTTGCAGAGCACGTTCCAGCCGCCGCGCTCGCGCATCACGTCGGCGCCCAGGAATTCATCGCCGATCTCTTCGATCGCCTCCTTGAGGAGTACGCGGCCGCCCTTGGTGTGGATGTAGCTGAGACCTTCGTCTTCGGGCGTGCCCGGACCGTTATCGGCACGCGTTGTTGACGAGAACCACCGCTCATCGATCCCGCCGCGATGCGCTCCGAGCGCGTAGAGATCGCTTGGCGCGAGTTTGAGCCGCCCGCCCGGCATCAGGAAAGAACGCGGCACCCAGCACGGGGCCATGCGAACGATGCCCTCGCCCTCTGAAAGCGCCTGTCGCACTGCTTCAATTCTGTTAGTTGTGATTTGTGCGCTGCTCATCTGTGCACCTCCTCGAATTACCTCACGGCCGCGGCGGGACTCCGAAACAGAAAGAGCCCCGCTTTGCCGCCGGCTACAATATCGGGATATTTTTTCGGTTCGAATGAGACGACGGCAATCTGCATGCCTCCGCCGGCGCGCGACCCATAATCGATCACGTGCTTCACCCACTCTACCGCGCCCGATGCCGATTGGAAATACTCATACCAATACAGGCCCAGCGGTTCGCGTTCGCCGGGGTCGCGGCCGTTGTGCGCCATGTAGCGTTTCCCAGTCACGAGGTCCATTTGCCCGTCGCGATTGACGTCAGCAACTACGAGCGCATGCGATTGGGACCAGCTCTCATCGATGACGTGTCTTGTCCAGCCGCCGGCGGCGGTCTGTTCGAGCCAGTAAATGCCGTAGTTGTGAGCCATCGAGTAGACGATGTCGTTTCGGCCGTCGCGGTTGATGTCCAATACATGAATGAAACCGGTGTCGCCTAATTTGAAATCGCCGTGAAATGTCCAGGACCCGGAGCGCGGATCGTGGGGCGCTTCAAACCAGCCTTGAGGCGTCAGGATATCATTCCGGCCGTCGCGGTTTACGTCTCCAGCGCCGATTCCGTGCCCGTAGGAATGGTCCGAAACAGCGTGCGGGACAAATGCGCCGTTGCGGATTTCATACCAGGTGAGCGGCGTCTTGCCGTCGCCGAATTCGGGCAGCAGCTCGCGGGCCTGGCCATCGTTATCCAGATCGACCAGGAATGCGAACTCGACCGGAGAGCGCGCGTCGATGACGTGTTCCTTCCACAGCGCGCCGGGCTGGCCGGGATTTTCGTTCCACCACAGTTTACGGGCGAACCAGGCGCAGCTCACAATATCGACGCGGCCGTCGCCGTTGACGTCTACCGGCAAGTCGCTGAAATCGTCGACGTAGTTGTTGGTGAAATTGATCTCGCGAAATTTGTGTTTGATCCACTTCGGGCCTTCATACCAGTGCTCGCCGGAGATGATATCCAGCTGGCCGTCGCCGTTGATGTCGGCGGCGGCGGCGGGCTCGCTCGCGGTCCAATCGATCATGATGCGCTCAAAGGGGATGTCGGCGGGTCGGCTGGCGGCGAAGAGCAGCGCAGCGGCCGAAAGAAAGAAGGCCGCGCTCTTGCGACCGCGGCTAGATAGCCGGCAACTCGTAGCCGCGCCGGCGGGGGCGGTTTGCAAGAGCGTTCGCTTCGGCGTCATCGGGAAACCGCTCCTGCGCGGGATCCCACCGCAGCCGCCGATTCAGACGGCGCGTAATGTTGGCGAGATGCGCAACCGTGATGGAGCGATGGCCGATCTCGACGTCCGCGTTCGGCGTCTTGCGACCCGGGATGCACTCCAGCCAGTAGCCCATGTGATATTGCGCCTGCCACAACGCGCGTTTGTCGTGCCATTTCTCGATTTCTTCCTGGGGCGGGAGATCCAGCCTAACGCCGGGAGCGTCAATTTTGAAGTTATTCCGCCAGATGTCAATGGCGCCCTTTTCTCCGATGAACCGCCCGCCGCCCATCATATCGCCCTTGGCCGGCAGGTCCATATGGACAGTGACGCCGTTCGCATACCGGAACGCGATTGCGCCCTCGGGGCCGTCTTTCATTGGCCATAGCTCAACCGGGCCGGTGTCATCCATTCCGAGCGCCCACTGGATCTGATCGAGGCCGTGCGCGCCCCAGTTTGTCATTTCGCCGCCGGAGTAGTCGCGCCACTGCATCCATTTGAACTGGAGCGTGCGATTGTATGGGCGCAAGGGCGCCTGGCCGAGCCAGACATCCCAGTTGAGCTTTTCGGGAACCGGCTCGTCGGCGAGATCAGGAATCGGAGAGGACGACGGGTAGTTGCATGCCTGGACCAGCCTGATTTTGCCTAAGCCGCCATTCCGAACGAGAGCGCAGGAAATCTGGTTCATCTCCATGGAGCGCTGTTGCGTGCCGACCTGAAATACGCGCTTATATCTGCGTGCGGCGTCGACTATGGCGCGGCCCTCGGCAATGTAGAGCGTCAGCGGCTTCTCCGCGTACACGTCCTTGCCAGCCTGGCAGGCGTGAATACACGGGAGCGCGCGGCCGTGGTCGGTCGTGGCGATGATAACAGCGTCGATGTCCTTACGATCCAGAATCCTGCGGTAGTCCTGGTACAGGTCCCACTTCCTGTTGCGCCGGGCCGCGGCCTCTTCGCATCGCGCAAGGTAGCAATCAGCGAGCGCGGCAATCTGGCCGGGCGGCGGCAACTGATCGATGAGAAGGTTGCCGCGATTGCCGACGCCGATCACGCCGATGGTGATGCGGTCGCTGGGCGCCGGCCGCCCTTGCCCGCCGCCGAGGACGCAACGCGGCACGATCACGGGCGCGCCCGCGGCGAGCTGAAGGAGCCGGCGCCGGCTCGGCAGGCTAGAAGACATATCGCAGCGATAAAATCGCGCGACGGTTATTATACTGCGCGCTGGTGATGGTGCCGAAGGACGCGTTGGTGTTGGCGCCCGTCTGATAGTTCAGATTTAAAATCGTATTCGGATTTCCCGGATTGAAGTGGTTGAATGCGTTAATCGCCTCCAGCTTCAACTCCAGTCTTTGCGATTCCTTTACGCGGAATTCCTTGACCAGGGAAAGATTGAATAACTCGACGCCCGGACCATAGGTCAGCGTTGGAGGCTCGTTGCCGATCATGCCGCGCTTGAATGTCGAGCTGACGGTTGGCAGAACGAAGTTGGCGGGATTGAACGGATACCAAAGCCTGGGATCGGCGGTCGAGCCAACCGAGGCCGGCGTGGCGCCCGACGGCAGCCACACGGCCGACATGTTGGCGTTCACCATCTGGCAGCGGAACAAGACGCCGCCGGTGGGAGTGCCATTGGGCCAGCCCACAGGGTTATTGTTGTAGTTGCAGACGATATTCATCGGCGCGCCGGAGTACAGTTGCGCCGTCCCGGTGATCTTCCACCCATCGAGCGTCTGCCTGGTGAAGGCGTTTCTGCCAACCAACCGGCTGATGTCCGGAAAATCGTAGCCAAAGTTTGCGTTGAAGATGTGCGGGCGGTTGCCGCCGGTGCCGCCGCTGCCGGGATTACCGGCCGTGCTGCCGGTGCTGCCCACCACATTCTTGGTGAGCGCGTCATCGGTGAACTGCTGGTGGTAGTAGACGAGAGTCTTCGACCAGGTGTAGTTGGTGCTGAACTGCAGTCTGTTTCCAAAACGGCGGTTTAATTGAACTTGCAGCGAGTTATAGTTGGACGCGCCGATGCTGGTGTACAGAGGAATCTGGGCAACGCCTTTGAAGCCGACCATGGAGCGGATCAGGTTGGTGGAATAAAGAGCCCCGCTCGCGCTGGTGGGATCGACGAATACCTTGTTGGTGCCGCCCTGAGGCGTCCACGTGGTGAAGGGCGGTACGGCATTCAGATCGTCGGTATTCCAGTTATAGCCGTGGTGGAAAGCGTTGCCGACGTAGGCCACATCAAGGATCAGACCTTTGCCGATATCCCGCTGGATGCCAAAGCTCCAATTGTAAGAGGCCGGTGGGACGAAGTCGCGCGGGCCGCCCTGGATGTTTTGCGGGGTGTAGAGCGCCTGGGCGCCAGCCATGGCGGCGAACGTCGAGTTCAGAATCACAGGCGCCAGGAAGTTCGGCGGCGCCGCTTGCGGTCCCGTGCCTACGCCTTGCGCGCCGATGTAATCCACGATCTGGGCGCGATCGTAAAAGATGCCGAATCCGCCGCGAATCGCCATTTTCCCATCGCCGAAGACATCATACGCAAAACCGAATCGCGGCCCCAGCGCGATGGGAGGAGTGTTCCAGAAATAGCCTGTGTACTGCGCAACGCCGGTGAAGGGAGTGCCGGTGGCGGCGTAGCTGGCCGGATCGAAGCTTCCCTGAAGAACATATGGATAAGTGGCGCCCGTGACGGGATTGATGGCGACCTTCTGTCCATTGACGAGAGCCGGATACAAAGGCTGACCTGCCTTTGCCGGATCGTAGGCTTTTGTATCGAAGAGGCCGAGCCATTGATCCTTTGTGTGCAGCACGCCCATCCATTGGAAGCGGATGCCGAGGTCCAGGGTCAGCCGGGGGAGCACTTTCCAGCTATCCTGAACGAACCAATCCACTTGGGTATAGCGCGCGTGGTTGATCATCTTCTTGCTGTCTTCACCGTAAGCGAAGAAGCTGCCCGTCAGGAGGTTGGAGTAGGGATAGTTCGTGTCAACTGGACTGGCCGTATCGGAGCCGAAATAGTAAGTTCCGGCGATGTTGTAGGTGGAGTATATGCTCACGTTGCGAGCCATCCTTTCCACGTATATGCCCGCTTTGATGTTGTGCCCGGCCTTGATCCAGGTGAGGTTGCTCGTAATGGTCTGAAGCTGATCCGTGCCGTCGAAGGGCCAGCGGCTGTCGAATCCATACTGGGGCGCGTTGGGGATGGTCTGGCCTTGCGACTGGGGGCTGAAGCTGTTCGGAAAACCAAAGTTGATATTCGGCCGCAAGTTCAGGTAGTTCGACTGAAACAGGCGGGTCAGCGGGATGGGGCCTTGTGAATCGGTGAGCGGCAGAAGGCTGTTCTTGTACAGCGTGT
This sequence comes from Bryobacteraceae bacterium, assembly GCA_035652975.1. Classification (GTDB taxonomy): domain Bacteria; phylum Acidobacteriota; class Terriglobia; order Bryobacterales; family Bryobacteraceae; genus TMP-7. The sequence goes on along the minus strand of DASRCT010000035.1, from coordinate 39,223 downwards.
CGTCGGTGGGATGATTCATCTGGTGACCGCGCGTGATGCCCCAACTGGTTTCGCTGATCAGGTTGGGACGGAAAGTATGAATCAACGCGCCAACAGCGCTGGCTGAAGGGATGTCGTACCCATGCGGGAACTGCCGCCAGCCGTCTCCGAGCGCTCCAAGGATCTGGCCGTAGCCGTCGTTGCCGGTGTAGTCCTGCAGCAGACGCACATAGGAGGTCGTCTTCGAGCTGATCGGATAATCGACGCGAAGAATTCGATCAGTTCTTGGCTGGGCGTAGGGGTTGACGAACTGGGCGTTATATTGGCGCTGCCCGGTAGGATCGGTCGTATTGGGCAGCGGAAAGAGATTCATGAAGGCGGCGCCGGCGCGATCAATGCGCGATGCCGGAATCCGGTTGCCCGGAAATTGCTGGCCAGTGGTCGGATCCTTGATCGGGATCAGGACGCCGGTGGTAGTCACGGTTTGCGAGAAATCGCCTTGCCGTTCGAGCGCGGTGGGCATGGTGTAGCGGTTCGGCGCCGTGACATTGGTGCTGTGCAGGTAATCGTAGGAGAAAAACCAGAACAGCCGTGTATGGCTCTTGTTGAAATTCGTGCCCGGAATGATGAACGGTCCGCCAATGGTGCCGCCCACGTTCTGATAGCGATACATGGGTCTCGGGACGCCGGTTTTATTGTTGAAGAATTCATTCGCGTTCAGCGCCTCGTTGCGGAAGTAAAAGTAGCCGCTGCCATGGAACGAGTTCGTGCCGCTCTTAATGATCACGTTCATCTGGCCGCCCGATCTGGCGCCGTACTCAGCGTTGTAGTTGGCCATTAAGACGCGCACCTCGCCGATGGCGTCAACACTCGGCGCAATGTAGCCGAAATCACGATTGCCTGAGTCCTGGGAGGCGGCGCCGTCCACGGTCAACAATTTCTGCCCGATCTGTCCGCCGAGCAGCGTCGGGCTGCCGGTGCCCCAGCCGCGCGTATCGTACGAATTCAGGTCGAAGGTTCCTGGCAGCGTACTGAGCAGCGCCATAAAGTCGCGGCCGCGCGTCACCGTGTCCTGAATCTGCGTGAGCCCGACCGTGGCAGCGCGGTCGGAGCTGTCGGTAGCGACGTGGACCGCTTGAGCCTGCACTTCGATGGCGGTGCTGACATCGCCAACCTGAAGCGTGATGTCATGCAGGTCCACTTTCTCGACGGCGCTGACCGTGATGCCGCGTTGATCGTAAGCCTTAAAGCCCGGCTGAGCGATGTGGATGCTGTAACTGCCGGGAACCAGATTCGTAAATACAAAATTGCCGCTGGAGTCGGTGACGAACTGACGGGTTTGCTTGCTCAGATCATTCGTGAGCAGGACCGGAGCTCCGCTGATGACAGCGCCGGCAGGGTCGATCAAGCGGCCTGCGATCTGGCCGGTGATGGTTTGAGAGCGCGCTGCTGGCGCCAGGACCAGCAGCGAAAGACCGAAAGCAGCAGAAACTTGAGCCAGTTTCATGTCTTCCCCCAACAGAAGCATATTCGGCTGTTGACTCCCCCGGTCCGGCCGCGCCGGCCGGTTTCCCGAGCGCGCCATTGAAACGTATCAACAGTGTTGACAGAATATTCCCGTCGAGATCCCCCTGTCAAGGGGAATTTGGCCGGGCGTGCTGTTCCCCATCGGTCTTCTTGCTTGCAGTCGAGGTCTGCAGCAGGAATCCACTGCGCTTCCGTCTTCCGGCTGGCTTCGCTACCATGGCGACAGGATGACCAAGCTGAGCCTTTTCGCGATTCTGTGCTCCGCGTCGTTCGCCGCCGACGCAGGCTGGACGCAACTGTTTAACGGCAAGGACTTCACCGGCTGGAAAGTCAACGAAAACACGGCCACGTTCACGATCCAGGACGGCGCCATCGTGGCGCACGGCCCTCGCAGCCATTGCTTCTATATCGGCGATTTCGCAAATCACCGTTTCAAGAATTTTGAACTGATGGTGGACGTAATGACCCTGCCGAAATCCAATGGCGGCGTCTATATCGACACCGAATATCAGGATAGCGGCTGGCCCGCCAAGGGCTTCGAAGTTCAGGTGAACAACACGTTTCCCGGGGATCCGCGCCGCACCGGCAGCCTGTACGAAGTGCAGGATGTCCATGCGCAGCTGGTGAAGGATAACGAGTGGTTCACCGAAGACATCATCGCCAAAGACAATACGATCACGGTGAAAGTAAACGGCCGCGAAGTGGTGCACTGGACTCAGCCTCCGGACTGGAACGGCACAAAGGATTTTCCAGGCCGCCGCATCGGGCCGGGGACCATTGCCCTCCAGGGCCACGACCCGGGAAGCACGGTCTTCTATAAGAACATCCGGATACGGCTGCTCGATTGAGGGCGCCGTGCCCAGCCTGCTCATTTTCTCCGACATTCATAACGACGCCCGAGCTCTTGAGAAGCTCCTGGACAGGGAGGCGGATTACTACATCGCCGCGGGCGACATGCTGACTTGGTCCCGTGGCGCGGAAAAAATTGGTCCGCTATTGGCCCGTCGCGCTGAGCGTATGTACGTTATCCCCGGAAATCACGAAGCAGAGCGCGACACCGAGGAGTTATGCCGCCGCTTTGGCCTGCATCATTTGCATGGAAAAACAATCGAAGTGGCCGGATATCATATCGCGGCGCTGGGCTATTCCGGTCCTACGCCGTTCAACACGCCGGGTGAATACAGCGAAGCTGAAATTGCGGAAAGGTTATCGAAATTCGCCGGTCTGAACCCTCTGGTCCTGATCTGCCATTGCCCGCCGCTGGAAACGCCGCTTGATCAGATCCGCCCCGGTTTGCACGCCGGCAGCCGGTCAGTCCGGGAATTTATCGAGCAGCAACAGCCGCAGTACTTCTTCTGCGGACACATACACGAAGCTGAAGGCGTATCGACGCGGCTGGGCGCCACGCAGGCTGTCAATGTCGGCAAACGCGGATATATGCTGACGCTGGGAGCCTAAGCGGCCTTTTGAACCTTGCCGCTCTTTATGCAAGAGGTGCACACGCGGATGCGCTTGCTCGCCCCATTGACGATTGCGCGCACGGTGTGCAGGTTCAGATTCCAGCGGCGCTTTGTGACGTTGTGCGCATGGCTGATGCGGTTGCCGAATTGGGGACCGCGCCCGCACAGCTCACAAGTTTTCGCCATTGTAGAATGCTCCTAACTGTTTGTTTATAAAACTTTAGTTTAGCAGCGGCGCTGGTTCGCCCGCTACCGCGCCGAGCATCCCAAAAAAAACCTTAATGGCCTGTAGCGCCGCGCCGATGCGTCGATACAGGAACTTTGGATGGCGGCGGGGGTTTGTCGATAACAGACGGAGGAACGCGAGGGCGCGGGGATTTTAGAATGCGTATTCAGCAACTTCGCTGGGGAACCATAGCGTCATTGATCAGCACAGCAGCGCTGGCGGCGATAGGCGTGCTCGTCATGCGCGCCCAGGAAAGCGGCTCACCGGGCGCGCCACACGCCGAATGCACTTTTTTCGGCGCGCAGCGGAACCAGTTCGCCGAGCAGGCGCGTCAGCGTTACCGCTTAAGCGCGCTGACCGAGCAGGTTGCGAGCCGCCTCGGCCGGACCCCGGTCGTCAGCCGGATGAGCCATGCCGCCGCGGCCAACGATGCGGCGGCGGGCAGCGCCAACCTGATCGACAAGTACATCTTTGCCGCCCTGAAAGATGCGGGAGTTACGCCAGCCGATAAAGCGGACGATTATACATTCATCCGCCGCGTTTACCTCGATCTGACCGGGCGCATCCCGACCGCGGCGGCTGTCCAAGCCTTCGTAAACGATCCTTCGCCGGACAAGCGCTCCAAGCTGGTGGACGCGCTGCTGGCCACGCCGGAGTGGATTGACAAATGGACCATGTACTTCGGCGACCGGTTCAAGAACACGGATTTCAATCCTTCTTCGGGCGTGCGCCGCTTCCCCGACGGCCGCAATGCATTTTACGCCTGGATTAAGACCTCGCTGGCGAATAACAAGCCGTATAACCAGATGGCGCGCGAGCTGATCGCCGCCAGGGGCGACAACAGCTACGCGCCCGAGCAGGGCGCCATCAACTGGCTGGTGGGCGGCATTGTCGCTGGCGGGCCGCAGCAGGATATCTGGGATCAGCAGACGGCGAACATCGCTGAGACTTTCCTCGGCCTGGCGCACGTGAATTGCTTGCTGTGCCATAACGGACGCGGGCATCTCGATTCGCTGAGCCTGTGGGGCGCCACAACTTCCCGCTACCAGGCTTGGCAGCTTGCGGCCTATCTGTCGCAATCGCGCGAAACGCGCGTCAATCCCGATCCAAGCAACCGCAACGTCTACTACTGGAGCATCACCGATAATCTGAGATCTCCCAACTATCCCCTCAACACGACGACGGGAAACCGTCCAGCCCGCCAGCCTGTGGGGAACGAAAAAAATGTCGCGCCGGTTTACTTCTTCAACGGCGACGTTCCGAAGTCGAATGAGACGTATCGTGAGGCGCTGGCCCGGGCGGTGACGTCAGACTTCCAGTTCGCCCGCGCATCGGTGAACTACATCTGGAGTGAATTTTTCGGCCGCGGCATCGTGGAGCCTGCGAATCAATTCGATCCCGCGCGGCTCGATCCCAATAATCCTCCGCCCGATCCCTGGACGCTCCAGCCGTCGAACCCGCAGTTGCTCAATGCGCTCGCCAAGGATTTTATTGACAGCGGGTACGATGTGAAACATCTGATGCGGCTGATTGCGACCTCGGACGCCTACCAACTCTCGTCCAGCTACAGCGGCGCCTGGAATCCCGCCTGGGAGCCGCTGTTTGCGCGCAAGCTGGTGCGGCGGCTGTGGGGCGAAGAGATCGCCGATTCCATTGCGCTGTCCAGCAATGTTCCGACCAAGTACAACGTCGCCGGATTTGGGACCATTGCCTGGGCGATGCAGGCCCCCGAGCCCAAAACCATACAGACGGCCCTTCTGGCCGCCTTCCTGCCCGGCAACCGCGACGATCAGCCGAGGCGGACGGACGGCGCGGTTCAGCAGGCGCTGGCATTGATGAATGATGCGACGGTGATGGTTCGCACGCGCATGTCGGGCAGCGGCTCAAGCGCCAGCCTGCTCACGCAGGCGCTCAACGGCAACGACGATCAGTTGATCGATACGCTGTTCATGGCTGTGCTGTCCCGTCATCCCAGTGATGCGGAGCGGACGGCGGCGATTGCCGCGTTGCGCTCGGGCAACCGTGCGGACATGGCTTCTGACCTGCTGTGGTCGCTGTACAACAAAGTGGACTTCATCTTCAATTATTGAGGGCGCGATATGTCGAACAACAACTCTTGCCTGTGCAGCCGGGCTGCGCACCGCAGCTATTTCAGCCGCCCGCACTGGTCGCGCCGCGAGTTCTTTCGCGTTGTCGGCGCTGGCGTGACGGGATCGTTTTTGACAGGCGCGCTGCGCGCGGCGCAGGTTGTGCCGCAGTTGAACGTGACGCCGGTCAACAAGGCCCAGAACGTAATTTTCATCCTTCTGGCAGGCGCGCCCAGCCACGTGGACACGTTCGATCTCAAGATTTTTTCCGGCGTGACGCCGGTTTCAGCGGTGAAGCCAGAGACCATCAACGGACTTCTGTGGCCCACCGGAATTCTGCCCAACCTGGGCCAGACGCTCGGCGATTTGGCGATCGTGCGTTCGATGCGGTCGCATGCGCTGGTGCACAGCCTTGCGCAGACCTGGACGCAGATCGGTCGGAATCCGGCCGCCGCGCTGGGCGACGTGGCGCCGAACATTGGCAGCATTATCGCGCTCGAGAAAACGCCGGAGCGGCTGCCGACGCACGTGTTCCCCACATTTCTGGCGCTCAATTCGGACGGAGCGGCAGGGCAGGGCTATCTCGATTCGCAGTATGCTCCATTCAAAACCACGCCCTCCGCCAACGGCCTTCTGAACACGTCCAATCCCGACGGCGAGTCGCGATGGAATCAGAAATGGTCGCTGCTGCACGTTCTCGACGGCTCGCTGCGGCAGAATTCGCCCCTTGGCAAACCGGCCGAGGATATGGATTCCTTCTATGACGCAGCGAAGGGGCTGATGTACAACCCGACCGTGGCCAAAGCCTTCAAGTTCACGACCCAGGACAGCCAGCGGTACGGCGCGACCGGTTTTGGCAACGCCTGCCTGGTCGCAAAACAGGTGCTTGAGGCCAATGCCGGAACGCGCTTCATCCAGATCACGCTGGGCGGCTGGGACATGCACGCCAACATCTACGGCGCCAACGGCGATCCCACGCGCGGCAACAACATCTTCACGCTAGGCAAAACCTTCGACGCCGGTCTGGCGGCGCTCATTGCGGATTTGAAAGCATCCGGTCTGTTTGATCGAACATTGGTGGTCGCCGTCGGCGAGTTCGGGCGCACCGTCGGCCCATTGTCAGGCGCACAAGGGCGCGATCACTATCCGCAGCAGTTTGCGGTTTTCGCCGGCGCCGGCGTCAAAGGCGGGCGCGCCATTGGCTCCACCACGGCGGACGGATCGGCGACCGAAGATCCGGGATGGTCGCGCCGCCGCGACGTCACGCCGGAGGACATTGAAGCCACTATTTACTCGGCCATGGGCATCAACTGGACCACGGTCCGCTATGATGACCCCTTCGGCCGAGGCTTCGAGTACGTCCCGCAGGCGGCCAGCGACTATTACGGGCCTGTTAACGAACTGTGGGCCTCGTAATTGTTCATCCACCAGTGTTAAGCTGGCGGATTCATGAAGATCACTTCTATAGACACCTATATCGCGGGCAACCCTTGGAAGAACTGGCTGTTTACAAAGGTCTCCACTGACGAAGGCATACACGGCGTCGGCGAAGGCACGGTGAATTACTTCGCCAAAACGGTCGAAGCCGCAATACGCGAACTCTCGCCCTACGTCATCGGCATGGACCCCTTTCAAGTGGAGATTTTGTCGCAACGCCTGATCCGCGACGTGTACACCGAAGGCGGGCAGGTGCATATGTGCGCCGTGGCAGCCATTGAGATCGCGTGCTGGGACATTATCGGCAAGGCTTGCAACCAGCCCGTCTACAACCTCTGGGGCGGCCGCTGCCACGAGAAGCTGCGGGCCTACGCCAACGGCTGGTATCGCGGGCCGCGCACCCCGGAGAGCTTCAGCGAAAAGGCGCGCGACGTCGCGCGGCGAGGGTACACGGCCTTGAAATTTGATCCGTTTGGCGCCAACTGGCGGACTCTGCCGCGCTACGAATTCGACCTCAGCCTGGATATCATTCGCGCCGTTCGCGACGCAGTCGGCGATGGCGTAGACATCCTCATTGAAGGCCATTGCCGCTTTAACCAGGCCACCGCCATCGAGTTCGCCGAGGCGATGCATCCATTCCGGCCGGCCTGGTTCGAGGAGCCCGTGGCGCATACGAACATCGCTGCGATGGTTGAGGTGGCTCGGCGCAGTCCCGTGCCCATCGCAACTGGCGAGAGTTTATCGAACAAGCAGCAGTTCGCCGAATTGCTGAAGTACGAATGCGTGAACATTCTCCAGCCCGAGCCCCTCAATCTCGGGGGTCTGTTTGCGACGCGCAAGATTGCCGATATGGTCGACGCGCATTACGGCATGATCGCGCCGCACAGCGCCCAGGGCCCGGTTTGCTCGGCTGCGTGCGTCCAGCTCAACGCCTCCCTTCCGAACTTTTTGATTCACGAGATTTTTGATGAGTTCAATGAGCCCTGGGAGCGCGACATCGTGACCAATCCGGTTCACGTCGAGAACGGCTATATCCCGATCTCCGACCGTCCGGGTCTCGGCATCGACCTGAATGTTGAAGAGATTCTGAAGCACCCTTACCAGCAGGAGAATGCGCTGCCGCTCTTTAAGCCGGGTTGGGAGCGCAGGCAGAAGCAGCAGCGCGCCTAATCCATCGCCGGCTCAATTTGCACCAGCTCCGGCGCGGCGCTGCGCTGACGCTCGAATGCGCGGATGGTCTGTTCGCCGCGCCAGGAGTCGAAGTATGACACATAGTGCACGCACGACACCGTGCAATAGGGCGCGCAGGCCTTTTCGGTGATGTATTCGCGCCGCAGATCCTCGACCGTGTAGTCGGCGAGCGGCTTGGCCGGATAGCCGCGCTGCTGCGAACAGTAGTGGACCAGGCCGTCCTCGCAGATGTACAGGTATCGCGATCCCGCGCGGCAGCTCCACCGATTCGGCCGGCCATCGGCGATGGCGTCCTGGAAGAAATTCAGCCGTGTGAAGCTGCGCCGTTCCAGGCGCTTCATCTTGCGATAAACCTCGCGCTCGCGGTCGCGAAGGGGCCGCAACTGGCCGTCGCTGTCGTGAATGATCCCGATGGTTGAGGAAAAGCCCAGTTCGAGCGCGCGCTTGCCAATGATCAGGGCGTCTTCAGGGTTGCGGATGCCGCCGCCCACCACCGAATTGATGTTGACATGGAACAACGCATGGTCAGCCAGGATCTTGAGCTTTTTGTCGAGCACCTTCAGGCTTTTTTTCGACACTTCGTCCGGCATGACGTTATCGATGCTGATTTGCATGTGATCCAGACCGGCTCGGTTGAGACGCTTCACACGCTCGGGCACCAGCAGATATCCATTCGTGATCATGCAGGCCAAGGCGCCGCGCCGGCGGATGGCGGCGATGATCTCGTCGAGATCCGGATGCAGCAGCGGCTCGCCGCCGCTAATTGTGATGATCGTTGTCCCCAGATCGGCAAGTTTGTTAATACGGCCGATCATTACATCTGTGGGAACCGGCTTCGAATAGTCGTCGTATTCGTTACAGTAGGCGCAAGCGAGATTACAGCGCCGGATGGGAACAATGTGCGCCATGACCGGGTGGTCGGTGTGAACCGCGCCATAGGCGATGAGGCGCAGCTCACGCATCCGGCGGGTAAACGCATGCACCTGTTTTTGGAAGCGAAAGCCCCAGTCCGGCATGAGGTTCAAACCATTTAACCACAATGGTTCCAGTGAATTGGAGTATTCCTGTTTGTTCGGTATCAATTCGCGCTTGAACGGCTGCTGGGCGGGGGTGAATCGCGGTCACTCGACCGCAATCATCGCGGATGAGGGGCTTACGGCTGAACCTACTCGCAATGTTACGGTTACCGATCCGAAGGGGGCGTATCCGGAAGGCACGCGTGCGTTGATCTGTAAGACTCCGATCAGACCAGGCGCTGCGGCGGCATAAACAATCTCGGCGGGGTAATCTCCGATGCGGACCTCCACGGGAAGGACTGGCGCGGGTGCGGGCCACGGTGCGGGAAGTCCTTCGGCCACAGCCGGCATCCGCACGCCCTCGCCCGTAGCGAATATAGTCACGATCGAACCGCGCCGCGCAGGGTTTGAGGACGAATTCAAGGTCCCGTCCTCGTTTAACGCCGCCGCCTGTCCCGAGCCGCCCAGCGTAAAAATCGCGGGCGCCGCCGCCGACACCGCCGCGCTCGTTTTCGCGCGGGTTGTCCCTTGAGCGACCACCTCGACTTGCACGCTCGCGACCCCCGCAATCCCGTACGGCGCCTGCGCATTGATCTGGTTGGGGCCTGCAAACAGAATCGGAGCGGGAATGCCATTAAACAGAACCTGGACTCCGCCGAGCTGGCTCGATGCCGCCCCGCTACTCATGTCCATTGGAAGCGGCTGTTCGGGCCCGATGCCATCTCCCATTAACGAAACGATTTCGCCAGGCGCGACCGGTCCGGGCGCGAAGCTCGCCGCATTAACAATGCTGAGCGAAGCGACCGGAGCGGGAGCGGTCGCGGCGGCTGTCAGCTTGCGAATCCGGTTGTTGCCTGCGTCGCAGATGTATATATTTCCCGCCGCATCCGCCGTCAGACCCTGAGGGCTGCTCAGCAGCATTTCAAGCGGCGACCCCGAATCGCCGGAAAACCCCGCCGCCCCTGTCCCGGCAACGGTAGTCACCCGGCCGTTCGGTTCCACCCGGAACACGCGCTCATCATCCTGATCGGCGACATAGAGGTTTCCGTTCGAATCGACAGCCAGCCCCGCCGGCCGGCGCCACAGCGCGGCATTCGCATCTGGAATCGTCGCGATGGTTCCTGGTCCAAGGGAGGTGTCGGGTGAAATACGGCGAATCCGGTGGTTGCCGGAATCCGTGACCAGCAGGTTCCCGTTGTCGTCAAATGCAAGCGCAGTTGGCGAATCGAGCTGAGCCGACGCGGGATTTCCACCATCGCCCGAAAATCCACGTGCGCCTGTACCAGCCACCGTGCTGATGAATCCAGCCGGCGTAAGTCTGCGGATCGCGTGATTTCCCGTGTCGGCGATGTACAAATTGCCCGCGGCATCGACGGCAAGGCCGGCCGGCGCATTCAATGCGGCGAGAACGCCCGGACCTCCATCGCCGCTGTACTGGGCGACGCCTGTCCCCGCAATGGTGGCAATTGTTCCGCTTGCGTCGATTCTACGAACTCGGTGGTTGCCCGTATCCGCCACGTAGATATTGCCGGCCGCATCAACTGCGACTCCAGCTGGCGCGCTCAATTGCGCATTTACAGCCGCTTTGCCATCCCCGCTAAATCCGGCCCCGCCCCACCCGGCGATGGTGCGGACCGAGAGATCCGGGGCGATCCTTCGGATCCGGCTGTTTCCTGTATCAGCTACATACAGATTGCCGACCGCATCCCGAGCGATTGCGCCGGGTTGATAGAATCGCGCGCTGATAGCCGGTCCGCCGTCGCCGGAGTAGTGAAACGGCTGACCGCTGCCAGCGAAAATGATCGTGCTTCCGAACTTGGGACGCTTGTAGACCAGCGCGCCATAAGCAACGTACAGATTCCCTGTAGAGTCCAGCGCCAGGTCGCGCGCGGGCTGCGTCAAGGTCGTCAATTGCAGGGACGGCGTGATGCGGAACACGAAACCGCCGCTGTCGGCGACGTAGACGGTTCCGTCTGAATCCACAGCCACGCCAGTCGGAATCGTCGCGGGGATATTTCCGAAGGCGGTGATCACGCCGCGGTAGATTTTGCGAACGCGTCCGTTGCCGGCATCGGCAACGTAGACTGCGCCGGTTGAATCGGCGGCCAGTCCGGCGGGTGAATTCAGGGTCGCGTTGAGCGCCGGACCGTTATCGCCAGAGGATCCTGCAACGCCGTTGCCTGCCGCGCGCAAGAGCAGCCCGGCGGGCGTAATTTGATACACACGATTGTCGGCGAAATCAGAAAAATAAATATTTCCAAATGGATCGATGGCGATGTTCCGGGGCTGTTTCAGAGCTACGTCTGTGGCAGGCTGCCCGTCTCCCGCGCTGCCAGGCCGCTTACCCCCGCCTGCAATGGTCTTGATGGTTCCATCGGGTCCGATCCTGCGGACGCGAGCGTTGCCGAGATCGGCTACATAGAGATTCCCGGCGCGATCGGTGGCCAGGCCATAGGGCGTATTCAACGATGCGTTGATTGCCGGTCCGCCGTCTCCCGAGAACCCCGCGCGCCCGGTTCCCGCCACGGTGGTGATGATGCCGTTCGGGGCGATTTTGCGAATGCGATGGTCGTCCGCATCCGCAATGTAGACGTTTCCGGAGAGATCGCAGGCGATCCCTTCGATGTGGTTAATGAGGGCTGCGCTCGCGGCGCCGCCGTCGCCAACCGCATCCGTACCCGCGATGGTGATGAGCACCGGACCCGGCTGTGCGCTGGTTCCAAGGGCCAAACCCAGTACAGCCGGAAGCAGAAGATTGCGGGGATAGCCCACGCCAATTACGTGGGTTATTTTTGAAATTCTTCTCCGGTGAACCGATAAGGGCAGTGTGCAACGCCCGCTTTTCTTAGGGATTCTGGCGGCAGGTTGTCTGTTGAGTTCGGCTGCCGCGCAGGCCCCTATCTATCTCAAATCCAGAACCATTGACACCAGCGGAGCGGGCGCCATCTCAATCGGAAGTAAACGGCTGCGGCGCAACGTCGCGCGCCGCGCGGCGGGGGGGCGAGCTCATTACCTGGTTCAATTCGACGGCCCGCCTCAGGACTCGGATGTCAGCGCGCTGAAGGAACACGGCGCGGCCATCCTCCAATATGTACACTCTAATGCTTTGCTAATTTCGCTGCCCGCGGGCGCATCGTTGAACGGCGCCGGGGTCCGCTGGGATGGCGAACTCCAGGCGGAAGACAAAATCAGTCCGGCCTTGAGCGCCTCAAGCGAACCACAGTGGGCGCTTATTGAATTTTTCGCGGATGTTGATCCGGGCGAAGCGCATGCGTTGCTTGCCGAACTGGGGATCGAGTGGAAGGATAATCCAGACGTCGCAACGCGTCAGACGCTTGCCCTCCTGTCGCCCAACGATATCAACCGCCTGGCCGCTGCGGACGAGGTTGCCTATATTTTCCCTGCATCCGAGGATCTGGTTGCAGGCCGCCGCGTGATTGCATGCGCGAGCGCGCTGACGTATCAGGGCAGCGCCGGACAATTCATCGCAAAAATGGGCGATGGGTGGGACGGCCCGGGCCAGGGCGCGGCAGACATCGGCTATTTCTTTTCGGTCATGACGCCGCAACTCGATTCGGCCGCGGCGCAGCAGGAGATACTGCGCGCCTTCGGCGAGTGGGCGCGATACGCGAAGCTGACCTTCGCGCCGGCGCAGACCGCGGAAGCGTTCAAAGCCATCAACATCATTTTTGCGAAGCGGGCGCATGGCGATCCGTACCCGTTCGATGGCCGCGGCGGAGCGCTGGCGCACACGTTCTATCCCGCGCCGCCGAATCCGGAGCCGCTGGCTGGCGACATGCACTTTGACGACGACGAGTCGTGGCAAATCGGCGCGGACACGGATCTGTTCAGCGTCGCACTGCATGAGACGGGGCACGCTTTGGGCCTCGGTCATTCCGACCGGCCCGGCGCTGTGATGTATCCGTATTACACGCGAGCATCCAGACTGACCAGCGATGACATCGCGGCCATCCTCGATCTCTACGCAGCGCAGACCTCGGTGAGCACGGGCGCCCCAGATCCGACTCCGCAGCCGTCGACGCCTTCGAATCCGCCCTCGAGCCCGGCCTCGCCGCCACCGACTCCGGCCACACCGCCATCGAAACCGCCGGCCAATCCTCCATCGACGCCGGCGCCGCCGACGCCCAATCCTCCCGCCCCGGCGCCTCCCGCGACGCCATCGCCTGGGGCCAGCGCAACGCCGCCTTCACTAACCATCACATCGCCTGCCGGTTCGATCCTGTCGACGAGCGCTGCGTCGATTACTCTTCACGGTCGCGCCTCTGACAGTGTGGGCGTCGTGGCCGTGAAATGGTCGACCAACAGTGGCGCCAGTGGAACCGCATTGGGCGCGACGAACTGGACCGCCGGTCCGATTCCCCTGCTCACCGGCTATAACACGATTACGATTAATGCCTACAACGCGGCGGGCGGGGTCGCATGGCGGGTGATTTCGGTGAACCGGCAATAGCCACGGTCGCGAGCTACCCTGGGAAGTGTCGGACCGGCCGCGAATCGAAATCGAATACTGCACGCAATGCCGGTGGCTGTTGCGCGCCGCGTGGATGGCGCAGGAGCTGCTGACCACATTCGAAAGCGAAATTCGCGAAGTGGCCCTCGTGCCGGGTTCCGGCGGCGTTTTCGAAATTCGGGTCGACGGCGCTGTAATCTGGTCTCGCGCCGACCAGCGTCGTTTTCCGGAAATCAAGGAGTTGAAACAACTGGTTCGCGATCGCGTGGCGCCGAGTAAGGATCTTGGCCATAGCGACCGGTGAGCGGCGCGATGCCGATCGCCGCTCTCCATTCTCAATCCAGCCGCGCCGCCAGCGCACGCGCCTGCATATCGGCCTCTTTTTCCGAGAGACCCACGACTCCAGCCACCCACGCATCCTTCGTAAACACGAAAACGGGCCGCCCGTCATCCTGTCCGAAATAGCCGCCGAACGACGGCACGAGCCTGGCGCCAGCCAATGCCTTGCGCCAGTCCGGCAATAGAATGGCAGCATCGGTCGGACTCGGCATCCGAGCCACAAACATGTCGTATTCCGTCTTGCCTTTCTGATAATGCGCCAGCGTGCCGCCCGGCATGAAGCTCTTGCCCAACAGATGGTCGTCAATCACTTTGGCGTTGACCAGATTGGCTTGCGGGAACCGTCGCGATTCATCCGCCGGTTTCGGCGTCTCGACGCGCTTCGGCTCAGACGCCGGCTGTTTCGGCTCGGAGCCGCAGGATTCCAGAGCGACGGCGCTTAGGACGAAGAGAAGGAATACAAGAGAACGCATGCTTCGACAGTATACCCGCACAGCGCCGCGACCGCTCTCTGACTTCGCGGCCTGAGAATTGCGATCATGAATCGCGAGGGCAAGGTGCGCCTGATTCAGCGCTTCAATATTTTCATTCATTTAGCGAAATTCTTGTCATTTTTGACGCTTGTCGCCGCAAATTTCAGCGTGCAGCCGGGTCTCGCCGCTGTGTCGCCCGGACTCAATATCGTCTCCGGGAACGGGCAAGTGATCTTGGAGCAGTTTCGCAGCGCTCCGATGATCGTGCAAGCAGTGGACGCGGCGGGCAAGCCGGTAGCGAACCTGCCCGTCACATGGGCGATTACGCAAGGAAAGGGAACGATTACGGCAGCGCTAGATCCCGGATTGCCTCCACACGATCACACCGATGCAAACGGCTACGCAAGCACATATGTGGTGGCTACCGCGGTCGACGCCGGCTATTCTTTCCAAACAGCGACCATTACAGCGTCATCTTCGTTGGGCAGCGTAAATTTTGTCCTGACCTACAACCTCAGCCGGTTGCCGAACGGATCGAGCGTCGATTTGCCGCTCGTTCAGCTGACCGCGCCAACCAGTGGAACGCTGCGCGGCCGCGCGGGCGATACGCTTCCCGCAGCTATCGCAATACAGGTTGTCGAGTTATCCGGTCCGCAGCAGGGCCAGCCGGTGCCGAATGTGAGCCTGCGCATTGTCGACTACAACAACCCGGACAATCCGAACCCGCCCGCCGCGTGCGTCGCTCCCACTCTGACGGATGCAAGCGGAGTCTCGAAATGCGATCTGGTGATCCATGCGGCGCCGGGTACGTACGGAATCGCGGCGGAAGTTGGCGAATACCGGATGATGCCGTTGATCGTACTCACGGTGGATCCCGGAGCGCCCTGCACGTACGCCCTCTCGCCCCTGTCCCAGTCCTTTCCGGTCGCGGGCGGCGCGGGGAGCATCTCTGTCGCGGCTGGCCCTGGGTGTACGTGGGACGCCAGCGCCAACGCGCCCTGGATCAGCATCACCGCAGGCGCCAGCGGGATATCAAACGGAACCGTTTCGTTCACGGTAGCTCCAAACTCAGGAGCGCAGAGAACTGGCGCGATCAGCGTCGGCGGCCAGCTTTTCACGATTACGCAGGCGGGCGCGGGCAGCGCTGGACCGCTTGCGATCATGACGACCTCTCTGCCAGCGGCGGCGGTGAATACGCCGTACTCCGCCGCAATCTCGGCGACCGGCGGCCGCCCGCCGTATTCCTTCAGCGCCGCACCGCTGCCGCCAGGACTTGCTCTAAACCCGACTACCGGCGCGCTTACCGGATCGCCGGCTTCGGCGGGCGCGTACACGTTCACCGTGACGGTGGTCGATGCTGCGGGCGGCGCCGCAATGCGGAATCTCACGCTCGTAATTGGCGCGGCGCCCGGCGGAGGCAATCCGGTGATCACCACAACATTTCCAGCGGGAACCGTCGGGGCGCCCTACTCGCAGGCATTGACCAGCTCCGGCGGGTGCAGCAACCCATTTTCGGTCCCGAGATTTGAGCTGGCGGGCGGCTCGCTTCCGACTGGGCTGTCCATTACGAACTCGGATCGATACTACGTTTCGGGCATTCCCACGGCTGCGGGCGTGTTCAATTTCTCGCTGAAGGTGACAGATCCGTGCGGCCGGTCGTCGACTTCGAACTTCTCCGTCGTGATCACCGCCAACTCTACCGGCGGATCGCTGACTGCCGCGCCTACGTCACTGGTGTTTTCCATGGTTCCCGGCGGCGCTTTGCCGGCAGACCAAACCATTGCTGTATCCGGATCATCCGGCCTCTCCTACACAGCGACGGCGTCAACCACAAGCGGCGGAAACTGGCTCGCCATTGTGAGCGGCGCTTCCGGAACGGTTCCCGGCGCGATTACGGTGCGCGTGGCGAATGCCGCATCCCTCGCAAGCGGGTCTTACAGCGGGCTGGTATCGATCACATCGAATGCGGGTACAACGAACGTTCAAGTGACTCTCAACGTTGCGCCGGTCGGATCGCCGCTCATAACCGCCAGTCCGCCGCAACTCGAATTCGCTGTGCAGGCGCAGAGCAGGTCCTTAAGGGCGCAGGGAACCCTTTCCATCGCGAGTTCCGGCGCGCCAATTCATTTCACGGTCCGCACCTCTCTCCCCATCGCCGGCAACTGGCTCACGGTCAGCCCGGCCGAAGCGGATACTCCCTCCACCGTAACCGTTGCAATCGACGCGACCGGCCTTGCGCCCTCGGTATACTTCGGGTGGGTTCTGATCACGCCGGGACCCGGCGGCGGGTCGGTGCTGAACGTCCTCGTCACCCTCCGCGTCAATATGGCGCCGGTACTCGCTGCATCGGTTGCGAACCTCGAATTCGCCGTTCAAGGATCTGGAAATCCAGCTGCCCAGGTAGTGAACGTCACCAGCGCGCCATTTGGGACCAATATCACCGCGAGCGCAACCACAGGGAGCGGAGGCGCCTGGCTATCCGTTACGCCCGCCTCCGCTCAGACGCCGGCCGCACTCACGATTTCAGCCGATGCCGCCGGGTTGAGTCCCGGATCGTACCGCGGGATGATCACGATCACGTCGTCCGTGGAGGGCGTTGCTGCAATTACCATACCCGTCACGTTGACCATTCCGCAGAATGCCCCATCGATTGCGGCGGTCGTCAACGCCGGCAGCTTTTTGCCTGGGCCCATTGCGCCGGGCGAAATTCTGGTCATTACCGGAGCGGGCCTGGGGCCGGCTTCCCTCGCGACGATGAGCATAACCAACGGCTTGATTGAGCGGACGCTTTCAGGAGTGAAAGTCTTTTTCGACGGCGTTGATGCGCCGCTGATCTATGCGTCCGCGACGCAGCTTGCGGCGATTGTGCCCTATGAGATCGCCGGGCGCGCAGTCACCCGGCTGGTGGTGCAATATCAGGGCTCGCAATCGCAGGCTGTTACGCTTAACGTTGTGGACGCGGCGCCCGGGCTCTTCCTGGTCGCTACAGGAAGGGCGGCGGCGCTTAACCAGGATTCTTCGGTGAATGCGCCCGACAATCCCGCCGCGCCCGGCTCCGTTGTTGTGCTGTACGCCACCGGCGAAGGCATGACCACGCCGGCCGCTGTGACGGGGCAGGTCACTCATGCGCCCTTCGATCAATTGCCGCGCCCGCGGAATCGCGTTTCCGTGACAGTGGGGGGTAAGGACGCGACTGTGTTGTACGCAGGAGCGGCGCCCGGGATGCCCGCGGGCATTATGCAGGTGAACGCGGTGATTCCGCCGGACATTGACACGGGTCCTGCCGTCCCCGTCACGGTGGCGGTAGGCAATGCAAGCAGCCCGCCGGCGCTGATTTACGTCAGCCAGTAATGTTGGCGCAAAGGCGCTTTAACTCCAACGCGTTGCGGGGGGCGAACGCCGCCATGTCGTTATCGAAATACACGTACACCGCTTTCAGCTCCTTCGCCCAGCCGCGAATACGGCGCGCCCATACGGATAAGGCCTCACGCGAGTAGCTGCCCTGATAGCGGCCCGGGCCTGGGCCGTGCAGGCGTACATAGGCAAAGTCCGCCGTGATGACCACTGGCGACTGGAACTGCGCGATATCGAATGCGCAGAATGCGGCGTTATGCTTTCGAAGCAGAGCGTAGACCTCGCCGGTGTGCCACGTCGCATTACGGAATTCGAAGCCGTATCTGCGGCCCCGCGGCAGCGCGAGCAGAAATTTCTCCAGACGTTCGAGATTCAGCTCCCACCAAGGAGGCAACTGGAACAGAATGGGTCCCAGCTTGCGGCCGAGAACTTCGACGCGCTCGAGATACTGTTTGATGCTTCCCTCGGGCTGCGAAAGCTTTTTCATGTGAGTGATGAAGCGGCTGCCCTTGGCGGTAAAAACGAAATCGAAGGGCGTTGCGTCGCGCCAACTCGCGAGACTGCGCTCAGGCGGCAGGCGGTAGAACGTGCTGTTGAGTTCGACCGTATCGAACCGCTCGACATAAAATTCGAGCCATCGCGGGGACGGGAGGTCTTGCGGGTAAAAGGCGCCGCGCCAGTGCTTGTAATGCCATCCTGAGCATCCGATACGAATATCCGCCACTCGCGTCCAGCATCGCATTCTGGAGCGGGCGCGGGGCGCAGGTCAGACCTCGATGCGCTCTTCCTGAAACTGGGGCGCGATCAGGGCGCGCGCTACACGTCCGTCAGCTGATCCAGCGTCCCTGTACTGTCCCCCAGCTTCTCCGTGGGTACGCCCATGCGGTCCAGGATCGTGACGAACAGATTGTTCATTGGCGTCTCAGCAGGATATTGGATGTGCCGGCCTGTCTTGAGGGTTCCGCACGCGCCGCCCGCAATCAGGTTCGGCAGGTTGTTGTGCGAATGACGATTGCCGTCGCTCAGGCCGCTCCCATACAGAATCAGGGAATGATCAAGCAGCGTACCGTCGCCGTCCGGTGTCGCTTTGAGCTTGCCCAGGAAATACGCGAACTGCTCCATATGGTAGCAATTGATCTGCGTGACCTTCTCCATCATGTCCGGATTGTTGCGATGATGCGTGAGCGGGTGGTGCGCTTCCGAAATGCCGATCTCGCGATACGGCCGCGTACTGCCCTCCCGACCCATCATGAACGTGATCACTCGCGTGAGGTCGGCCTGCAGGGCAATCGTTTGCAAATCGAACATCAGCCGCGCATGCTCAGCGTAGTCGACTGGTACTCCGGCGGGTTTGTCCATCGGCGGGGCGATATCCTTGTTGTCGCGTTCGGCCGTCTCGATCCGGCGTTCAAGTTCGCGGATCGCCGAAAGATACTCGTCGAGCTTGCGGCGATCGGTCGGGCCGAGATCGCCTTCCAGGCGTTTCGCATCGGAAAGGACGAAGTCGAGAATGCTCTTGTTGTACAGGCGCCGCTTGGCGCGCGTCGCCGCATCGTCGGCGGCGTTGGCGCCGAAGAGACGTTCGAATACGATGCGCGGATTGATCTCCGGCGGATTGGGCGTGGTGGCCGTCCGCCAAGAAATGCTGTTGCTGTACGCGCAGCTATATCCGGAGTCGCAGTTGCCGACCAGCCGGCCGTCCTCGCAGCCGAGTTCGAGCGATGGAAATCGAGTGTTCTCGCCCACGTGCTGCGCCGCGATTTGATCAAAGGAGACGCCATTCTGAATATCCGCGCCGTAGGTCTTTCGCGGGTGCACTCCGGTCAGGAAGGTAGCGGCCGCGCGCGCATGGTCCCCTGGACCGTCCCCCAGCGCTCGGCCGTTATTTTGCGTCAGCCCGGAGAGGACCAGAATCTGATCGCGGAACGGCTCGAGCGGCTTCAAGATGCGCGGGAGTTCAAAGGCGGCGCCCTCGGCTTGCGGAGTCCAGTCCTTCATCATGATGCCATTCGGCACGTACACGATGGACAGCCGCAACGGCGATTTCGCCGCGAGCCGGTTCGCTCCGCTGGCGAGCGCCGGGGTCATTGCGTCCAGAACCGGAAGCGCGATGGTCGCACCCAGACCTCTCAAAAATGTTCGTCGCGGAAGACTCTTCTTCATCGGTCAACGCTCCGTTTACTCACAAGCGCGTCTGTTCTCGCACGGCTCATCGTGATGGCGTTCGCATCGCCGCGGCGCATCTGAAACGGCAGGCTCTCGACGATTCCCAACACGAGAGCAGAAAACCGGTAATTCTTTGCCTGCAACCGCCGGCAGATCGATTGTACCGCCGGGCGATCATACCTTTCCAGGCCCCGGCCGAGGCCGTAGGTCAACAGTTTTTCGGTCAGCGCCCGGGCGAACTGGTCGCGGTCGCCCAGTAACACCTGTTTCATTCCCGCGGCTCCATCAAACTTGCGGCCGTCCGGCATAACGCCGGAGGCGTCTATGGGGAACTTGCCTTCGTGCGTACGCCATCGCCCGATCGCATCATAATTCTCCAGAGCAAAGCCAAGCGGGTCCATACGCATGTGGCAGGAGGCGCACACCGGATTGGCGCGGTGCGCTTCAAACTGCTGCCGTACCGAGCCCGCGACGCCGATCTTGGATTCGTCGAGGTTGGGCACATCCGGCGGGGGCGGCGGCGGCGGGGAGTTCAGAAAATTTTCAAGAATGAACTTGCCGCGCAGCACGGGCGATGTTCGCGCCGCGTAGGATGAGACCGTCAAGACGCTGGCTTGGGTGAGCACGCCGCCGCGCTGATTGCCGGTCAACTCCACCCGGCGAAACTCCGGACCGGTGACGCCGGCGATGCCGTAATGCTTCGCAAGCCGCTCATTCAGGTAGGTGTACTTCCCATCGATGAAGTCGAGAACGCTCCGGTCCTCCCGGATGATCGACTGAATGAACAGTTGCGTTTCGCGCTTCATAGCCGCGCGGAGCTCGTTGTCAAATGTCGGGAACTTGTCAGGGTCGGGCTGAATCGAATCCAGATTGCGGAGCTCCAGCCATTGCCCGCCGAAATTCTCGACCAGAGCGAAGGCTTTCGGATCGCGCAGCATGCGACGAACCTCCGCTTCGAGCACCGCGGGCGTGTGCAGCTTGCTCTGTTCGGCAAGACGGAACAGCTCTTCGTCGGGCATGCTGCTCCACAGGAAATACGAGAGCCGCGTGGCCAGCTCGAAGTCATTGATCCGATGAGCCGCGGCTGGGCCGCCGGAGTCCGGATCATGCTCGATGCGGAAGAGGAACTCCGGTGAAACCAGAACCGCCTCCAGCGCCACGCGAACGCCCTGCTCGAACGAATCGCCGTGGGTTTGCGCCATGGCGATAAATTTCAGGTAGGGTTCGAAATCGGCATCCGTGACGGAGCGGCGAAAGGCTCGCCGCACCAGATCGCGCATGATGGTCCGCGCGCACTCCGGATTGTGTTGCCCATTGGCATGACCGCAGATGAAGATCCGTTTGTGGCTCTCCGGCGGAGGCGGAGGGATCGGATTGAACGGGCCGCGAAGCTCGATGTGATCGATGCGAAAGGGGATCGTGAAGCCCTCTTCCGCGCTGGTTAACGCCGCCTCAAACGAGTGCTCGCCGCGCGTGAGCGGCAGGCGGATATCGAATCCGCGCTTTTTGTCGGGAGCGGTGTCGACTTCGAAGGCGCCATGCTCCTCGCCGTCAACCTTGACGGCAAGTTTTAATATGTGCGAAGCGCCGCGAGTCGACTGGCCTGCAACCTGAACGCGAATGTCGTAGTCGCCCTGATAACCAATATTGCGCTTGCTTTCGAAATCCTGCGGGTGAGGGCTGTTCAATTCAGCCTTCAGGCGTTCGACCGTGGGCTTCGGCGGTGGATCAGCGGCAATGGCCTTTTTGGCGATCTGCTCGGCGGCGGCGAGATATTTTTCCATCAAAGTCGGAGAGAGCGAGAGCACGTCGCCGATGTTATCGAAGCCGTACCCGGAGTCGTCCGCTGGAAAATCATTTGCTGGCTTGAAATCGACGCCCAGCAGGTCGCGGATTGTATTGTTGTACTCGTAGCGGTTCA
This sequence comes from Bryobacteraceae bacterium, assembly GCA_035652975.1. Lineage (GTDB taxonomy): Bacteria > Acidobacteriota > Terriglobia > Bryobacterales > Bryobacteraceae > TMP-7. The sequence continues at coordinate 17,576 of DASRCT010000035.1, read as the reverse complement.
GACGGCGGGCGGTGACTCGGCCGGGATCGGGCCGCATGTTGCGGTCGGCGCGGTCGAATTCGGCATGGATGAAACTTTCGAAGGCTTGGATATCCGCCTCCTTCGGGCGTGGCATTGGCTTTGGCGGCATTTCGCCAGCCTCGACGCGTCGGGCGACTTTCTCCCAGAGATCGCGGTCTTTACCTGCGAAATCAGCCGCTTGCCGCGACATGAGATCGAGCCCGCCGGACATCAGACTGGCATTGTGGCACCCGGAGCAATTTTTCCGCACGAAGGGCTGAACGACGGTTGCGAAAGAGCGCGTTTCGGCGGCAGAGGAGAGCCCCGCAGTGACTACTGCGATGAGGCCGGCTGTTATAAATCGATTCATTGAGGGCAGATGTGACACCCAGCTCGGCAGCTGTTGCTGTAATGACGTTGAGCGACTATCCTCAGATTACAGCTTTTGGCCGTCTTTTTTCTGCCACCACAGCACCGAGGCGCCTCCCTGGAGTCGCGTATTTTGATACACGGGACTGGGCGGCTGTATCCCTTATCGCCTGGACACGCCACCATTACGGCCGGGGCGTCTCCGCGTAAGCGCGCAGAAGCGCCTGGCGGTATCCTGTGACCAGAGGACCGCCGATGGCAATCGAACTCAACATCAATGGAATGGCGCGTCGCGCGGAGGTCGATCCTCAAACATCTCTGCTGAGCACGTTGCGCGACTATCTGGGACTTACGGGCGCCAAGTATGGTTGCGGAGAGGGGCAGTGCGGCGCCTGCACGGTTTTGATCGATGGCAAAGCGACCAGATCCTGCATAACGCCGGTCGGGTCGGCCGCAGGCAGGAAAATTACAACGATAGAGGGCTTGTCCGTCAACGGTAGGCTGCATCCGTTGCAGCAGGCCTTCATCGATGTGGACGCCATGCAATGCGGCTACTGCACGCCCGGAATGATCATGTCCGGCGTCGCGCTGCTTGACCGTAATCCGAATCCGTCGCGCGATGACATCATTCATGCGATGCAGGGCAATATCTGCCGCTGCGGAACGTATCCACGGATCATAGAAGCGGTGCGGCTGGCTTCGATGGCGGCAAGGAGGACGGCGCGATGATCATGGAGCCGGATCGGTACGAACTGAACGAGAAGCCCGCATATCGTTTCGACTTAAACCGGCGGGAATGGTTCGAAGCGCTCGGCGGCGGTTTTCTCGTGCTGGTGCTCGCCGCTGACGTGGAGGGGCAGGAGTCTGGAGGCGGCGGACGGCGCGGCGGGTTTCGAGGCGCTCCGCTGCCGCAGGAGGTCGGCGCATGGCTGCATATCGGACAGGACAGCGCCATCACCGTCTTCACCGGTAAAGTTGAAGTCGGGCAGAACATCAGGACTTCGCTGGCGCAGGCCGTGGCAGAGGAGCTGCGCGCGCCGGTGGAATCGGTGCGCATGGTGATGGGCGACACCGCGCTGTGCCCGTTTGACATGGGTACCTTTGGCAGCATGACGACTCCGATGATGTCGCCGCAATTGCGGCGTGCGGCGGCCACCGCGCGCGAAGGGCTCATCGATCTGGCGGCGAAACAGTGGAATGCGGATCGCGCTTCGATTTCCGTGCGCGATGGCCGCGTTGTGAATGGCAGCCAGTCCGCGACATTTGGCGAACTGACCCGCGGGCAGAAGCTGGTTGCGACGATCCCCGCCAACCCGCCGCTGACTCCGGCGCGCGACTGGAAGGTCATGGACCAGCCGGTGAGAAAGGTCAATGCGCGCGAGATCGTCACCGGCGCCCATAAGTATCCGTCAGATATGAGCGCGCCTGGCATGCTATTCGGCAAGGTGGTTCGTCCGCCGGCGTTTGGCGCAAAGCTCGCATCGGTTGATTCGAAGGCAGCCGAATCGATTCCGGGCGTCACAGTTGTCCGCGACGGCGATTTTCTGGCCGTGGCGGCGCCTGATCCGCGCACGGCGGAACAGGCTGCGGCCGCTGTTCGCGCGAGTTGGAAGACCGAGCCCCAGCCATCGTGGCGGGAGCTGTTCGAGTACCTGAAAGCCAATCCCGCCGGCGAACCACAGCGGGCGCAGCACAGTGGATCCGTCGAAGCGGCGCTCTTATCTGCGGAAGTGAAGCTGCGCCAGACCTACCACATTGCGTACATCGCGCATGCCCCGCTGGAGCCAAGGGCCGCTTTGGCCGAATGGTCCGAAGACGGGCGGTTGACGGTCTGGACGGGCACGCAGCGGCCTTTCGGCGTTCGGTCGGAGCTTGCGCAAGCATTCCACCTGCCGGAGGATCGTGTTCACGTCCTCATGCCCGATATGGGATCCGGCTATGGCGGCAAGCACACAGGCGAGTGCGCCATAGAGGCGGCCCGCATTGCCAAAGCGGCGAACAGGCCGGTGAAGCTGGTGTGGACGCGCGAAGAAGAGTTCACATGGGCCTACTTCCGGCCGGCGGGCGTGATCGAGATTGCGAGCGGCGCACGGCGCGACGGCACGATCACCGCATGGGATTTTCATAATTACAATTCGGGCGCTGCGGGCATCCGCGGAACGTACAACATCGCCAACCAGCGGGTCGAGTTTCATCCGGCGAAGTCGCCGCTGCGCCAAGGTTCGTATCGCGCGCTGGCGGCCACGGCGAACCACTTCGCGCGGGAATCGCATATTGACGAGCTGGCGCACGCAGTGGGTATGGATCCGCTCGAGTTCCGGCTTCACAATCTCACCGATGAGCGGCAGAAAAATGTGCTCAAGGCGGCAGCGGAGAAATTCAGGTGGACTGGGTTCAAGTCCGGGGCGGGGCGCGGCCGCGGCATTGCCTGCGGGTTTGACAAGAACGGCTATGTCGCCACCTGCGTCGATCTTTCGATTGATCAGCGCGGCGCCGTCAAGCTCCATCGCGTGGTGACGGCGTGGGATTCCGGGGCGGTGGTGAATCCCGACGGCCTGCGAAATCAGATCGAGGGCGCAAACGTAATGGGAATCGGCGGCGCGCTGTTCGAGGCCATTGAGTTCGAAAACGGGCGTGTTTTGAATCCGCGATTCTCAAAATATCGCGTGCCGCGCTTCAGCGACGTCCCGGCGATAGAGACGGTTCTGGTAGGCAGCAAAGACGTTCAGCCGGCCGGCGCCGGCGAGATTCCCATTGTCGGCCTTGCGCCAGCGATCGGGAACGCAGTTTTTGCAGCCACGGGAGTGCGGCTGCGCTCGTTGCCGCTCGCGCCTCAGGGAGTGCCCGCCGGGGCGGCGTAAACACGCGGCCCAACCGCCGCCATCAGCGTTCACGCCTGCAACAGCCGCCTGCTACGATGAAAATTCACCCCCGGTATGGCTCTGCGTTTCTATAACACGCTTACGCAGCAGGTGGAGGAGTTCGCCCCGTTGCACAACAACGAAGTGCGGATGTACACGTGCGGGCCCACGGTCTACAACTACGTCCACATCGGCAACCTCAGGACGTTCACGTTCCAGGATATCCTCCGTCGCTGGCTCCGGGCGCGCGGATACCGACTGAACCATGTCATGAATATCACTGACGTGGAGGACAAAATTATCCGGAACGCGCTCGCGCAGGGCAAGAGCATTCAGGAGTACACGGCCGTCTACACAAAGGCATTCTTCGAGGATGCCGCTGTTTTGAGGCTGGAGAAACCGGAGCGCATCGCCTACGCCACAGCTGAGATCCCGGACATGGTGGCCGCGATAGAGAAGCTCGCGGAGAAAAGCTACACCTATTGCAGCGACGGGTCGGTTTACTTCCGAATCTCGAAGTTTCCTGAATACGGCAAGCTGTCGCACGCTGATTTCACTGGAATGCAGGCCGGCGCGCGCGTGGACGTGGACGAGTACGACAAGGCCGACGCCCGCGATTTTGTGCTGTGGAAGGCGAAAAAAGATGGGGAACCGAGCTGGCCGGCGCCATTCGGCGAGGGAAGGCCCGGCTGGCACATCGAATGTTCCGTGATGGCGATGAAATATCTGGGCGAAACGCTGGACATCCACGCCGGCGGAGTCGATCTCATCTTTCCGCACCACGAAAATGAGATTGCGCAGTCGGAGGCGCTCACCGGCAAGCCGTTTGCCCGCTTCTGGCTGCATTCCGAACACCTGAACATCGACTCGCAGAAGATGTCGAAGTCGCTGGGCAACATCTACACGCTGCGCGAACTGCTGTCGATGGGCTACACTCCCGAATCGGTCCGGTACCTGCTCGCGTCCGTGCCATATCGCAAAAAGCTGAACTTCACAACAGACGGTCTCACGGCAGCGGCCGCCTCCATCGAGAGGCTCCGAAATTTCAAGTGGCGTCTCGATACGGAAAAGTTTCCGGAAGGCGTCAATGAAGCCGTAGACGTGCGCACCCGATCCGCGCAGGAGCAGTTCGATGCAGCCCTGGACGATGATCTGAATACGGCCGAGGCGCTCGCCGCGGTTTTCGATTGGCTCCGTGAAATGAACAGCGCGATGGACGCCGGCGAGCTCAGGGCCGGCAATGTCAGCTCCGCCTTGGCGTTGCTTGGCCGATTCGATTGCGTATTCGATGTGCTCCGTCCTGCGGCGCGGACCGGCGGCCTTAGCGATCGGGAGGTTGAACGCCTGATTGCCGAGCGCGCAGCCGCTAAAAAGGCGCGGGATTTCGCACGCGCAGACGCGATCCGGGATCAACTGGCGGCTGCGGGCGTCATTTTGGAGGACACCAAGGAGGGCGTTCGCTGGAAGAGAAAATGAACATCTACACGAAGGCGGTGCACGCCGGAGACCGAAAGAAGCCGGGCGCGCATGTGCCGGTGACGACCCCGATTTACGCGGCATCGAGCTTTTTCTACGAATCAATGGATCAGCTCGACCGCGTCTTCGGCGAAGAAGCAGAAGGCTTCTGTTACGCGCGGTATGATAATCCGACCAATGCGGCTCTTGAGGAACTCGTGAGCGCGCTAGAAGGCGGGCGCGGCTCGATCGCCTGCGCCTCCGGAATGGCCGCCATTCAGCTTGCAGTCACGGGCGCTCTCATGGACCGCCCCAAGCGCGTTGTGGCGGCGAACGCGCTGTACGGCGCCACCATCAAGCTGCTGAACAACGTTCTCGAGCCGTTCGGCGTCGAGACGACGTATGTCGATATCTGCGATTCCGACAGGGTCGCCCGCACGATCGCGGAACGCAAGCCGGGTTGCGTAATCATGGAGACCATCTCGAATCCGCTGCTGCGCGTCGGCGAAATTGATCGCATCGCGGATATGACAAAATCCGCAGGCGCGGCGCTGATCGTCGATAACACCTTTGCCACCCCGCTGCTCATGCGCCCGCTGGAGCTCGGCGCCGATATCGTCGTTCATAGCGCCACCAAATATCTGTCCGGACACGGCGATGCGCTCGGCGGCATCGTTACGGCGGGCGAGGAGCATTACGCGCCAATCAAGCAACTGGCGAAGACCTATGGGCCCGTGCTCGGACCCTTTGAAAGTTACCTCACGATGCGCGGCATCAAGACGTTTCCGCTGCGTATGGAGCGACAGTGTGCAAACGCGCGCCGGCTTGCAGAGTGGCTGGCTTCGCATCCGCGCGTGTTGCGCGTTCATTATCCTGGCCACCCGAGCCACCCCGACCGGGCGGCGGTCGCCCGTCTGCTTCCAAAGGGATTATACGGCGCGATGTTGAGCTTTGAGCTTAAGGATGCCGGGCGCGATGAGATATTTGCCTTTATGGACCGCCTTCGATTGGTCGTGCGCGCGACCTCGCTCGGCGATGTTCACACCATGATCCTGTACCCGGCGATGTCTTCGCACCGCGACTTGGCCCCTAAGCAGCGGCGGCAAATCGGGATATCCGACAGCTTGGTTCGCGTCTCCGTCGGAATTGAAGCCATCGAGGATATTATCGCCGACCTCGACCAGGCGCTCGGCGGGGCTGCCGAGTCCGCGCTGCCGCAAATGGCGGGATTCCGCTCCGATGATGTAACATAGTTTAAAGGCGCGGCGCCTAGCGCGAGTGCGCGTACTTTCATCAGTCATTCGAATCCAGCACATTTGAGGAAAAGGTATGTATGCAGTGATTGAGAGCGGCGGAAAACAGTATCGCGTCGCGCCCGGCGACAGGCTCCACGTGGAGACAGTGCCCGGCGAAGTCGGGTCGCAAATCGAACTCGGCCGTGTTCTTGCCGTCTTCGGCGACGATCAGCAATGGCTCACGGGCGACCGGATCGCATCCGCCAAGGTCACAGCAACCATCAACGGCCATGGTCGCGCGAAGAAGATCATTGTGTTTAAGTTCAAGCGCAAGAAACAGTACAAGCGCACCATTGGCCACCGGCAGAACCAGACGGCTGTTACGGTGAACCAAATCCTGGTGTAAGCGAAGAGGTTACAGCAACATGGCCCACAAGAAAGGTTTAGGGAGCTCGAAAAACGGCCGCGATTCGAATGCGCAGCGGCTCGGCGTGAAGGTCTTCAGCGGGGAGACCGTCACCGGCGGATCGATAATCGTCCGGCAGCGCGGCACCCGTTACAAGCCGGGTGAGAATGTCGGCCTTGGCAAAGACGACACGCTGTTTGCGAAAATCCCGGGCATCGTTGAATTTCGCGATCGGGGGCGCTTAGGTAAGTTCGTCAGCATCAAGCCGGTCGAAGCGGCGTAGTCTTTCAAGACTTCGACTCTGCGCAGGCTCGCGGCCACCCGGTCGCGAGCCTTTTTGCGTCTACAGAGGCAGCAGATTGTGTTCATCGACGAAGTCAGGATTCATGTGAAAGCCGGCGACGGCGGCAACGGCTGTGTTGCGTTTCGCCGCGAAAAATATGTGCCGCGCGGCGGCCCGAGCGGAGGCGATGGCGGCCGCGGCGGCGACGTCGTCCTGGTCGCCAGCGAGCACTACAACACATTGCTGCATTTTCGCTTCAATCCTGAGCACAGAGCGGAGCGCGGGAGGCACGGCGAAGGCAGCAACAAGACCGGGCGCGTTGGACAGTCGATTGAACTGCCTGTGCCGGTGGGGACGCTTGTCTATGACGCCGATAGCGGCGAACTGTTGCACGACTTCACCCGACCCGGCGATCGGTTTGTCGTAGCCAAAGGAGGGCGCGGCGGACGCGGCAATCAACATTTCGCTACGCCGACGCACCAGGCCCCGACGGAGCATGAGCCAGGCAAACCCGGAGAAGAGCGGAACCTACGGCTGGAGTTGAAGCTTCTGGCCGATGTGGGCCTGGTCGGATTTCCGAACGCGGGCAAATCCACGCTGATCTCGCGCATTTCCGCCGCGCGGCCGAAAATCGCCGATTATCCATTCACCACGCTCGAACCCCATCTCGGCGTGGTCAGCTATGACGACCGTACCTTTGTGGTTGCAGATATCCCAGGGCTGATCGAAGGCGCGCACCGCGGCCACGGGCTTGGCGCGCAATTCCTGCGTCATGTTGAGCGCACGCGGCTTCTGGCTCATCTGGTGGACGTCTCGGAATCATCCGGACGCGATCCGGTCCATGATTTTGAAGTCATTATGCAGGAGCTTGCAAGCTTCAATGAAGAGCTGGCGGGCAAGCCGATGCTCCTGGTTGCGACCAAGATGGACGTCGCCCAGGCGCCGGCCCGGGTGGAGGCGTTGCAACAAAAGGCTTGCGAGACAGGGTTGGAGCTGATCAAAATATCGGCCGTCACGGGCGAGGGGCTCGAGACGCTGGTGGCAAGGATGGCGGAGATGGTCTTTGCGCCGGTTGAAGCCGAGCCGGAGGAGACTTAGCTGTGCAGAGAGGCGCGAGAGACGATCAGGGCCGCAGGATGCGCTTGTTAAACTGAAGCTTAACCGTCGATGCGACAGAAGATTCGATCCACGACCATCCTCTGCGTACGCCGCAACAATAAAGTGGTGATGGCCGGAGACGGCCAGGTCACTATGGGGCAAGAGGTTTTAAAGGGATCCGCGCGGAAGCTCCGACGCTTGTACAACGGAAAGGTGATTGCCGGATTTGCGGGATCGACGGCGGATGCATTCGCTCTTTTCTCCCGATTCGAGGCCAAGCTGGAGCAGCATAACGGAAATCTGCCGCGCAGCGTAGTCGAACTTGCAAAGGAATGGCGAACAGACCGAATTCTTCGTCATCTTGAGGCGCTGCTGCTGGTGGCGGACGCATCAGAGACGTACATCGTGAGCGGCAACGGCGACGTGATCGAGCCTGACGACAATATTGCCGCGATCGGGTCGGGCGGGCCGTTCGCCAAGGCGGCGGCGACCGCGCTCCTGGAAAACACCAAGCTCGGCGCTCGTGAAATCGTCGAAAAAGCGATGGCGATCGCCGGAAAAATCTGCATATATACAAATGACAACGTGACGTACGAGGAAATCGAGTAATGGTCATTTATCTTCCGGGCGCGGCTACGGACGAGCAGCCGATCCTGGATGAGCTCACGCCCCGGCAGATCGTCCGCGAGCTGGATAAGTATGTAATCGGACAGGCGGACGCTAAGCGCGCCGTCGCGATCGCCTTAAGAAACCGTATCCGGCGTCAGAAACTGGACCCGGAAATGGCGGAGGACGTGATGCCCAAGAACATCCTCATGATGGGACCCACGGGCGTCGGCAAGACGGAAATCGCGCGGCGGCTTGCGAAACTTGCAAATTCCCCGTTTCTTAAAGTAGAAGCAAGCAAATTCACGGAGGTCGGCTACGTTGGCCGCGACGTAGAGGCGATGATTCGCGATCTGGTTGACATCGCCATCGACATGGTTCGCGAAGAGCGGCTGGAGGAAGTCGCCGATCGTGCTGAACGCAACGCCGAAGAGCGGTTGCTGGATTTGCTGATGCCGCCCCAGCCCGAGATGCCTGAGAGCGCGGAGCGCACGCGCGAAAAGCTGCGCGAACGCCTCCGCGCCGGAAAGCTGGACGATCGCATCGTTGAGGTCGAAGTGAAAGAGCGCGGGCCGACGTTCGAGATCTCCACGAATACGGGGATCGAGGAGATGGACATCAACCTGAAGGATGTCCTTCCGACTCTTTTTGGAGGCCGGACGCGGAAGCGCAAGATGCGCGTTGCAGAGGCAATCGACTACCTGGTGCAGGAAGAAGAGCAGAAGCTGATCGACATGGATCAGGTCACTCGCGTCGCTCTCGAGCGCGTGGAGCGCAACGGGATTATTTTCCTCGACGAAATTGACAAGATCGCCGGGCGAGAGTCGGGCCACGGTCCAGACGTCAGCCGGGAGGGCGTTCAGCGGGATATTCTGCCAATCGTTGAAGGCACAACCGTGAACACGCGCCACGGTTTCGTGCGCACAGACCATATCCTTTTTATCGCCGCCGGCGCCTTCCACGTCTCGAAACCGGCGGATTTAATTCCTGAACTTCAGGGCCGTTTTCCTATCCGCGTAGAGTTGAAGTCGCTTACGCGGGAGGATTTTATCCGAATCCTTCGCGAGCCGAAAAATGCGCTGGTAAAACAGTATGTCGCGCTGCTCGAAACCGAGGGCATCAAGCTGACGTTCACTGACGACGCGCTGGAGGCGGTCGCTGACTACGCGGCGCGGGTGAACGAAACCAGCGAAAACATCGGCGCGCGCCGGCTCCACACCATCATGGAAAAAGTTCTGGACGAGATCTCGTTCAATGGCCCGGACTTGAAAAAGAAGCATGTGCGCATCGACGCCGCATATGTGCACAAGCAACTTGCAGACATTGTGAAGGATCAGGATCTCAGCAAATACATTCTTTGACCCCGGACCGGTCGGGCGATCCGCGCGCTGGCGCCGACGCGCGCATTTGCGACCTGACTCGATCGCGCCGCGGCGGCTGCCAGGATGCAAAATCGAGAAATCCGAGGACAACTGCCGAGCAGCCCCGGCGCCATGCTGGACGCCTTCCGCCGTAGGCCGGCGGAGCGTCGCCGGCTACTCGCCAATGATCTTAACCAGCACTCGTTTTTTGCGCCGCCCGTCAAACTCTCCGTAGAAGATCTGTTCCCATGGTCCGAAGTCAAGCTTTCCGTTCGTGATCGCGACCACCACTTCGCGGCCCATGATCTGGCGCTTCAGATGCGCATCCGCGTTGTCCTCGCCAGTGCGATTATGCAAATATCGCGAGACGGGCTGGTGCGGCGCGAGCTGCTCAAGCCACTCGTCGTAATCGTGATGCAGCCCGGACTCGTCATCATTGATAAAGACCGACGCAGTGATGTGCATCGCATTTACCAAGGCCAGGCCTTCCCGGACGCCGCTCTCACGGACACAGGCGTCGACTTGGGCGGTTATGTTAATGAAGGCGCGGCGAGTCGGAGTTTCAAACCACAGTTCTTTCCGGTAACTCTTCATTCCTGTTGCTGCGAGGAGCGCTCATAGATGCGCGCCGCTCCGGCGGGCTGATCGCTGTCTGCGGACCGCGGCCTGGGATCGCGGCGCCCCGAATCGCGCCGTCCGGCTCCGATGGCCTCTTCGGCCTCGCGCGAAGTTCGCGCGGCGTCCTTCCGGGCGTTGCGCGCCTCTGCGGCTGCGAGTCCGGCGCTGGCCTTGGCATCACTCCTGCGCGCCCATTCGCGGCCTTGCTCCTGTGCGGCTGCATAATACTCGCGCTCGCGGAGCAATTCGTCTGCGCTCAGCGGCGCGGCGTTCGGATCGAAGCCCGCCCAGCCGCGCGAGCGCCATGTCGAGATCCGATCGTCAATGTCGATAGCGCCGGCAAGATCAAGAATTCTTGCCGCCTGATTCGCTCGCGCCCCTTCGGCGCGAACCGCAATCAAGGCGTCTCCGCGGCGGACTCCCTCCGCATAGTGGCGGGCCGCGTCCTCCGGCACGCCCGTCTCAGTCAGTGCGCCGACAATTCCTCCGGCGGCCGCGCCAATGCCGGCGCCTCCGAGCGCGGCAATAATTGGACCCGCGGCGAAAACGGGTCCCACGCCGGGAATCAAGCCGGCGAAACTTAGCAACAGCCCGCCGACTCCCCCGATAGCGGCGCCAATGCCCGCATCAGCGGCAATATCGGACTCCGTGTCTTCTCCTGCCGCATCCATCTGCGCTCTGCGGCTTGCTCCGGCCTTATTGGCGATGAAGCTGATCTCATCGCGTGAAAAACCGCCCGCTTCGAGCTTCTCGAATGCTCTCTGCGCGTCGTCGATGGAGTTGAACACGCCCACGACGATACGATCGTCTGCAAGCGAGCGCCGTCTGCGCAGCTCTGCTTCCGCGCGCAGCCAGTCCTCTTCGTGGCCGCCTTGCGGTCTGCCCCGCTGTTCCCAATACGAATAGGCGAGTCGCGCAACTTCCTCGCGATCGAGCGCTGGCTCTTTCCGTGCGCCGTCGCGTTCCGATTCAGTGGCCATACGCATCTCCGCGAATCTGACTCCAGGCATGCAGAAATGTTTCACTCGTTACATCGAAGCAATTTTTCTTGGGATTCGAAGCGCTTGCATCTAAAATGGAGCTATTGATTCTATTTTGGGAGGATCAGAATGCCTGTAAGCAAAAAGACGGGCGGTAAGAAATCGGCGTCAACCAAAAAGACGGCGATGAAGAGAGCAAGTTCCGGCGGCGCGAAAAATGCTTCTTCGCGCAAAGCCACTGGCAAAACTGCCTCGAAAGCCGCCTCCGGCAAGTCTACAGCAAAGAAAACGGCGACGAAACGAGCGGCCAAGAAGAGCTGATTCGTTTCCGGCAACACAGGAGAAGACGCGCTGGCTTCGGCCAGCGCGTTTTTGTTCAGCCCGCGAGGAAGTCAAAGAGCATCCCTGACGCGCTTGCGCGCTTGCTGGCGCCGACTTAAGCCAGAAAATCAGACAAGTGGGCGCGTACGAAGTCATCATCAGCCAGGTGCGGATACTGCTGGCACACACGATCAATTTCCTCGCTCTGACCTGCTGATAAGTCCTCGCGCGGATCCAGACAATAGCGGCCGGCTAACAAACCTTGCCGGCGCAGAATTTCGTTGATGCCCGGAATGCATCCACGAAACGAATTTTGCGGGTCAAAGACGGCTGCGTTCGCATCCGTGATCTGCTGAGCGAGCGTCAGCAGCGCAGCGGGCGCCGCGCCTGAGCGCCTGGCTGCCTTCGCCGCTTCAAGCTGCTCCGCCGCCCGGTGCGTCCAGAAGGCCCAGTGGCCCAGCAACCCCCCGACGATTCTGACGCGCGCGCCGCCGAAGTCAAAGGTTGTCAAAAGGTCCAGCAGAATGTTGTCGTCATTTCCGGTGTAGAGCGCTATTTCATCCTGGCGGCCGGAGTCGGCGACTGCGCGAACTACATGCAGAGTCTGATACCGGTTGAAAGGGGCGATTTTAATCGCGACGACGTTGTCGATCTCCACAAAGCGCCGCCAGAAATCGTAAGGGAGCACGCAGCCTCCGACGCTCGGCTGTAAATAAAATCCGAACAGCGGGATCACTTCGGAGACGGCCTTCGCGTGCGAAATCAGTTCCTCGATCGTTGCATCGCGCAACGCCCCGAGACTCAACAGCGCGGCATCGTACGCGAGATCGCGCGCCAACGCCGCCTCGCGCAAAGCCTGGGGTGTTTTTCCAACCACGCCCGCCACCTTCACGACATCGCGCCGGCCTGTTTCTTCGAGCGCGATGCGAAGTACGCGCTCGTACAATCCCGCCTCGCGGATTGCGAACTGGGTGGTGTGCACGCCGACGGCGATTCCGCCGGCCCCGGCCGCCAGATAATAGCGCGTCAGAGCCCGCTGACGCCGCTCATCCAGCTTTCGCTCCGGCGTCAGGGCCAGCGGATGGGCAGGAATGAGCAGGCCCTCGGCGAGTTTCGATCGCAGCCGTTTCAAAACCGCCCGTCCCTGACTTCGAAACGGGTGGGCTTGCCGAACGTGCTTCCCCCCGCCGAAATCCATTGCGCTGCCCACTCGATCATTTGAGCTGGGGGCACGCTCGGATATCCGAATCGCTGAATCGCGCGCGCGCTGTTGCTGATCAGCGCCGTCGGACCTTCGTCGCCTTCAATCAACGGTTCCAAGCCGAAGCGCCGCCCGAATTCGTTCGCAATCCATCGGACCGACAGCGTTTCAGGTCCAGTCACATTGAATACGGCAGGCGGCGAAGCGCACTCCAACAGCGCCCGCAGACCAATCGAGTTCGCATCGCCCTGCCAGATGACATTCACCAGGCCCATGTTGACGTCGACGGGCTCGCGGGAAAACACCTTGCGCCCAATGTCCACCAGCACGCCATACCGCAATTCGGTCGCATAGTTCAAGCGAATAATCGCGACGCGCGTTCCATAAGTTCGCGATCCGTGCTCGAACACGCGTTCCCGTCCGACCGCCGACTGGGCGTACTCTCCGATGGGCGCGACCGGCGTGTACTCCGTAGCGCCGCCGCTTTGCGGCGAGACGAGGGGATATACATTCCCGGTCGAAAACGCGACAATTTGTGAGCTGCGGTATCGCTCGGCTACCAAGCCCGGCAGAAAAGCGTTGGTGGCCCATGTCAGCGCTTCAGCGCCAGTCGTCCCGAATTTGGTTGCCGCCATGAAGATAACGTTTGGCGCGTCAGGAAGCTGACTGATCGCTCCCGGCTTGAGCAGATCGGTTCGGATCACCTCAACGCCAGCCCCGCGAAGGAGCTCGTAAATTTCCGGGCGGTTGAAGCGAGCCGCCGCGATCACGCGCACGCCAGAATTCGATGCTTCGATGGCTCGCCGCAGCCGGAGCGCAAGCGTTGGCCCCATCTTTCCGCCGGCTCCGAGAATGATTACATCGCCGCTCAGTCTCGCGGCCGCTCGTATATCGGCTTCCGAGGGGCGCGACAGGAACTCATCGAGCTCAGCTTCGTCACGGAACATAGGGAAGGGTAATCGGCCATTTTAGCAGCCGCGTCGCTGATACGCCGCCTTGGTCGAAGCTCACTATTTGGCATTGAGGAGATGGTATGCCGGATTTGTTGAACTACGGACTGTATCTCGATTCGAGAGAGGGCGTTTCCGTCGAAGAACTGGCCGACGACTATGAGCTGCCGATCGAAGAGATCGAGGAGCGCCTTGCGGCCGCAAAACTCTGTTTTGAATTGCAGATCGATCACATTGAGTTCGCTGACGATTTCTGAGCGGCGTGCGGCGCCTCGCGGGCCCGCCCTCGCGCTCGATAACATAGATCGAGAAGCGAATGGCAGACCCACTGTTCTCGGTACAAGGCAAAGTCGTCCACGTTTGCGGCGGATCTCGCGGGATTGGCCGCGCAATCGCGCAGGCATTCCACGAACGCGGCGCAAAGGTCATTGTCAGCGCTCGCAACGAAGACGAGCTGAAGTCGACGGGCCTCGCCTACGAAGTCTGTGACATCGCCCGCAACGCCGATATTGTCCGTTGCGTGGACAACATTGCTCGACAATTCGGCCGCATTGATGTTCTCTTCAATGTCGCCGGAATCAACTTCCGCCACGCGGCGGAAACGTTCCCCGATGACAAGCTGGACGACATTCTCAGTGTGAACGTGCGCGGCAATTTTGTCATGGCGCGCGAGTGCGGCCGCAGAATGATCGAGCAGAAGAGCGGCAAAGTCGTCAACATCGCCAGCCTGCACACCGGTTACAGTCTGGCCGGAATGGTCCCCTACGGCGCGAGCAAGGGCGCGATCGGGTCCATGACGCGCGCCCTCGCCGTGGAGTGGGCGGCGTACAACATTCAAGTGAATGCCATCGCGCCGGGTTTCATTCTCACGGATCTGAACCGCGCCGTTTTGGAAAGGCCGGAAATCAAGGCATTCGCCGAGACGCGAGCGTTGCTCGGTCGCATCGGCGAGCCGCGAGACCTGGTCGGCGTCGCCATTTTTCTGGCCAGCGCCGCAAGCGACTACATGACCGGCCAGGTCGTGTACGTTGACGGCGGTCTCACGGCGGGAACAACCTGGCCGCTCAGTTACCCGAAATAAGCCAGTCCGGCTACGGCCGCGATTCTCTGCTGAATCGCAGCCTGAGAGTGGACCGATCCGCAGTGAGGTAGATCCGATAAAACGGCGTGAGTGGCTATTCCGAACAAGGGTTCACTTCGGGTACATCGTGAAACACCGGATAGGAAGTTTCTGGCCGCAGCGTCGACCCGCTCTAGTGAGCTTGAATCGGCGCCTGCGAAGCAGGGCGAGTTCCGCTCTGTAGCATCTTCGCGGTTGCGATGCCGCGCAAAAAGCCTTCAGTGTCCTTCGCAAGACCGGACTCATCCAGTCCCGATCTGAACCCATCTGCAAAGGACACGTAATCGACCGTGACAGCATATTTCCGGTCAATTCCATCCCTGCTTTTCGCAATATATATGCGATTTGGATGGCGCCACGTTTTCCCGGCGGAGAACATTGTTCGACTTCCTCCGACTGGTTCGCCGGTATTTATGATACGCGAAGCGGATGCACTCGATAGTTTTCCACCTGGTGAATAAAACTCGACTCTCAGCACGTAAGCGAGGACGTCCGAATTTCTTTCGTTCTGTACGTCTATATCCAGCGCACGATACGGAGATGCGGAAGCGTTGACCTGTGTGCGTTTGGCCGTTTCAACCTCGTGGACACTAAGGCGGAGTGAGGGGGGTAAGACAAGCTGGTGTAGACGCAATCCTCATTCATACACTCGAAGGCTTGCACATCCCCATCCGGGTCACAGAATATTTCAAACCACCCAGGACCTATGTCTTGAGCACAATGTCCGCTGCATAACTGAGCCGCCGCGGGTGTCCACAGAAACATAAAACACAGCACAGCCGCTGCGGCGACTGCTAGGTGACGTTTTAGTGCACGCATTTACGCCTTTTATAGCCGAGTTGTGACGTTATTCACTTAGATATCCAGGCAACACTCTCAGTATTGTCAACAGCAATTGTTACGATCAAATGTTCATATCAGTGGTAGTGTCACACCACCAAGCGACGGCCCGTGACCGACCGTTGGCGGCGTACGGAAAACCGCGGGTTTTTTCGTCAGCCTCCGGTTGCACCGACGAGCTGCCTTGAGCAAACCCTCGACCACCTAGTCTTCAAACGTTTAATTCGAGCGTTTAATGCGCGACGTGGGTTTCACATAGTTCTGTCAATCGCTTTAAAGCCATGTCTTTCTGTAGAAATGGCACGAAGATTCCAACAATGTCCGTTCGATTACTCACGTTCGCGCCGAGATCCGGCCGCCGGTTGCTGCCGCGAGCCCGACGACGAGGACCATGCGAGCCGCTGCGTGGTGAGGTCGATTTCGGCCTGACAGGCAAGACCCGATCCGCTCTGGTGGTCCTTGGGGCCTTCGGCGACCGGGATCGCCCGCTGATTATGGTCGTGCCGCATACAACCTCGTTGCATGCTTCCCCTTCGAATCACCGTACAGGGGCCCCTTCTTCGAGGGCCGGCGGCCTTCCTGATGCCGAGGGTCATGACCATTCCGACGCGGAGCAGCGAATGCTCGCTCCGCGGGCGCAAACTGAGAACATGAACGCCCGCATGCCGGCCATCTTCTTCGGGCACGGCAACCCCATGAACGCCCTGCTCGAAAACAGTTATACCCAGGGCTGGCGCTCCCTCGGCGCCTCCCTCCCCCGTCCTCGATCCGTACTTTGCATTTCAGCGCACTGGTATGTGCCTCAAACCGGCATTACGGTAATGACCGCCCCTCGCACGATTCACGATTTTGGCGGCTTTCCCCGCGAACTGTACCAGGTCAACTATCCGGCTCCGGGCGATCCGGATCTCGCTCGCCGCGTGCAAAAAATGCTGGCGCCCGTGCCCGTCACTCTGGATGGGTCCTGGGGTTTGGATCATGGGACCTGGTCCGTGCTCACGCACGTCTTCCCGAAGGCGGATGTACCGGTGGTGCAAACTGAGCATCGACGAAACTCAACCCGCGTCGTTTCACTACGCTATCGGCCAGCGCCTGGCGCCGCTGCGCGACGAAGGCGTGCTCATCGCTGGCAGCGGCAACCTGGTGCACAACCTCCATACGTACGCCTGGGGCCGCCACGCGATGGAGCCGTTCGATTGGGCGGTTCGCTTCGAAGAAAAAGCGCGAGAGATGATTCTCGCCGGCGAGCATCAGCCGCTGGTTGCGTACGAGAAGTTGGGCCGCGACGCATTATTGTCAATCCCCACGCCGGATCATTATCTGCCGCTGCTGTATGTCCTGGCCACGCGCCAACCGGACGACCCGATCTCGTTTCCGATCGAAGGCGTGGATGGCGGCTCCATCTCGATGCTCACCGTTCGCGTTGGCTAATCGCTGAGCTGGCCGGCCGCGGCGTAATTCGATAGGCGAAGCGTCGCGCGCCTGAAATGATATGTTCTTCGCGCGCAACCTCAACGTCGCCGCCCAGCACTTTACGAAACAGGCCGACTTCGGCCGAGCAGAGTCCCTGGCATCTCGTTGCTGCCGCGGGAATGGGGCAGTGGTTTTGGATGAGATATAAACGTTCCTTTTGTCCCGGCCAGACGCCGGCCATCATGTGAGGGAACCGTCGGTCTTGAGGATGTGCATGATGGCGCGACGGGCCTTGCGATCGCCCGGTCGCGCTGGTTGTTGTCAGCGCCAGTGCAATAATCCCCAAATCGCCATTTGAAAAATCCCCACCTCGGAACTGAGTTAGAACGGCACCGAGGAGGTGCCGGCGACGTTACGGAGCGTAGAGGTGAACCAGATTGAAGAGCTGAGACGGCAGGG
>DASRCT010000034.1:0-113710 GCA_035652975.1 Bryobacteraceae bacterium | reverse complement strand
TCTTCAGGAACCGCGCCCATGCGATCCAGCGGACCGTCTTCTGTCGCGATTACGGTAGGTTCTTCCTTGCGGACTTTACGTTTGCGGAGATAGTCGAGGCACAAATTCGTCACAATACGGTACAGCCATGTATGAAAGCTGCAATCAAAACGGAAGGCGTGGAGATTCCGGTACACCCGCAGGAATGTTTCCTGATAGATATCGCTGGCGTCCTCATGCGACCGCAGCAGATTCAGCGCGAGTCGGAGCACACTTTGGTCGTAAACGCGAACGAGCTGCTCAAATGCGCCGGCGTCGCCGGCCTGAGCCGCCCGGATCAGCGCCGCTTCGTCGGTGCGTGCAGCGGAGGTGGTAGCCAGGGCGACGGCTCCAATCTTCCCGTCCAACAGGATGATAGACGGAATGGGCGTCAAAATGTCACGGGCGCCGATGCGGTCTGCCGGCACAGGTATATCCGCGATCGCCCGTTACCAAGCGAAAGTTCCTGCTCAGACGGGGAGCCTTGCCGTCATTTTATGGCAATCAGCGAAATCTGCTCAAGCGCAGGGTATTGGCCCCTGGGATTCGGCTTTCGTTCGCCCGGAGCGATCTGTTGGATAGTCGTGCGTGCAGGCGGAACCTGTCCGAAATACTGGGCATAGACGGCGTTCATGGCCGCGAAGTCGTCGATGTTGTCCAGATACACGTTGGTCGCGACAACGTTGGAGAAGTCCATGCCCGCTTCTTCGAGACCATCGAGCAGATTCCGCATGGTTTGCCGAAGTTGTGTCTCAACCGTCGAAGCGTAAATGCCTCCGTTCACGCCAGGAATAAAGCCGGACTTGGCGGAACAGAAGAGCGTGTCTCCGGCGAACATGCATGGGCTGGCAGTCGGGCTCGGCGCCATATTCTTGGGCCGCACAGCGCGGCGCCTTGCCAGATCGAGAACGGCGACGCCGGTAAACTCAATATTGGCGCCGCTGGGCAGGCCAGCCACCTGAATCGTCGCGCGCGCGGGCGTGTTTCCAAACTCGAAGTGTTTCGCGTACACGCTGTTCATCACGCTCATCGGGATGTTTTTCGTCAGGTACGGATTGACGAAGACCATGTTCCGGAAATCGAGACCGGCGGCCTTGAGCGTCTGCGCCATACGATCCAGCGAGAGCTGAACCTGCGCGGCCGGATCGGAGGGAATCTGCCCCGTGTTGATATCGCGGCCGAGAAAGCCGGAGAGATACATGCGGTCGCCGGCAATTACGCCCGGGCTGAGTGGTGCGTTTGCGGGGTAGCCCGGCGGTATGACAGTCTTCTTTTTCGAAAGGTCACGCACAGCGACGGCGCTGATCTCGAGCGGCGTCCCGGGCAGGCTTGCCACTCCAATCGTTGACCGCGCCGGCGGCGCTTTCGGGAAATATTGGCGGAAAACGCGGTTCAGCGGGCCTTCGTCGGAGTAATCCGTCAGGTACACCTGCGTGTAGACAACATGCTCCATTGTGAGCCCGGCCGCCTCGACAATTGTCTTGATGTTGTCAAGGACATTGCGGACTTGCGCCTCCACATCCGCAGGGATCCGGCCCGCAGAGTCCTTCGCGCCCTGACCGGAAACATACAAGAATTCGTCGGTGAGAATGCCAGGGCTGTACGGTCCTGCGGGCTTGACGCCCGGAGGCGCGATCTGCTTGACGGCGCCTGACCAACAAGTCACGGATACGGTCACGCCTAGCGCGATGATGTGTATTCGCATGCGATCTAGCCTTTCGGGAATTTCCAGATACGGAGCGCGTTCTTGCCCAGGATCAACTCGCGGTCGGTGGGCGTGTAGAAATCGAGAGATTCGACGAACTCCAGTTCTTTATCCATCGGCAGCTCCCAACGAGGCTTCGGGTAACCGGTGCCCCAGATGAGCTGTCTGGGACCGAACTCTTCATAGGTCGCCTTAAAGAAAGGCACGACATCGCGATATGGAAACTCCTTGGTGACAGATATTTCGTAAGGCTCCGACGCGCTGATCCACACCTGCGGAAATTTCTTTAACCGGAACATGTTGCGAAACTCAGCCCACGGATTAGAAGCCTTCAGGTCCGGCTTGCCCAAGTGGTCAACGACGATCTTCACGCCTGGAAACCGTCCCGCCATCTCTTCGAGCATGGGCATTTGGCTCGGAAGGATATAGTAGTTGAACACGGCGTCAAGCCGCTCAGCTTCCTTCCACAGAGGATAGTGCTCTTTGGAGTTGAGCCATGTCGAATTCGGATGGTAAATGGGACTGAAGCGCATACCCTGAAAGCCGCGCTCTTTGATCCAGTAGCGCAGTCGTCCCCCCGGATCTGGTCCTAAAGGGTCAAGAAGGCCGTGTGCGACAAACTTATCCGGGTATTTATGCAACGCATAATCGATGTACGAGTTGTCCCAGCCGTAGTATCGCGGGTTAATGAGTACCGCGTACTTGAGGCCGAACTCGTCCATTTCGGCGACCTCGTTTTCGACCGGCGCTTCAACCGGCACGCGTTTCAGATCGGGCCGCTCGGGATGATGGAACGGGAATTTCGGATCGAAGCTCCACACTTCCAGATGCGTGTCGATGATAAGCCTCGGCGGCTTGGCGGCTGCAAGCCCGGCCGCGGCCAGCGCAAGAAATTCGCGCCGGCTACTTTGACGCATGATTCCAGTCCTGGCTGCTCATTCCGTTGAGGTCCCAGACAATCCGGCCATCGCGAACTGTCATTTCTGCGATCAGCTTCTGCGAGCCCTTCATTCGCAGGCGAGCCGAATCAACGAAACCGAAATCGCCGTGAATCAGCCGAAGCACGGCGATATCGGCGGGCGCGCCGGGAGTGAGATGCCCCAGCTCCTCATGATGAATTTCACGGGCCGGATGCCAGGAGGAGCATGCGACCACTCGATCGAGCGGCATGCCCATGTTGATGAATTTCGACATGACGTTGAGCATGTCTTTCATCCCCGCGTTCATGCTGTCGGTATGCAGATCGGTCGAGATGGAATCCGGCCAGAAGCCCTGCTGAACGGCTGGGATCGCCTGCTTCCAGGAAAAACTGCCGCCGCCGTGCCCGACGTCGAAAATGACGCCGCGTTTTTTCGCCTCGAACAGGTACGGCAGCACGTTGCCGCGGCTGTCGAGCATGGGGACGACCTGGAGATAGGTGTGGGTGTAGATATCGCCGGGTCTCAGATGTTTTAACACGAGGTCCTGGAACGGCCGTTCTGGTCGGAACGTCGCGAAATCCACCATCACTGGAAGGTGGGCAAGCTGCCCCGCCTGGACGCCGCGATCGACGGCGATCCATTCGGGACCGGCGTAGTGCGCCACCTTGATTCCGACCACGACGTCGTTGTTTCGACGCGCGACTTCCGCGGTGCGTTCGGGCTCCATGTCATTCGTGTTCTGCTCCACGTCGAGGCGGCCGCCCATTCCGCGCCCTACGATGTTCAGCATGGCGAAAACTCGAGTCTTTGACCTGTTAATGATCTCGTCCCGAAACTCGCCGAAATTGCGCCAACCGGAGCTGCCCGCGTCCACGACGGTGGTTACTCCGCTGCGGAACGTGAATCCATCGGGGCGAACACAGTTTTCGCCCGTGTATTCGCGGTTCATGCTGCCCGCGAATACGTGGACATGCATATCCACAAGACCGGGCGTCACATACAGGCCCGAAACATCAATGGTCAGTCGCGCATCCGAGGCGGGTATATCGGCAGCTACCGCCGCGATGCGGTTGCCGGACACCGCGACGTCGCGAACAGCGTTCACGTTATTTTTAGCGTCGATTACATGTCCCCCTTTGAGCAGGAGATCGTAGCGGGGCTGCGCAATCAGGGAGACTGCCAAAAGAAAGGAATACGCTCTACGCATTATGATTCAAAGGGCCAGACCTGCTGTGCCGTCTGGCCGCAAATCCAACGCCTGTCTTCGGCGTTCAAAAATGCGATCTTTTTGCGCGCAATATCGATAGCCTGCTTGTAGGTGCAGTATTGCTCGACCAGCGGCCAGTCGCTGCCAGCCATCAGCCGCTGCGGACCGAAGACGTCATACAGACGCTTGATTTGCTGTTGAGAATCCAAATACGGGTAGGGCTGGGAAGACAGCGACCACGAATGCGAAATCTTGACGTACAGCTTCGGATAGCGATGCAAATCCAGCAGCTTCTGCAACTGGTCCGGCTGGTTGAGGGGACAATCGGCCATGTGGTCGATGACGATGGTCAGCTCCGGGAACCGGTCGGCAAGCCTGGCGATGTCAGGCATGCGCGTTACCGGCGCCAGAATCGTCATGGGAACCTTCAGATCGCTGCAGCGCTTCCATAGGGGCGGCATCAACGGCCCCCGAATCCAATCGCCGGAGGTGTTCGCGGCGGGACTCAGCCTCACACCGCGGAATCCCTGCTCGGTAAGCCTGGACAGGTGATCGGGCGCTGCAGGATCTTCCGGGTTCACGCGCGCGACGCCCCGAAATTGTTTGGGATATCGTTTCAGCACGTCCGCGAGATAACTGTTGTCCCAGGTGTAGTAGATCACCTGGATGATCACGGTGCGGTCCACGCCCGCCTCCGCCATCAGCCGCAAGAGCGTTTCGGGCGTGGCGTCCCGATCCGGAATTTTCGCCCCCGGCGCCCAAGGATAGCGCGCGTCATGCTTCCAGACGTGTACGTGCGAATCGATAATCATTGGAGACCGTTCCGCCAGCCCAGTCGTAGCCGCAAGCGCAGCCGCCGTGAACTGCCTACGCGTGATTCTTGCGGGCATTGTTCAGAATTTCTCTCAATCGGCGGGCTACGATCAAGTCCTCGCCAGGCTGCAGGGTCATGGACACAATTTGCAGGACGTTGCGGCGTGGAGATTTCGGGCCGCGCTCGACCACCGCAGGCACCAGACTCGGATTCGCCATGGTCAGGACCTCGATGCGAGGATTTCCTGTGCGCAACTCGCGATCGCAATCGGCGACGGAAAAGTTCCACTTCGCCTCGTCCCATTTGACAGTGAGCGTCGGATAGCGGTTTCCGTCTTCGGGGATTTGGATCTCCGTGGTTACGCCCGGCACTGTTTCCACCATCGCGGCAATCCGTTTCACACGCTGATTCCACTGCCGGTTGAGCGCATTCAGGTCAAACTTGGTCCAGGCTTCGACCGCAGCCAGGCACCCCATGATCTCTTCCTTGCCGACTTTCATCGCGCGGCAGATTGCGCCTTCCCATGGGCTGGTGTTGGCCATGGCCGCTTCGATGAGGTCTTTTCGACCCAACAGAAGGCCTGAGCACTGCGGACCTGCCAGCCCCTTGCCGCCGCTGAAGCAGAACAGATCGATTTTCATCTCCGCGTATTTACGCAGATTCTCGATCGGCGGGATGCCCGCCGCGTCATCCAGCAGGATCGGCACATTTGCCGCCTTGGCGATGGCGACCGCCTGAGCGAGCCGGTCTCCCAGCGCAGTGGTGTAGATCATGGCCGTCTTGGAGTTGATTGCGCTTTGCAGCTCGTCGTGGCTATGGGCGACGACGAGCTTCGCTCCAGTCAGACGTATCGCGCTGTCAAATGCGCTGCGACCGCCGAACATGATCACTTCATGCTTCATTCCGGTCGTGTCGGGCAATTGCCAGATCTTCGCCGGATCGGTCCCAGCCATGCAAGCTGCCGTCGCCGAGGCCATTGCGCCTGCCGCTCCGGACGTGACCATGCCGGCCTCCGCGCCCGACAGCTCCGAAAGACGCCGGCTTGCGGCATGCTGCAACTCGAAGATGTCGACAAAATGTTTCGCCGCTTCCTGCTTGGCCGCGCGGACCTCGGGTAGTTCGAGGGACCCGCTCAAATAGGTCCACGTGCCGCGGGCGTTGATAAATGAGCGGACCCCGATTTTGGCATAAATGTTGTCGCCAGATGATTGCACGGCCGCCCGCGCTTTGTTCCAGATCGCTTCTCCGGCAATAGCGGCGAACACAGGCGCCGCCGCCGCCCATTTGAGAATCGCACGCCTGTTCGCATTCATACGTAGATCGGTTCCAACTTGTCGACGATGTACTGTCCACAGCGCTCATAGCTCGCGCGCGGCCCCTTGCGCGCGAAATCCAGGTCCACGCAGTTCCAGCCTTGGTAGTGAATCTCCTTCAGGATTTGGTGCAGCGCTGGAAAGTCGATGTCGCCGTCGCCAAGATCATAGATGCTTTCGAAAAATCTCGCGCTATCGGAGTCCCTTTTTTCTACTTTGCCGTTCGGAAGAACGACGTCCGCTTTCGGCGTGGTCCAGCGGGCGTCCTTGTAGTCCATGAACATGATGCGGTCCTTATATTTCTGAAACATCTTTACCGGATCGGACCCGCCCAAATATAAGTGCGCCGTATCTGGCGAGAAGTGGAACAACTGTGGATTGGTCAGCTCCATGCACTTGTCGACTTCGGCCGGACCTTCTACCATCTCATTTAAATGATTGTGGACGCCGGCGCGAAAGCCCATCTCGCCAGCAGCTTCTCCGATCCGATTGAACCCCAAACACATGGCGCGGAACCCCGCGTCCACGTCGGCGCCCGGCTTCATGCGAGCTGGCGGAAATACAACCAGATCCTTGGCGCCAAATATTTGAAGGAAGCGCATGGCTTCACGAGCTCTTTCTACGACGGCTCCGTGCTGCGCGGGATCATTCACGGGACCGCCAAACGAAATGGTGGCCACATGAAGGTTGCGCTTGGAGACCTCCCTTTCCAGACGCGAAGGCGTCAGATTGTATGTTTTTAAGATCCCGGGATAACCGGTTAAGCGAATGCCGATAAACCCCGTGTCCTTCATGATGTCGAGAATATCCGTAAAGGGCCCAAGCGGATAATGCGACCAGAGGCCAGCGCTCAAAGCCCACTTAATGTTCCGATTCGCAGGCAGCCGGCTTGCGGCGGATGCCATCCTGGCCGCCAGACACGCAAGAAACGTTCGTCGATTCATGATCACGCTTCCGGAAAACAACGGGACGCGATTGCGTATTTCTGAATCTTACTCTGATCGACCCGATAGCCCAAACCGGGCGCGGCAGGGAGTTCGATGAGGCCGTCCTGGACCTCGATCCACGGGCGAATGATATCGTCCTGAAACCAGCGGCTGCTCGCTTCCACATCGGTCGGGTAGACGAAATCGTTCAACGCCGCAAGCGCGGCGCCCTGCGCCTGGCCGATTCCTAACTCTGGCATGGTCCCTACCCATGCGGGGATGGAATATTCGCGGCAGAGCCGAACCATTTCGAGCGCCTTGTGCAGTCCGCCGATCCGCTGGATTTTGAAGTTTGCAATGCGCATGCTGCCGAGCGCGACCGCTCTCTTTAGCAGCGCCGCATTCTCCAGACTCTCGTCGAGACACACAGGCGTGCTTACAGAACGCTGGAGTTCCGATAACTCCTCGAGCGCGCGACCCGGAAACGGCTGTTCGAACATCATCAGCCCAAAGTCGTCGAGTTCGCGGAAGACGTCAAGATCGCGCAAGGAATACGCCCCATTCGCATCCACCGACAGCGGCACGTCGCCGAACGCCTGCCGCGCTGCTCGAACCAGTTCTATATCGCGGCCGGGCTCGATTTTCAACTTGACACGGCGGTACCCGCTGGTCAGATACCGCTCCACTACGGCAAGCGTGTCTGCAATGTTGTCGTAAATGCCCACCGCAAGCCCCGACTCGATCTGGCGTCGGACTCCGCCGAGCAATTCGTGCAGAGCCTTGCCCTGCCGCTGAGCGGCAAGATCCCAAAACGCGGTTTCAACGCCGGATTTTGTGAAATTGCCCGCTTCCACTTGATCAAGCGCCCGATTCCAGTCCTCCGGGTTCTCGAATTCCCGGCCGATAATCGCCGGAATCACAACGTCACATAGCTCACGCCAGGAAAGCTCGGGCGTATCGTCCGAATAGAAGTCGCCAGCCATCGGAGATGATTCTCCATAGCCAATCAGCCCGTCGGAATACAGGGCCACAATAATCCCATCCTTTGCGGAGACCGCGCCGGAGCTGATCCGGAATGGCTCCACAAGGGGAACGCGGACATGCGTCAGGGTTGCTCGTTCGACTTTCAATATAAGCTAAAAGCTGACCTTTACCACCAGCGTGCTGACAAACTGCCCTCCCAGACAGCACCATCCGCCCTGCGTCGCCGTGGGCTTTCCGAACAATCCGGGGCTCTTCAAGTTCACAACCGAACTCGGGTTAACAAAGTTCGGCTGTTTGAAAATATTGTTGATGTCGTAGCGGATCTCAAAGACGTACTTCTCTCTGAAGGTGATGTTCTTCTGGAGCGAGCCTTGCGTCCAGTTCAGACCAGGGCCCGTAATGGTATTGCGTCCCAGCGTTCCCGCTGTGAATGCCGGTGGATTCGCGAACGCGTTGATGTTCCACATCGGATTTTCAACATTTGTATTGAAGCGATCGCCAATGGTCCAGTCGTGTACAATTAGCTGATCATTTGGAAGAATCTGGTTAGGCCGAAGGACGCCGTTGCCCGGAAGATAGGGATTCGGGCTGCCCGCGGCAGCCAGCGTGAACGTGACCGGGAGACCAGACTGCAGCGTCTGTATCACGGCGATGTTCCATCCACCGAGAAAGTAATCCTTAACGCCGCCGCCATTCATGAATTTTCGCCCTTTTCCGAATGGCAGCTCGTAAGTCAGGTAGGTCACGAACCGGTGCGTCAGGTCAAAGCCCGCGCGCGCCTTCTCGAGGCGCCGGTTATAAAAGGTTATTCCCGTGCAAAGCTGATCGTTGTCGCACTCATCAATCGCCTTGGAGAACGTGTAAAAGCCCGTCGCGGTCAAACCCGCCGAGTACCGCTTCTCGAGCTTTACGGTGCCCGAATGATACGTGGAGTGGCCGAAGTTGCCCCAGTCATAAATAGAGCCAAAGTTCGGGAACGGTCTGTAAGCCTGATAGTTCTGATAGGCTTTCGTGAGAACGTTGGGATCACTTGCAAAATTCAGTGGAACGGTGTTCATGTCCCAGTTTTCGAGTAGTCCCACCCCCGCTGATCCTTGGTAACTCAGTTCCGTCATCCAGCTAGGGCGAAACTGATACTGAAGAGTTCCGTTCCAATTCATCATGTACGGGTTATGCAAGTGCGGTTCATAGTAAGTCGCGGTACGGGCGCTGTAGTTGGTTCCGGTGAACGGCGCCGTACCGTTGGCCGTTACCGTATAGGGAATCGGCCCGGGCCCCTGGCTGAGAAAGAATGCCGGTCGCGGATCGCCGCTCGGGCGTTGAATCGATACTAGACTTGTATATTCTTCGAAGTTTTGATTGAAGTCGGTCGTAAACAGGTCGATCGTGGTTAGCCCGAATCCGCCGCGGAATACGACCTTGTCGTTGATTTTAAAAGCCAGCCCCACGCGTGGTTGAAAGTGATTGTAGTTTTGCGCGGCGAGCAAGCCAGTTGGATGCGTAATGGCGCCGCGCATTCCTGTCACCGGGTCGATCGCTGTTGGGTTGAACTCGCTCTGCTGCCCATACTTCGTGCTGAACGGACTCTCATAGGACCACCGCAATCCCAGGTTAAAGGTCAATCGGGAATTGACATTCCAGTCGTCCTGGAAATATAGCGCGTGACTCCACCAACGCGGCAGCCAGTTCGCTAGATACGTCCCGAAGGACGCCTGTTGCACCGAACCGAGCAGGAACGCCGCAAAGTCATTGCCCGTTCCAGGGGTAAACGGCAGCGCGGTGCCGCCAAAACGGTAAACTCCGCTCGGTAACACCACGTTCGGGCCTGTCGTGGCCGATACGCCGTAGCCATTCGCGCGCGTGCGCAGAATTTCGTATCCTCCTTTAAAGGTGTGCCGGTTGACGACTTTGGTCAAGCTTTCCTGAAGCACATAGTTTTCATCTACGTAGTAATAGGATGCGCCTGGCATTGTGGCTTTATAAAACGCAGCGCCTGTAGAATCGAGAAACGATGGAAATGTCGCCCCACTCACGCCCGGAATCCCGAGCTGCGCGGCCCAGTCTTCGCCCAGGCCGGGCGGCGTGCGCGACTCCTTGCGATGATTCGCGCCGAAGCGGAATTCGTTGATCAGCGACGGGCCGAAGACATGCGTATCGTTGATAACGCCATTGATCTGGTCCGCAGGCACCAGCACATAAGCTCCGTCCAGCAGGCTCCAGTTCAGCCCAATAGCATTGCCAGTGCTGCGCGAGCGGTTGAATACCTGGGAGTAGCGGATGAAAATCCGGTTCTTATCCGTGATGTTGTGATCGACCTTAGCATCAAACCGCGTCCTGATCGAAGTATAGGTGGTCGGCGCCCCGATATTGTTTACAGGACCGGCAGCCGTGAAGGATCCTGAGTTGCCCAAATTGTTGGGCGCCTTCCATGGGTTATGGCTCAGGAATTTAACGACTGCTGGATCGAAGCGGTTCTTGGGAATGATATTGCCCGGGAATTGAGTCGCTGTCCACTTTCCGCCCGGATCCTGCTGGATGCTCGCTGGGTCATAAATCGGATAGCCGATTCCGCCAAAGCTGAAATCGCCGTTGAGTTGTTCAGGCGTCGGTACGGTGTCGAACACCTGTTGGTCATAATGTTCGTTATGCTGGGACCAGCCGAACAAGAAGAATGTGCGGTTCTTTCCGTTGTAGAGCTTGGGTATGATAACCGGCCCGCTGACCAGATCAGCCAGTTCGTGATAAGAGAACGGCGCGTTCCCCAGATTGAAATACGCGCGGTGAAGCATCGCGTTATTTACGTAGCGATCTTCGGATTCGACATGCAGGGCATTGGCGCCGGATTTGTATGTCGCGCTTAGCATGCCGCCCGCC
Source organism: Bryobacteraceae bacterium (assembly GCA_035652975.1). Taxonomy (GTDB): domain Bacteria; phylum Acidobacteriota; class Terriglobia; order Bryobacterales; family Bryobacteraceae; genus TMP-7. Next base: position 102,949 of record DASRCT010000034.1, on the reverse strand, counting down.
GAGTGCCCGAATTCAGCAGGAAGGACCGTCGTCACCATTTTCACTTCCTGAATGGCGTTCTGCGTGGTCGACATGATGCGGTTCGTAGCTACGCCTCCGCGCATTGGTTCAGTGCCTGAAATGCCGTCCATGCTGTAGCCAAGGCCCCGATCGCGCGCTCCGGCGATATGGAATCCGTTCATGCTCGTCACGCCCGGCATCATGTACATGGTCATCCAGGTGTAGCGCTGCATGATGGGCAAGGAGTTCATCTGGCTGCCCTCAAGCACTGTGCCCGTGGTCGAGGTCGCGGTCTCGAGCATCGGGGCCGCTCCCGTCACTTGCACGTTTTCCGCAACGCTTCCCACCTTCATCTGTATATCGACGGTAAGCGTGTCGTTCGAGCGCAGTTCGAGTCCGGTCCGCTCGAACTTCGCGAAACCAGACCGTTCAAATGTCAGGTCGTAGCTCCCTGGCGCCAGATAGAACAGGCGGTAGATGCCCTGCTCGTCGCTCACGGTCCGGGCGGTGAAACCATTCGCCGGGTTGAACGCGCTAACGTCAACCTGCGGCAGCACGGCGCCAGAGGAGTCCGTGATGTGGCCAATGATGGTTCCGGTGGCAGTTTGCGCGGCCGCCGGGCGAGTCGAGATCAGGCACAGGGCGACGAACGTCGCCGCCGCGGAACTTGCTCGAAAACGCATACTGTTCTCCTTCCTGGGCAATTTCAGGTCGCGCCTGCGGCAATGACCGATTGGGCGACATTATAGCGCAGATTACCAGATCCGGTTTTGACAACGGCAAATTCGGTTTCAAGCCTGCGAACTCAGCGCAAATGGATGCGGACGCCGCGGGGTCAGTCACTGCGAACGAGAAGCGACGACGACATGCTCGGGTCTTCCGTTCAGAAAGGCTTTGACGTTATTCACTGCCATGTGGAGTCCTGCTTCCAGCGCTTCCGGCGTAACGCCTGCCGAATGCGGGGTCAATACAACGTTGGGAAGATCAGCGAATGCGTGTCCCGGGCTCAGCGGCTCGACCGTGAACACATCGAGGCCGGCGCCGGCGATGCGCCCTTCTTTTAATGCGGTCAACAAGGCCTGCTCGTCGACGATCGCGCCGCGCGCCGTGTTCACGAAGATGGCCGTAGGCTTCATCCTTGCGAACTCGCGGGCGCTGATCAGGCCGCGCGTTTCTGGAGAGAGGCGTACATGAACGCTGACGACGTCGCTTTCGCCAAGCAACTGCTCCAGCGGAACCAGGTCAACCCCGGGGACCGGCTTCGGGTGCAGCGTCCACCCAAGGACGCGCATGCCGATTCCAGCCCCCAGCTCCGCGAAGCGGCGGCCGATCGCGCCGAGACCGATGACGCCCAGCGTTTTGCCTCGAAGTTCCACTCCGCCGCCGCGCGGCCACTTGCCGGCGCGCACCATTGCGTCGTGCGCGGGAATGTTTCGCGCCGCAGCCAGCATCAGCGCCAGCGCATGCTCAGCCACAGACGCCGCCGAAACGCCCGGCGTATTCGTGACCGTGACGCCGCGCCGGGCTGCGTGCTCAAGGTCGACATGATCGACGCCCGTGCCCCATAGCGAAACCAGTGTGAGGTTGGGACAACTCTCGAATACCGTCGCGCTGAACCGCGAGGATGACCGTATATTGATTACAATCTCCGCGTCCCGAATTCGATCGATCAGCCCGTCCTCAGAGCCGGGGAGCGAATCGTAACGCTCCACTTCCGCAAACTCGCTCAGCTCTCTCAGAGCGCTGCTCGACCCGAGCACAACAGGGCAGTCATCCGGTATCACCACTTTCGGCATTCGCGTCATCAGCGTGTCATAACGGCGCGCGGGCATGCGAACTGCGCCTTCTCACGCAGGCGCCTGGCGTCCTCCGTCGCCCCCGCTCTTTGAACCAGGTCGGCGAGTTTGATGAGAACATCGGGCTGCGCCGGGTCCATGGCGACAGACGCGCGATAGAGTGCGATCGCCTGCTCCCGCCGGCCGTCCGCCTGCATCAACTCGCCGGCGCGCGCATAGAGAACCGGATCCCGGACGCCTGCATCAATAGCGCTGCGCAGCAAGGGCCAGGCGCGCGTCAGGAGTCGGGTATCGTGGACCTGCTCGGCCAGTTCTGCGTATGCCAGCCCTAGGTTGCGCTCCGCCACGGCGCGCGCCAACGGCCGGCGGTAGTACACACGCACATCGGGAGAGGCGACTGGCGATCGTCCGCGCGCGCGCCGCGGAATCGAGTGGTCCGTCCAGACTGTGTGACCACCATCGACGGCCCGCGTTTTCGGCATATGGCAACCGACGCAATCGAAGGCTCGCGCCGCTGTGGCGCGCTGGCATTGCGCGGCGCGGTGACACGCCCGGCACTTCGCGTTGTAATCGGTCTGGGTTGGCCCGTGCGGATCGTGACACGTACCGCACCACAGCCGGTCGCCAGATGCAGCCTTGCAGCGGCTCGCGCTCAACGCCTCGGAGTGACCGTTCACGCGCAGCGTGGTAGCGCCGCCCACAAAGACTTCGATGAAATCTGAAAGCAGCGCGCCAGGACGAAAGTCCGCGAGCGATTTCCCTGGCAGCGCCATACGAACCCGTCCTGCCAGGTGACACTGCTCACAAGTTGAATCGCGCAACTCCGCAGGCAGAAGCGCCGGATTGACAATATTGCCCCGGCGCGGATCGGCCAGATGCGCGGCGGCGTCGCCATGGCAGCGTTCGCAACCGATTCCGCTCAGCGAGTCGGCATTCAAAATGCGGTTGAGCGTCCCCGGCGCGGCGCGCGCTCCGCTGGCATGACAGAAAAGGCACTCCAGCGTCACCGGACGCGTAAAGTCGGGCTTTGGATCGCGCTCGTAACCAGGGGCCAGATCCCATATTCTGCGGGTCGCGTAGTATCCTACCGGCGCCTGGTACATGTAGCCTTGATCCATAAAAACATAGCTGCGCCCCATCCGGCCTGATCCGATGTAGTAGTCGAGCCGCTGAGTGATAGCGCCATAACATAGCTTGAGCGATGAGTCGCTCGTCACACGAAATCCCCGCCCGGCGCCGCCCGGCGGTTGCTCGGCGGCGAGCGCCACGCCGCTGGTGCGCCCCATCGGCGACTTCGACCAGCGCTCGACAATTTGCTGATGGCATCCGGCGCACATTCCGAACGCCGCCGCGAGAAGCAGCACGTGCGCGCTACCAGATCATCTTCATGCCGAACTGGATCTGCCTGGGACTGTTGCCCTGCGACGTGATCTTGCCAAAGTTGGCCGCCGACAGATCCGTGATGGGGGCGCCAAAGACAACGCGGTTAAGCGGGTTCGCCATCTCGACGCGGAACTGATGCATGAGACGCTCAGTGATGCGCGTATTCTTTACGATTCCGAACGCCTCGTTGATGTTCAACGGCTGGCGGACGGGCAGATAGATTGGCGCATTCCCGAAGGTGAGCGGGGCCGGAGTTGAGAACGCCGCCTTGTTCAAGTAGAAGTCGCGGTTGGGATCAAAACCGCCCGGACCCTCCGCGGCGCGCAGCGGTGCGCCGGTGAGATTCGGCCTGAGACCTCCATTAAAGATAAACGACATCGTGTTCGGCGTCGAGATAGCGACGGGAAACCCGCTCGAGTATGCGCCGAAGCCGTTTAAGGACCAACCGCCGAAAATCTTCCGTATCGCTCCGTCTTGGGAGGCGGCGCCGTAGGGAATTTGATAGTTGAAACTGAAAGTAATGATGTTCGGTTGGTCGGTCGGATAGAGCGACTTCTCACGCTTGTAATAATTCTGGCGAATCACGCCGCCGTGCCCATCGGTAAACCCGATGCCGTCCGCAAGAAACTTGGAAAACGTGTACGCGAAGGTGCCAGAAAGCCCCTTGGAAAAGCGTTTGTCCACCTTGGCCTGGAAAGACTGGTAATTCGAGTTATCGTAAGGCGCCGCGACTATGGACACATTCTGATATTGCGGGAACGGGCGCAGGGCCTGCGCTACCGTCGCGCGGCTGCCATAAAGCTGGGAAAAACCGGGGAAAGGCTCGCGAATTCCCGCGGCCTGCGCCAGCGGCGAATTGATGTTTGCGCTCAGAAGCGCCTGACCGAGTCCGAAGTAAGCCGGATTAACCTGGTTTACCTGCGCCAGGCCGTCGTAAATGTGGGTTCCCTTGTTCGCGACATAGGCCACGCTCGCCATCAGAGACTCGGTGATCTGATGTTCGACCGTCAGGTTCCATTGCTGCGAGTACGGAATCATCCCGCCGCTCGACGGATAAACAAGCGACGCCGACTGGCCGTTGGCGACCGTCGGGGAGATCAGCGGCGGCCGATTAAAGTTCTGCGGGAAACCGTTGTCCCAGTAGAATGCAGGCGTCACTCCAGCATCCGGGCTGGAGAACGAAGGCGAAATCGAGAAACCAGCCTGCGGTATCCCCACGCCCTGGCTGATGTATTCCTTATAGAAAACGCCATATCCTCCCCGCACAACCCACCGAGTCGCGGGCGACCATGCAAAACCAAAGCGCGGCGCGAAGTTTTTGTAGTGAATATCGAAGAAGCGGTTAAATCCGCTGCGTCCTGGTCCGTTGCCGCCGAATACATAAGCTCCCGGCCGGTTGCCCGCGCCTGGATTGGCAAGCGCTGGCGACATATAAGAAATACGACCTACCGGGTCCGAAGTCGGTATGGAAATCTCATAACGCAGGCCAATATCGAGCGTAAGCTTGGAATTCATTTTGAAGCTATCGTCGACATACATGCCAATATATTTGTAACGCCCGCCTGGCAGCGAGTCACGGAAATAGGCGCTGGAGCTGTCAACCGCGCCTAACAGAAAGCTGGCGAATGCGTTGCCGGAGTTGGTTACGCCTGGAAGCCCAGTCTCCAGTTGAGAAAAGTTGAACGTTCCGCCGCCATTGCCGTAGTTGCGGTAATTGTCTTCATGAGCTTGGAACTCGCCGCCAATCTTGATCGTGTGTCGGCCCCGAATCCAGGTAAGGTTGTCGAGGGCGGTCCAGGTGTTGAAATAGTTATCGGAAGCGATATCGTCGCCGTAGCGTGTATATCCTTGTGTGAACTGAATCGTGGGGAACAGATCGAATTGTAATCCAGTGAGGCCCAGCTTCCCCCCGTTTGGCTGCGTCCAGCCCTGGTTGTATCCAAGTGAAAAGTTCGGGTTGTGAAATTGTGAGAAACCTAGCCCGATATGATTCAAAACAGCAGGGCTGACGGTCCAGTCATAGTTGATTCGGGCGATGATTGTCGTGACATCCTGAAGATTGTAATTCATCAGCGCCGTCGAGTTGCTCAGCGGGATCAGCCGGGACGGCGCTGGAGACTTGATCGACGGGCGGTCGGTTGAGTTATAGGTGCCGCTCAGACGGTGATTGGATGTGATTGCGTGATCCACTTTGAAGCCGTGCGTGCGCTGGTCCGCTCGCGGACTCGAGAGAGGCGCAATGCTGTTGTTCGCGATTCCTGGAAGCTCCGGCGCAGGGTGGAAGGGCAGCATTTTTGAGGTCACCGCGCTAAAGGCGGACTTGGGAATGATGTTGCCAGGAAATGCTGCGCGTGAAACGTTTCCCGCGCCGTCTACCTGCGTCGACCGCGGATCATAAATCTGCCCCGGCCACTCGCTGAAATCGCCTTGCAGCATCTTTGCCGTTGGCAGCGTGTTGAAACCGGTTAGCTGGCCCCCCCGAATATAGAACTGATCGAAGGACACGAAAAAGAATGTACGGTCGTGACCGTCGTACACTTTCGGAATCCACACGGGGCCGCCCAGCGTGAATCCAAACTCATTCTGGTTGCGATGCGCCTTCTTGGCGTTAAAGAAGCCGCGCGCGTCAAAGTGATCGTTGTCGTTAAACTCAAATGCGGCGCCGTGGAAGCTGTTGCCCCCGCTTTTAGTCGTGTAGCTGGTCACGCCCGCGAACGCATGAGTGTATTCTGCCGAGTAGTTATTTGTAATCAGCTTGAACTCTTCAATGGCGTCCACTGACGGATTGACTTCTGCGTCGTTGGCCAGATCTCCGCGGGAAAGCGCAATGCCGTCATAGTAGATCTGGTCGTTGAAGGACCCGCCGCCTCCGATATGCTTCTCCCAGGTGCTTCCTGGAGAAACACCGGGTGAAAGAAATATGAACGTAGACGGATTGCGGATGCCGCCGCCGAGTGTCAGCGGCAGATCGAGAAAGCGCTTGTTGTCGATGACGGCGCCCACGTCAGTGGATTCCGTCTGGATCATTGGCGCTGCCGCCTGCACTTGAACGGTCTCGGTAACCTCGCCGACGCGCAGCGAGACGTCCACGCGCGATTGCTGGTTCACCTGAACCTGAATGCCTCGGATCTCCTGGCGCTGAAATCCCTTGGCTTCAACGGTCAGCGTATAGGCTCCGACCGGCAGATTCAGAAATGCATAGTTGCCTTCGGCGCCTGGACTTGCCGCATATGTCAGGTTCGTCGCTTCGTTGCGCAACGTAAGAACAGCGCCAGGCACAACCGCGCCGCTCATATCCGTCACCGTTCCGGCGACAACGCCGCGATCGGCCTGCGCAAACAAGGCGGCCGACGCCGCCGCGGTAAACAAAAGGACAGCAGAGAATTGCCGCATTATTTTGAATCCCCCGTGAACGTTGTCGCATTCTGTGGATTAGAAACCCATCCGCAATCCGAGCTGTGTGATCCGCGGATCGCGCGCGCTTGTGACCTGCCCGAATGTAGCCGACCCCAGCGTGGTCCCCACGCCGCTGAACTGGGCGTGATTGAAGATGTTGAAAAACTCAGCGCGAAACTGGAGCGAAAGTCTTTCAGTAACTTGGCTGCGTTTGCTGAATGACAGATCCCAGTTGTTGATGCCCGGTCCGCGGACCAACGACCGCCCGGCCGTACCGAAGCGACCCAGAGAGGGCAAAGCGAATGACCCGACGCTGAACCATCGCGCCAGCGTCATAATCCGCTCAATCGGCGCGATCAGATCCGGACGCTGCGTTCCCCCGCCCACGCCGGCGCGATCGCCAGGGATGCTGATGGTGAGCGGGTTGCCGGACTCAAAGCTGGTAATGCCCGAGAGCTGCCATCCGCGAAACGCCGCACGCTTCCAGCCCCGCGCCTCGCGCGCCAGCGGCAGTTCCCAGATGTAGCTCGCCACAAACACGTGGGTTCGGTCAAAGCTTGAGAGAGCGCGTTCCAGGCGGTTGGCGCCATATGAGTTGAGCGGCGTAACAGCATCGTCGATCGTCTTGCTGTAGGTGTATGAGCCCTGAAACGAAAATCCCGCCGAAAAACGGCGCACCAAGGAGGCTTGCAGCGAGTGGTACGTGGAGTTGGCAGTGGTCTCATAGGTGTTGATGCTGGCGAAGCCCGGATACGGCCGGGCAGCGTTCGGATTGATCTGGCCGGACGCGATCGCAGCGCTCGCGACCGGCTGGTTGATGTCGCGCGTGCGAATCAGGTGCGTCCCTTTCGATCCCACGTAGCTCACATCTACGAGCAGCGCGGCCGGAAGCTGGCGCTGGATGCCGAGTGACCACTTCTGAAGCGATGGAACCTCCCAGGGGGAGTTGAAACTGGTCAGGCCGATTGGGAAGATGCGGCGCACGCCCTGGGAGGGATCGCTGAACAGCGTGTTGAAAATCGAGACGCTCTGATTGAACGGATAGTTATTGCGGGCCGAGGATGCAAATTGCGACCAGCGATCGTGGAAGATGCCATAGCCGCCGCGCAATACGGTCAGATTGTCGCTGGTGAGCGCGTAGGAGAATCCCGCGCGCGGCGCAAAGGTGTCATAGACGGTGTTCGTCAGCGCGTAGCCGAATGGCGCATTCGCTCCTACCTGAATCACGCCGTTGCCAAAGTTTTCCGTGCCCGGCGCGATCTCGCCATTGGACGGCTGCACGAGGGCGGCTTTGAAGCGATCGAACCGCCGCGGATCGAAATACGACATCGTGCCAGCGCTGTCCTCTTCCGGGGGGAAGAACTCGTATCGAAGGCCGAGCGTAACGCTGAGCCGGGGATGCACGCGGATCTGGTCCTGCGCAAACCACGAAAGATCGGTGAAACGCACGCTGCCCATGACGTGCGCTGAATTCTCGGTGTATTGGAACGCGCGTCCGAGCAGCAGGTCCGCGAGCGAATCACCCGTTTGAGAGCCGTTGAATGTGAAGGTTCCGTTGTTGTTCGGGTTGCTGTTGTTTTGCGTTTTGTTCTCCCGATCAATGCTGCCGCCAAATTTGAAGACATGGCGGCCACGGATGTAGGTTACATTGTCGATGATCTCGTATGTGTAGTGGGAGATATTTTGCGGCCAGAGAATCTGGATGCCCGCGTAGCCCTGAGAGAGGCTGATGGAGGGGATCAGGCCGGCGGAATCCGGCGAGCCGCCGAACACGCGCGGAACATTGAATCCCGGGACGCGCGTGCGGGAAGCAAACGGCAGCGTCGTAATGCCCATCGAACCGTGATACCAGGCCGACGTCAGCTGATTCAGAAGCGTGGGCCGGATGGTCCAAGTGAGCGAAGCGTTGGCTGTGTACATGATGTGCGCCTGCTGCGAGGCGGCTACGGTCGGCATGGCGTTGGATGCGAACAGACCGAAGGGGCTGTCGAGGCGCGTGCTGTCGATGTTATAGCGTCCAAAAAAGGTCAGATTGGGGGAAATCAGATCGTCGAGGCGGCCGAGCGCCGAGCGGTACTTCGTCCCGTCCGGAGCGGAGCTGCTGAAATTCAGGGCGCCCTGATGAAATCCGGGCGTAGGCGCGGCGTAATAATTTCTCAGCAGCGTCTGCGCATTCGGATCGAGCCGCGCCGCAGGAATGCGGTTGCCCGGAAACGGCAGTCCGGAGTCGGGGTCCGTAATTGTGCGCGCGCCCGTGAAATCTCCGGCCACTTGTTCCGGGGTGGGCACGATCGCCGTCCGCGTTCCCGTGCTTTGGATAATACGGCGATATTCGTTTGAAAGAAAAAAGAACAGCTTGTTCTTTTTCATCGGCCCGCCCACGGTCCCGCCAAAGTTGTTGTAGCGCGTTTTCGGTTTCGCGGCCGCGAAAAAATTGCGCGCGGCGAGATGATCGTTGCGGAAGAATTCAAATAGCGTGCCGTGGAAATCGTTGCCGCCGGAGCGCGTGATGACATTTACCTGCGCGCCCGAATTGCGGCCATACTCGGCTGCGTAGGCGTTGCGCTCGATATGCACTTCGGCGATGGCGTCGAGATTTACCATCGTCAGGTTATTTCCGTTATAGGTGTCGACATTGCGGCCCCCGTCGAGCAGCCAGTTGTTCGAACTTTGCTGACTTCCGTTGAAGGAGAAAGGGACGCTGGTATTGGATCCGAATCCGGGCTGCTGCGCCTGATTGGAATTGACGCCAGGCTGAAGGGTCATGAGCTGCGTGAAGCTGCGGGTATTCAGAGCAAGCTCCTGGACCTGCGGTCCGTAGATCGTGGAGCTGACGTTTGCCGTCGCCGTATCCACCTGCGCGACGGTGGCGTCCACCTGCACCGTCTCGCTCACCGCGCCGACCCTCAGCTCGGCGTCGATCCGCAGCGACTGGCCCGCGCTGAGCTCCACCCGGTCATGAACGATCCTGCGAAAGCCGCTTTTTTCGAATTCGATGCGGTACACGCCAGCCGGCGCGTCCAGAAATTTGTAGTCGCCTTCCGGACCGCTCTGGGTCTCACGCTCGAACTGCGTGTCCTGGCGGATGATGCGAATGGTTGCGCCGGGGACGGCGGCGCCAGTGGAATCCCTCACGACGCCAAGAAAACCGCCCGTGTTCAGCGACTGCGGAAATGCCGCCGCCGCAGCCATGACAGAAATAATCAGCGTTTTGCCGAACATACGACCCCTTTCGTTGAATTTTAGCAGGGGTTTTCACTCAAGATTTCAAATCCGGGCTTGGAAGCTCAACTCGAATACCGTTGCCCCCAAGCGGCCAGCTCTTTAGCCAGACTGTCGCGGACCGTCAAAAACCTCGGATTGTCGTACTGGTTCGTTTTCTCGTGTGGATCTGCCCGCAAATCGTAAAGTTCGTTCGGGCCTTTGCCGCCGTTTCGAACTACGATTTTGTAACGGTTGTCGCGCGCCATTTCTGCATTGCGGAAGCGGCCAAATACAAGATTCCGCCAGGGCTGCTTTTTGGACGGAATTCCCCCGGTAGCAATGGTCAGATAGCTGCGTCCGCATAGATTCCTGGCCGGGACTGGGACGCTTGCCGCTTCACAGATGGTCGGAAAGAAATCATACGAACTGACGACTTCGGCGCGGCTCCCTTCAACAGGCGTTCGGCCCGGCCAGTTCCAGATCATCGGAACCTGAAGCGCGTCATCATACATGTTGTCCGGATCGGAAGCATGCCCGTCGCCCCATAAGCCGTGCCGGCCCCACAGATATCCGGTGCTGCTGGTGAAGACCACCAGCGTGTTGTCGCGCAAACCGCGCTGATCGAGCGCGTCAAGCAGCGGAGGTATCTGGTCGTCAAGCGCCGTCGTCGCAGCGGCAGCTTTGCGCAGCGTACTGACAATATCCTTCAGGTATTCCTTGCCGCTTGCGGCGTGGGGCGAAGCCGGTTCCCACCCCATCGACTCGAATTTCGCGCTGGCGTACATATCGTAATACTTCGCCGGATGCCCATCGTATGGCGGGTGCGGGTTGAAATGACTGACCAGCAGCAGGAAGGGGCGGTCCGCTGTCTGCTCCTTCAAGAACTTCACCGCGCGCTGCGTAATCAGCTCCGGCAAGTATCCACGCTCTTCGACCACCTGGCCGTTCAGACTCATTCGTGGAGTCTGGTACGCAGCCGGTCCCAACAGGGCGTACCAGTATTCGAACTTATGCTGCGGCGTTTGGTCCGAGCCCATGCCCCAGCGCCCTGCATAGCCGCAACGGTATCCATGCTGCCCCAGGACGTCCGACAGCATCAGTTCATTCGAAAACGTGGGCGGCGGAGCGAACTGGCCCCGCGGCGGATTCTCCACCGGACGATCTGTGAGCACATCCTGAATTCCATGCTGCATTGGCGTCCGCCCGGTGAGGATCGTCGCGCGATTTGCGGAATCGGCGGGCGCGCAGGCGAAGCAGTTCACCAGCTTCAGGCCGCCTCTCGCCAGGCGATCGATGTTGGGCGTGCGGACTTCTCTTGAGCCGTAGCATCCGAGCGCGTAGGCAGGCAAGCCGTCAGCCATGATGATCACGATGTTGGGACGCGCCTCGGTCTTGCGCTTCTCGGCCAGGAACGGCGCGCCGGCGGTGGCGAGCAGGAACTCTCGTCGCTTCAACAGTTCGCTCCTTATGTTTCTAGCATGCCCCTACAACACGTCTGCAAAGCCGCGCTTTAACTGTCTGAAAAACAATCCGCCCGCAACAAATACGGCGACGGCGTAGGCGCTGGTAATCGCGAGTTCTTCGATGTTCGGCCAGCGCGTCGAAAGCAGGCGCTCACGATAGGCGCGAACGATGAATGACAGCGGATTAATGGCGATCAAGAACCGGAATTGCTCCGGTATCTGCTCCGGACTGATGAAAATCGGCGTAATCCAGAACCACAGGGTCAAAGCTACCGTGATTACCTGCGCGGTGTCGCGAATATAAACGTGAAGGCTGGCGACAATCCAGCCAAGGCCGACCGCAAGCAGCCCGATCAGAACCATGTAGATCGGCAAAAAGGCGATCATCGGGCTGATGCGGCCGACGCAAATCGCCACCGCGCCGATTGCGAGCGCCAGGCCGATCAGATGATTGATCAATGACGAAAGAAAAATCGAAACCGGAACCACTTCGGCCGGGAAAACGGTCTTTGTGATCAGGTTCGAATGCTCCAGCAGCGAGGCCGCGGAGCGCTGGACTGTCTCTTGAAACAGCAGCCACGGCAGAAATCCGCAAAACAAAAAAATGGTGTAATTGTGAGTCAGCTCACCAGAAGCCAGAGGAACGCGCAGGCAAACCTGAAAAACGAAGGTCCAGCTCACCAGCAGCACGAGCGGATGGATCACGCCCCACAACCAGCCGGCGGCCGAGCCGACGAAGCGCTGCTGAAAATCGCGCCGCACCAGTTGGAACAGCAGCGCTCGCCGTTCCACCAGGTTGCGGAGGAAGTGACGTCCCGGTAGGCGCCGCATCAATTCAATAGGCTATCAAGTCAATAGGCTATCAAGGATGCGCGACCGTCGCGATTTTGCGTACTACTGGCGGTCGTTCTCCGCCTCGCGCGGGGATTTAAGGAGGCGTCTCGAGTTGGTCGATGGCCGAATTCCGCCGGACACGGTCAGACGCGGGTTTTGCCGCGCCTTGCGCCCGGCGCGAAGCTGCGCTCTCCGACGCGGCGGCGCTCGCGGCCCGGATGACCGTCACCGACTCCATCTCCACGTGCTGATCGGGCCCGACCAGCGATAGCTTGAACCGGATTTCGTCGTTCGTCGGCTGATACAGAACGCTGCCGCTGCGAAGCTGGTCAGCCTGCAACGAGATGTCGCGGCGGCTGCCGCCGTCCTCGATGGACAGCAAGCCCCACAGGGCCGAAGTCACCGCCGGAGAGTTCCGATTCCAACTGAGAATGTAGTCGGCGCCCGACCGTTCGGCGCGCAGATTGAAGCCGGCAGGCCGCGCTCCGGACAGTAGTGGGGTGGCGGGCGCCACTGGGCTGGCTGGGGCTCGCGTCTGCGAAACCAACCACACGGCGCCAGCGCCGGCGGCTGCCAGCGCGAGCACCGCGATGGTCCATGTTACGGCGGTCAACGCAACACGCACGCGCCAGCGCCGGAGCGAACGCTCCGGAGCGGCGATTTCTATCGATGCCTCGGAAAATGGCTCAGTCGCTTGAGCCGCCTGTTTGCCCCGGCGCTCGATCTCCAGCAACTGCGAATCGAACGGAAATTCGAGAAATGCGAACTCGCCGAGAAGCTGACCATCCTCCCGGAAAAAGAACGTAGCGACCGGAAGGCTCTGCGGACGCGGCTGCGCCACCAGCACCACCGCATCCGGCGCCGGAAACACCTTGCGTGCGATCTCGACATCCTGCGGCGCGAGGTGAAGCGATTCGCCCCGGTCAATTCGGTAAAAGCCAACAGCATCGGACCGGCGACCCGCTGACTTACGTCCCTCGACGGCGGCCTCGAATGCTGTGATTGTGAAGGGTTCAACCGGTATACAGCTGGTGACGTAAACGGTCCCATAACGGGTCTCCCCAATCAGCAACCCGCCGCGCCCGGCCCCGTCGTCCTCGCCCGTAACGGCGTCCATTTGACCGCGGATCTGATCGACAACCCCGAGTTCCAACTCCACCTTGATCGGGGCCCCCGGGAAGTTCCAGGAATAAAAGCGGTGCTCCACGAGCGGCGACGGAACGACATTACCCTCAAATAACGACATTGGTTCAGTATAAACATGCAAACGCCGTTCCAATCGTCTGTCCAGCGATGAGCAGCGGCGTGGAAAGACCCCTGTCGCTCGGACTGGCAGAAAATCCAAAAATTCGGCGCCAAACGGCAAAATGCGCCGCACGGAAACGACGGGCTTGTATTCTGAAACGGGAGTGCTACTCGACGCCGATTCCAGCCACCGGCCGCACGCGAAGTTCTGGCGAACCGTATTCCAGTTCGATGAATCCAAGCTGGACCTTACGGTCGCCGCCCGGAACGCTCTCGGCGCGGCGATCCCGCTGGCGGCGGGCGCGATCGCAGGGTCGCCGGAAAGCGGCCTGGTGGCCAGTATCGGCGCTCTGAACGTGTGTTTCTCCGATGGACGCGACCCCTACTACCACCGGGCGCGCCGTATGTTGGCAAGCAGCGTCCTGGTGGCGTTGGCGGTATTTGCCGGCGGAATTGCCGGCGCAAGCCGTCCCGTTGCCGGTCTGATGGCTGTATTTTCCGGCTTCGCTGCCGGGCTCATGGCGGCGCTCGGCCCTCCGGCGTCCGACATCGCGGTCACCTCGCTGGTTACGCTGATCGTGTTCTCGGCGCAGAGCCTCAGTCTCGACCGCGCGGCAGCCTCTGGCTTTCTGGCGCTGGCCGGCGGGCTGGTTCAAACCGTGCTCTCGCTCGCATTGTGGCCGCTTCAGCGCCACCGGCCAGAACGGCGCGCGCTTGCTGATGCATACCGCGAGCTGGCCGGCATCGCGTCCGCTCCGGCCAATGCCTCCGAACCGCCGCCGGCGACCAGTCAGATGACCCAGGCGCAGAACCTGCTCGCGACGCTGCACTCTCAGCACACCATCGAAGCAGAACGATATCTCTCACTGCTCAATCAGGCCGAGCGCATTCGGCTCCGGCTGCTCACACTCAGCCGGCTGCGGACGCGGCTGATGCGCGAAGCGGGAGGGCAAACCCACGCAGAGCTGCTGGACCGCGCCGTCAACATGACTTCTTCTCTGCTTCACGCCATTGCAGCAGCGCTGGATGCGGCCAAAACCAGCGTTGCGGCCGAGCCTGTCGTCGAGTTGCAGGCGATCGCGGAAAATTTTCGCAGGTCCACACCCGGCGTACAGGTAGCCGCTCTGATCAACGACGCCCGCGCACAGTTGGACGCTCTGGCGGGACAGTTGCGAAGCGCGGCCGAGCTCGCCAGCCATGCCACTCCGCGCGGCGAGTTGGAATTTGTTCACCGCCAGGCCCGCCGCAACTGGCGGCTCCGCCTCGGCGGCGCGCTCGCCACATTGCGCGCACACCTCTCGCTTGAGTCGTCCTCGTTCCGGCATGCCGTCCGGCTGGCGGTCTGCCTGGCTGCTGGCGAGACGCTCGCCTCGATCCTCGGCTGGCGACGTTCGTACTGGCTGCCCATGACGATCGCCCTGGTGCTCAAGCCGGACTTCACCTCGACGTTCAGCCGCGGCGTTCTGCGGCTGAGCGGCACCTTCGCCGGCCTCTTGGCGACTACCGCACTGTTTCATGCCGTCGCTCCAGGAGTGGCTTTGAAAATCGCGCTGATCGCGATTTTCATTTTCCTGCTGCGCTATATCGGCGCCGCGAACTACGGATTGTTGACGGCCAACGTCAGCGCCATGGTGGTCACGATGATATCGCTCACCGGCATTGCGCCCAGCCAGGTCATCGGGCCGCGCGCTATGAACACGGCGGCTGGCGGCCTGCTTGCGCTCATTGCGTACCTGCTTTGGCCCACCTGGGAACGCGAGCAGGTGGGCGATGCGCTGGCCGAGCTGCTGGAGGCCTACCGGCGGTATTTCCATGCCGTGCGCGAGGCCTACTTGAACCCGCATCGCTCGTATCTGGCGGAGCTGGACCGCACCCGTCAGGCCGCGCGCGTCGCTCGCACCAACGCGGTCGCCTCGGTAGACCGGGTGCTAGCCGAGCCAGGCGCCACGCCCGAGCGCGCCCAATTGCTGTCGGCTATGCTGGCCAGCTCGCACCGCCTGGCGCACGCGATCATGTCGCTCGAGGCCGGATTGACAGCCAGCGCGCCAGCCGCTCCGCGCGCCGAGTTCCGAAGCTTTACTCATCAGGTTGAGCTGACCCTGCACTCGCTGGCCGCAGCCCTGCGCGGCTCGCCGCTGCCGCTCCCCGATCTGCCGGACCTGCGTGAGGCGCATCATGCGCTGGTTGCAGACCAGGACGGCGGAAACGTCGCGCGCTACGACCTCGTGAATACGGAAACCGACCGGCTGACCAACAGCCTGAACACGCTGACCGAGCAAGTTATCCAGTGGCTCGGGCGGGAGGCGCAGGCGTAAAGCAGCTACCCGCGCCGATCAGGAAAGTGCGGGGAGGTCGGCATGTTTTGCGGCCGCGGAATCAGCCGGCCGTTCTTCACCCACGCTTCGCCGCGCGGCGCAAGATGCTCGATCATCCGGTTTCGCCATTCCGCCACTCGCGGCGCCGCGGCCGCTTCAGACGCCAGATCGTGCAACTCGTGCGGATCGCGCTCCAGGTCGAAGAACTGCTCGGACCCGTCGTAGGCGTGATAGATGTACTTCTCGCGGCCGTCCGTAAGCGCGTTCCAGTGATTCTGCGGACTGTAGCAGATGCCGTGCTCGAGGTCGATGAACGGACGCCAGCCCTCGGCCTGGCCGGCGATGAGCCGCAGCAGACTGCGGCCATCCAACTCCGGACGTTCAGAAGCTCCGGCGGCATCGAGAAACGTCGGCAGGATATCGCGAATCTCCACCGGCTGGCTCAGCGTCCGCCCGCGACTGGCGGAAATCAGCCCCCTGGGCCACCGCAGCAGCAGCGGAATGCGGGCCGATGGCTCGTAGGCGTAGGACTTCCGCCACAAGTATTGATCGCCAGTCATGTCGCCGTGATCGGAGATGAACACGATCAGCGTGTCCTCGAGCATGCGCTTTTTCTCCAGCGCTTCAAGAATCCTGCCAATCTGCTCGTCGACGAAGCTGACGGACCCGTAGTACCCCTGGCGGGAAGCGCGCACTGCTGCGGCGCCAACGTCGCCATGCCAGATATCGTCCCCCGCCCAGCTCCTGGGCCTGTACTTGTCAGCCCACTTCCCGCATTGGGCCGGCGGAAGATCAGCGTCGGCGTACATGCGCCAGAAGCGCTCGGGCGGATCGTATGGACTGTGCGGCCGCTCCCACGAGACCTTCAAAAACATCGGTTCCGCCCGGTTGTAGCTCTCAATGAACCGTATTGCGCTTTGACCGATCCACGCCGTCGGATGCAGGTTTTCGGGCAGGGCATACGGCCTCCCCCGATAATCGTTCCACCCCAATCCAGTGGCGTCAGGATCGAGATTCGGCGCCGCGGACCAGAACCAGCTCCGGTAATCGCTGCGAAATTCCGGCGTCTCCTCGCGGCCGGATTCGTCAAGCAGCATAAATTGATAGCCGCGCCCGTTGCGCTGCGGATGATAGTGATTTTTACCGATCACTGCCGTGTAATAGCCGGCTTCGCGCATGGCGCGCGGTTTTTCGACCGGATAGTTGCGCGCCATGGGAATCATCTGCAACATGCCGTGGTTCCAGGGAGAGAGTCCGGTCAGCAGGGCGGAGCGGGCGGGCGTACAGGTGGGCGTTGAGGAATATGCGCAGCGGAAACGGGCGCCCTCAGCGGCGATGCGGTCCAGGTTCGGCGTGCGAATCACGCGGTTGCCGTCAGCGCCCAGACAATCGCCGCGGAACTGGTCCGCCATAAGCAGCAGGATGTGCGGCCGGGACATTTTTCGTGAGGGCGCTTCGGACGGCGCGACGCTCAGAGCTGCGGCCGTCTTGAACAGGTCGCGCCGGCTGGCCTTGTGATCTGGGTCCATTCTCGCTTCGTCGCGGCTTCATCATAGCGCATTGCGAAAGGCTTCAAACAGCCGCAATTGAACCGGAAATCGCCGGATCTGGTCCTCCGGATGCCACTGCACGCCGACGACAAAGCGCCGGTCGGGCCGCTCCAGGCCTTCGATCACGCCGTCGGGAGAGTGCGCCGACGCGATCAGCCCGCAGCCGATCTGTTGAACCGCCTGATGGTGACGCGAATTTACTTGCAGCTCGCCGCGGCCCAGGATCTGCGCAAGAAGGGTATCCGCGCCGGCAGTGACGGCGTGAATCGGCTCGGAGGGATCCTTCGTGCGATGGAGATGGCCTTCGATATGCTGCGCCAGCGTGCCGCGGGTATGCGCAATGTTTAACAACTGCATTCCGCGGCAGATGGCAAGCACCGGCACGTCGCGCTCGATCGCTGATCGCGTCAGCGCCAGTTCAAGCGCATCCCGATCAGGAACTGTGGCTTCGGTGCGCTCCTCGCGCTGCTGGCCGTAGATCTCAGGGGCGATATCCGGGCCGCCGCTCAGCACCAGGCCGTCGAACATCGCGATCACCGCCTCTTCTTCAGCGGAAACCGCGACCGGATCGATGCCCACCGCCTTCAACGCCTCAAGATACGGCGCGACCTTCCGGGCGTTGCTGTAGGTGATGAGGACGCGTTTCATTGCCGTCGCGTTCTCATATCCTATCCGATGCCGGCCCGATCGTATACTTGACCCAAATGGCCGCAACCGGCGACGCCGCCGATCTCAGGCGTTTCGGATACGCGCAGGAGCTGTTTCGCGATATGGGCGGGTTTTCGAACTTCGCCATATCGTTTTCAATCATCTCCATCCTCACCGGCGCCGTGACGCTGTACGGCTACGGACTGGAGATGGGCGGCCCCCTCGAAATGAGTTTGGGTTGGCCCGTGGCGACGCTGTTCACCTTGATGCTGGGGGCCAGCATGGGCGAACTGTGCTCCGCGTATCCGACCTCGGGCGCCATGTACCACTGGGCCACGGCGCTCGGCGGAACGGCCTGCGGATGGTTCGTCGCCTGGCTCAATATCATCGGACTCATCGCGGCCCAGGCCGGCATCAACTTCAGTTGCGCGCAATTCATCCTGCCGTTTTTTGGCATTCCGGCCTCGGCGCGAAATGTCTTCCTGATGTTCGCCTTCACCCTGGTCGTTCACGGCGTATTAAACCAGTACGGCGTGCGTCTGGTCGCGAAACTCAACGACGCGAGCGTGATCGTACACATCACAGGCGTGGTTGCCATTGTGGCCGCGGTGTTCTGGTTCGCGCCGCTTCACCCCGTCGGATTCCTGACGCACGCCCTGAATTCAAACGGCCGCTCGCCTTATATCTGGGCGTTTCTGCTCGGATTGTTGCAGGCGCACTGGACCTACACCGGCTTTGACGGCTCAGCGCACATGTGCGAGGAGACCCGCGACGCCCGGCGAACCGCGCCGTGGGGCATAGTGATCGCGATTGCCGTCTCCGGCATCGTCGGATACGCGCTGCTGCTGGCGTTGACGCTTGCGATTGGGCCGATTCCAGCAATCCTCTCCGCAAAAGACGCGCGGGGCAACTCGATTCCGGCCGCGATCGCCGTGCTGGACGGAGCGCTGGGCGCGAAGGCGGGCAATGCGATGGCGGCGCTGGCTTCGGTGGCGATGTGGTTCTGCGGGCTTTCGTGCGCGACCTCGGCTTCCCGCGCCCTCTACTCGCTCGCGCGCGATCAAGGGACGCCCTGGAGCGGTCTGCTCCAGCGCGTCAGTCCCGAACGCGGCACGCCCGGGCCGGCTATTTGGGCTGTCGTGGCGGCGAGCATCGCCGCCATGGCCTGGAGCGGCGCCATACCGGTGGTGACCTCGCTGAGCACGGTGGCGCTGTACGTCGCTTATGTGATTCCGGTCGCTCTGGGACTGTGGACCAGACTGCGCGGATCGGACTGGCCGGCGGCCGCCCCCTGGCGACTTGGCCGCTACGGCGTGGCCGTAAACGCAATCGCCGTCGTGTACACTGGCTTTATTTCGATCGTCCTCATGATGCCTCCCAATGAGCGCGCCGGGGAGACGCTGGCCGGCGTCATCGCAGCGCTGGCCTTGGTTTACGCTGTCAGAGTCCGGCGAAAGTTTCTGGGGCCGAAATGGGCTCTTGAGGCGATTACGACAACCCGACCGCGATGATAACGGAGTCATTATCGAGGGAAGCGATATGACGGCAGCAGAAGTCATCAGGAACGTTCCCGCCTCGCGGCATTTCATCAACGGCCGCTTCGTTGAAGGCGCCGGCGACCAGCACATTGAAGTGCACAATCCCGCTACAGGCGAGCTGCTCACCACCGTGCCGGACGCCACGCAGGCCGACGTGGACGCCGCCGTCGCCGCGGCGCGCGCGAGCTTCGAATCCAGGTCGTGGCGGGGAAAGAATCCCTCCGAAAGGGAACGCATTTTGCTCCGCCTGGCCGATCTGATCGAGCAGCACAAGGACGAACTGGCGACGCTGGAAAGCGCGGAGAACGGAAAGACGCTGCGGGAAGCGCTCCGCGCCGATGTCCTGCCCGGCGTGGATGCCATCCGGTATTACGCCGGCTGGGTGCGCCGGCTGTATGGCGAGACCATACCGGTGGACGGCTCCTTCTTAAACTACACGCTGCGGGAGCCGGTCGGCGTAGTCGGCGCCATTGTGCCGTGGAATTACCCGACCGCGATCGCAACCTGGAAGCTTGGCCCGGCGCTCGCCTGCGGTTGCTCGGTGGTGTTGAAGCCCTCTGAAATGACGCCCCTCACTGCCCTTCGCATCGCCGAGTTCTGCATGGAAGCCGGAATTCCCGAAGGCGTTGTGAACGTTGTCACGGGCTATGGCTGGACCGCCGGTGAAGCGCTGGGACGGCACATGGATGTCGACAAGATCAGCTTCACTGGCAGCGTCCGCACCGCCCGGGCGCTGCTGAAGGCGTCGGCGGAAAGCAATCTCAAGCGGCTCAGCCTCGAACTCGGCGGCAAGAGCCCCAACATCATCTTTCCGGACGCGGACATGGACAAGGCCGTGAATGCAGCATTCTGGGGCGTCTTCGCCAACAAGGGCGAGGTGTGCAGCGCCGGATCGCGTCTCCTGGTTCACCAGGAGGCGCACGATCAGTTCCTCGAACGCCTGGTGCAGCGCGCCTGCTCGATGCGGGTCGGCGATCCGCTCGATCCGAAAACGGAGATGGGATCGCAGATCTCGCAGGCGCAGCTGGATCGGATTCTGGCTTATATTCAGGCGGGCAAGGACGAAGGCGCCAAACTGCTGTGCGGCGGCGAGCGCGACACCGAAGGCGCAAAGGCCAAAGGCTTTTTCGTCAAGCCCACCATCTTCGCTGAAGTCAAGCCCTCGATGAAGATCGCCCAGGAAGAGATCTTCGGGCCGGTCCTGTCGGCCATCCGCTTCCGTGACGCGGACCAGGCGATAGAAATCGCCAACGGAACGATTTACGGCCTCGTCTCCGCCGTCTGGACCCGTGATATCAAGCTTGCGCATCGCATGGCAGGCGCGATCAAGGCCGGATCAGTCTGGATCAACACCTATAACGGATTCGACAGCGCGACGCCCTTCGGCGGCTATAAGCAAAGCGGATTCGGCCGCGACCTGGGCGCCTACGCGCTCGAGCAGTATACGAATGTCAAATCCGTCTGGGTCGCGTTGTGATGGAAGCGGAGGTGGTCCTCAAGACGCTCAACGATGCGGGCGTCCACCGCGTCAGGCTCGGCGTCACCGATATCGACGGCATCCTGCGCGGAAAATATGTCAGCGTCGAAAAGTTCGCCTCTGCGCTGAAATCGGGACTTGGCTTCTGCGATGTCCTATTCGGCTGGGATATCGCCGACGCGCTGTACGACAATGTGCGGTACACGGGCTGGAGCACCGGATACCCGGATGCGCACGCGCGCATCGATTGCGCCACGCTGCGCTTCATTCCGTGGGAGCCGGGCACGGCTTTTTTCCTGATGGATCTGGCGGATCGCGACGGTCAACCGCTCTCCATTTCGCCGCGCCAGGTGTTTCAGCGCGCCATCGGCCGGACGCGCGAGATCGGGTATTCGGTTCGCCTCGCCGCTGAATACGAGTTCTGGCTGTTCCGCGAGGCGCCGCAGACGCTGCGCGAAAAGGGATTCCGGAACCTCACGCCGCTCAGCCCGGGCATGTTCGGCTACAGCATACTGCGCGCGTCGCAGAATTCCGCGCTGGTGCTGGACTTCATTGACCAGCTGGCGGGATTCAATATTCCCCTGGAGGGCTTTCATACAGAAACCGGCCCGGGCGTGTATGAGGCTGCTATCGCGGTGGATGAAGGCGTGGCCGCCGCCGATAAAGCCGCGCTGTTTAAGACCGCGGTGAAGGAGATCGCTGCGCGCCACAACGTCACGCCGACGTTCATGGCCAAGTGGAACGCCGATCTGCCCGGATCGAGCGGCCACATTCATCAGAGCCTGGCATCGGCCGCCGGGCAGAACCTGTTTTATTCCGCAGACGGCGATTCCATCGTGATACGCCGCTATATCGGCGGCCTGGCGCGCTATCTGCCCGAGCTGATGGCGATGATGGCGCCAACCATCAATTCCTATAAGCGCACCGTCCCGGGCGCGTGGGCGCCGGTGAATGCCACCTGGGGCGAGGATAATCGCACCACGGCGATCCGATCCATTTTCGGCTCTCCTCAATCGACCCGCGTGGAACTGCGACTGCCGGCCGCGGACATGAACCCGTATCTTGCGATGGCGGCAAGCGTCGCTGCAGGAGTGGAAGGCGTGCGGCAAAAGATCGAGCCGCCGCCGGCGACTACGAACGCGTATGCGCAGCCGGACGCTCCTGCCCTGCCGCGCGACCTTGCGGAAGCCACGCGCCGGTTTCGCGGATCGGCGCTGGCCCGCGACTGGTTCGGTGAGGAATTTGTGGAGCACTATGCCTGCACGCGCGAGTGGGAGGTGCGTCAATACCAGCGCGCGGTGACGGATTGGGAGCTGGCCCGCTACTTCGAATCGGTCTGATGATGAGCATCTACACGTACTCGTTCCCTACCACGATCCTGTTCGGACCGGGCGCTGTTTCCCGGCTTCCTGAGGAATGCCGGCGGCGGGGGATGCGCCGGCCGCTCGTTGTAACCGACGGCGGTCTGTCCATGACGCCGGTTATGGCGCGTATCCGCGAGCTGGTCCCGGGCGCGCCGGTGTTCTCAGCCGTCGATCCGAACCCTACAGAGCAAAACGTGCTGGATGGCGTGGCCTTTTATCGCGAGCATGGCTGCGACAGCCTTATCGGCGTGGGCGGGGGATCGCCGCTCGATGCGGCCAAAGCGATCCGCTTGAAAGTTACGCATCCGCTTGAGCTCGCCGAATACGACGACAACATCGGCGGCGACGCCAAGATTACCGCTGATGTGCCGCCATACATCGCTGTCGCCACCACGGCCGGCACAGGCAGCGAGGTGGGACGATCGACCGTCATCACCATCGCCGCCACCAATCGAAAGACCGTGATTTTTAGCCCGCACCTGATGCCTTCGCTCGCAATCGACGATCCGGAGCTGACGCTCGGCATGCCGCGCCATATCACCGCTGGGACCGGAATGGATGCGTTTACGCACAATGTCGAGGCGTATCTCTCCAAGGGGCATCACCCCATGTGCGACGCGATCGCCATGGCGGGCGCGAAGCTGGCCTCAGAGAATCTGCCGCGAGTGTTGGAAGATCCGAAAAACATCGAGGGGCGGGGGAACATGATGATGGCCGCGATCATGGGCGCGACTGCGTTTCAAAAAGGGCTCGGCGCGACCCACTCGCTGGCGCATCCGCTCTCGAGCGAGTTCGGCATGCACCATGGCACAAGCAACGCCGTGCTGCTGCCCTATGTCCTCGAATTCAACAGCGCCGCCTCCAGGGGCCGCCTGGCCGATCTCGAACGCCAGCTCGGCGCCAACCCGATCGAACGCGCCCGGGAACTCAGTCGCATCGCGGGAATCCCCCCTCGACTGCGCGACCATGGCGTTCCGGAATCCGCGTTGCCCATGCTGGCCGATAAAGCTGTCGAAGACGGCTGCCACCGCTTAAATCCGCGCCCCTGCACGCGGGAGGATTTGCTCGAGCTGTATCGGGCCGCGTGGTGAGGGCTGAGCCCGAAAGAGCGGGTTTGTGAGCGGCAGACGGTTTCCGCGCGCGCTGCTCCTCTCCCTGCTGCCTGATATTATGAGGCTTCCATTATGATCGCGCGACCACCGCATCGTCCTTACGTGCCTGAAGACATGCACATGCGCGAGTTCACTGCGCGCGCTGTGCTTCTCGGGCTTGTCATGTGCGTCATCCTCGGCGCGGCCAACGCGTACCTCGGCTTGCGCGCCGGGATGACCATCGCCGCGACATATCCGGCGGCGGTCATCGGCATGTCGATTCTGCGGCTCATGAAGGGCAGCCTGCTGGAGGAGAACATGGCCCGCACCATCGGGTCCATCGGCGAGTCCGTCGCAGCAGGCGCGGTATTCACAATTCCTGCGTTTGTGCTCGCAGGCCTGTGGCCCGGGCTCGGCGCCGACAGATACTGGAATTCCTGGGCGCTCATGGCCATCGGCGGACTGCTCGGAATCCTTTTCGTCACGCTGCTGCGGCGCGTCATGGTGGAGGACCCCGAGCTGCCGTTCCCGGAATCCGTCGCTGCGTCGGAGATCCACAAGGCCGGACAGCAAGGCAGCAAGGCTGCCAAAATTCTTTTCGCCAACATGGGCTTTGGAGCGCTGGTGAATTTCCTGGGCGCTCTGAACGTCTTTGAGCCGGTCAAGACGTTCACCATGAATATCGGCGCGCTCGGAAACAGCCTGCTGCTTCGCACCAGCACGCGGCCGAATGTCGCAACGATCACCACAGGCGGCATGAGCACGTTTAACTCGCCGGCGATCAGCCCCGCATATCTGGGCGTGGGCTACATCATCGGCCCTCGCCTTGCCGCGCTGAACTTTGCGGGCGGGGTGTTGGCGTGGGGCTTGCTGGTTCCTTTGCTCACCTATGTCCTCGGCCCTGAACTGCGCGCCGGCGCGTCCGCGGGCGCCGCAGCGCCGTGGGGAACGCTGGCCGGCGCCGTGTACTTCTCGATCGTGCGACCGATCGCGGTGGGCGGCATGCTGGTGGGCGCCGGATTCACGCTGTTCCGCATGCGCCGGCAACTCGGCGCCGGCATGGCCCGCGCTGTCTCGGACCTGAAGAAGTCCGCCGCCGCGCGCGAAGCCGCCCGGCGCACCGAACGGGACCTGAGCGCCAAGACCGTCTTTTTCGGCGTCGCGCTGGTTTTCGTCGCCATGATCGGCCTGTACGCCTATTTCATGTCGGGAGCGGCCAACCTGGGCGGCTCGAAAATCATCGCTGGCGCGGTGACCGCCGCGGCCGTCATGGTGGTTCTGGGGTTCTTCTTCGCCGCCGTCAGCGGCAACCTGGTCGGCATGATCGGGTCATCAAACAACCCCGTGTCTGGTTTGACCCTGTGCACGCTGGTGGTCGCGGCGCTGCTGATGGTGGCGCTGGGCGTCTCCGGCGCGGGCGGCGTGGCGGCCGTGCTCGGCGTGGCCGCAGTCGTGTGCGTGTCATCGGCCGTCGCCGGCGAAATGCTCCAGGATCTCAAAGTCGGACACGTCCTGGGCGGCACGCCCGCCAAAATGCAGGTAGGAGATATCTTTGGCGTCCTCGTTGCCTCTCTGGTTCTATTTTTTCCGCTGATGGTTCTCGACAACGCTTATCATTTCGGCAGCGCCCAACTGCCTGCGCCACAAGCAGGACTTATGGCAATGCTCGCCCAGGGCATTGTGGGCGGAAACATGGCGTGGCCGTTGGTGGTGGTCGGAATTGTGATGGGATTCGCGCTCATCATGATTGAAGTCCGCAGCCCGATGCTGTTTTCGGTCGGAATGTACCTGCCCGTGGAGACGACCTTCGCCATTTTTGTGGGAGGGCTGATACGATGGGCCGGAGACAAATTGCGAGACCGCCGCGGGTTGAACGACGCTCAGAAGGCGCGGGTCGAGAACGCTGGCGTGCTCACAGCCTCAGGACTGATCGCGGGCGAAGCGCTTTGCGGACTGGTGATTGCCGGCGTATGGAGAGGCGCGACGCCGCAGGTCTTCGCTTCCCCGCACTGGATCGGAATGGTGGTCGCCGCGGCCGCGCTCATCGCCGTCATGATTCGCGTCCCGCTTGCCAACGCCGGGCGTCCGGAAGATCCCGCGCCGCCGACTGCGATTATGTAGCGTTACTGCCGCTGTATGCTATGATGATTAGTTGCTCACAACGGCAGCGAACGCAATGATTCTACTGTAGTTAGGCGCGAGCTCGCTGTCGAGCGCCCGTCGGCAAGGTCATTGAAACCGAGACTTGCATGACCCTCACAAACATCGATGCGGCGATCGCACGCCTGATCGACCACACTCTTCTTAAGCCCGACGCGACCGCCGGAGACATTCGTCGAGTTTGCCGGGAAGCGCGAGAGTATGGCTTCGCAAGCGTCTGCGTCAATCCCTATTGGGTTCCACTCGCGGCGACCGAGCTCGACGGGACCCCGGTGAAGGTTTGCACCGTTATTGGTTTTCCGCTGGGCGCGAACTCCACGGCGATAAAGGTCGCGGAGGCCGAGGATGCAATCCGCGCCGGCGCGCGGGAGATCGATATGGTGCTGAACATCGGCGAGCTCTGCGGCGGCAATTCCGACGCAGTCCGGAAGGAAATTGAGGCGGTCGTCGATGCGAGCCATGGCAGCGGGGCCATTGTCAAAGTGATTCTCGAGACTGCGCTGCTCAACGACGAGCAGAAGGCGGCGGCCTGTTTGCTGGCGAAGCGCGCTAAGGCCGATTTCGTAAAGACATCGACGGGGTTCGGCCCGGGCGGCGCGACAGCCCACGATGTCGCGCTGATGCGCAAGACCGTGGGACCTGACATGGGCGTGAAGGCGTCGGGCGGCATCCGCACGCTGGACGATCTGCGCGCCATGATCGCCGCGGGCGCAACGCGCATCGGCGCGAGCGCCAGCGTGAAAATCATAGAGGCCACCGCTGCCTGAGCGCACTTCCCCCGCAACGCGAAAAACAGCCGTTCGCTTTCGCGAGCGTGCGGAGCTGCTCGACTTCCTGCTGGGCGTCGCCGACGCGACCTCGGAGACGCTCGATCTCGACCGCCTGCTGGCCAACGTCGCCGCCATCGTCAAGGAGGTGGTGCCCAGCGATCTTTTCGCAATTCTGCTGTACAGCGAAAAGGCTCAGGGCCTGCGCATCCGTTACTCGATCGGGCATCGCGACGAGGTGGTTCGCAACTTTATCATTCGCCTGGGCGAGGGCATCACGGGAACGGCCGCCGCGACGCGTCTGCCGGTCATGGTCCAGGATGTGCGCAGCGATCCGCGCTACATCAGCGCAGTGGACGCTGTTCGCAGCGAACTGGCGGTTCCGATGGTGGCCCGCAGCAAGCTGGTGGGCGTGATTGACGTTCAGTCGACTCAAGTCGGCGCCTACACGGATCACGACCGCTCGCTCTTACGGCTGATCGCCAGCCGCGTCGCCGTGTCGATCGACAACGCGCGCCTGTACCGGCGCGTCGAGCGGAACAACCGGACATTGCGCGTGCTGGCGCATCTGTCTCAGGAGTTCAGCTCGATTCTTGATCTCGACGAGCTGCTCGGCAAAATCGCGAAAACGATCCGCGCGCTGATCAACTACGACGCGTTCAGCGTCATGCTGGTCGACGCCGAGCGCAAGGTTTTGCGGCACCGCTTCAGCGTGCGCTACGATCAGCGGATCGATCTTGACAACATCCCGCTCGGAAAGGGCATAACCGGCGCCGCCGCTGAATCGCGGGAGGCCATTCGCGTCAATGATACGTTAACCGATCCGCGCTACATTGCGTCGCATCCGGAAATTCGCTCCGAAGTCGCAGTTCCGCTGATCGTTCACGACCGCGTGGTTGGCGTAATGGATCTCGAAAGCGAGCGCATCGCCTACTTCACCGATGACCACGTCCGCATGTTGAGCCTGCTTGCTCCGCAGATCGCCAGCTCGGTGGAAAATGCGCGGCTGTATGAAGAGTTGAACCAGCGCGAGCAGCGCATGGAGCAGGACCTCAAGGCCGCGCGCAAACTGCAATCGGTTCTGCTGCCGCGGCATGCGCCGGAGATTCGGGGCCTCGAGACCGCGATCCGCGCCCGCGCAGCCCGCGACGTTACCGGAGATGTGTACGACTTCTTTGACCGCGGCGACGGCAAGTCCGTGCTCGCCTTTGGGGACGTCAGCGGAAAAGGCGCGGCGGCCGCGCTCTACGGCGCCCTGGTCAGCGGTTTGCTGCGCATCCTTGCCCCGCAGTTGCACGGACCCGCGGAGCTGCTGCGCTCGTTAAATGACGCTTTGCTCGAGCGGAAAGTGGATGCGCAGTATGCAACGCTGCTGATCTTGGTCTGGGACAGCGCGACCCGGACCCTCACTATGTCGAATGCCGGCTCCGAACCCCCCATCATCTGCCGCAACGGCGAACTCACGAAGCCGCGCGTCGAGGGGGTGCCGATCGGGCTGCTAGAAGATCGCGACTACGAAGAGGTGGTCTATGCGGCGAAGTCGGGCGATGTGCTGCTGCTCTACTCCGACGGCATCGAAGATCAACTCAACGCCGCCGGCGAAGAATTCGGCCGGGGGCGCATCGCGCGGGCCGTGCAGAAGTACTGCGCGCTCCCGCCGCGCAAACTTGTAGACGCGCTGTTTCAGGAGTTGGATCAGTACATGGCTGGCGCGCCGATCACCGACGATCAGACGCTCATCGCGCTGAGGGTGCGCTGATGCCGTTTTCCTACCGTGACGACCAGCTTTTTTGCGACGGCGTCAGTCTCGCTCAAATCGCTTCTGAATGCGGCACTCCCGTGTATGTCTATTCCCGGCGCACAATTCTCGAGCGTTTTCGGGCCTACGACTCCGCCTTCTGCGATCTGCCGCATACGGTCTGCTATGCAGTAAAAGCAAATTCGAATGTCCATCTGCTGGCGCTGCTGGCGCGCGCCGGCGCCGGCTTCGATATCGTGTCAGGCGGAGAGTTGTTCCGCGTGCTGCAGGCCGGCGGAGACCCGCAAAAGGTCGTGTTCTCGGGGGTCGGGAAAACGACAGACGAAATCGAGTATGCGCTGGATGCTGGCATCTTCAGTTTCAACTGCGAATCTGAAGCGGAAATCGATGTGATCAATGCGGTCGCGCGGCAACGAGGCCAATGCGCGCGCATTGCCGTGCGCGTCAACCCCGACGTCGACGCGTCGACGCACCCCTACATCTCAACGGGCCTGCGCGAGCACAAATTCGGGATCGACATCTCCGAAGTCGAGCCGCTTTACGCCAGGGTGCGCGCCTTCCGGGGGATTGCGCCCGAAGGCGTGAGCTGTCATATCGGCTCACAACTGCTCGATACGCGGCCGATGCTCGATGCGGTCCGCAAAATACTCGATCTGGTGGACCGCCTGCGGGCGGCCGGCATTCCAATCCGCCACATCGACCTCGGCGGGGGACTCGGCGTAGCGTACCGCAAAGAAGACGAAGAGCCCCGCATTGAACAGTTCGTCAGCGAAGTCAGAGCGCTGGCGGGCGGACGCGACCTGCGCGTCATGATTGAGCCCGGCCGCTCCATCGTCGCCGAAGCGGGAGTGCTGCTGACGCGGGTTTTGTATCGGAAAAGGAACGGCGATAAGGAATTCATTATTGTAGACGCGGCGATGAATGACCTGCTGCGGCCCGCGCTCTATCAGTCGCATCACGAAGTCATCCCTGTTCGCAAGCAGGCTCGCGACATGATCCGTGCGGACGTGGTCGGCCCGGTGTGCGAAACCGGCGACTTTCTTGCGCGCAATCGCGAGATGCCGGACATGCGCCCGGGCGATCTGCTGGCGATTTGCACGGCGGGCGCCTACGGCTTTGTCCAGGCGTCGAATTACAACTCGCGGCCGCGCCCGGCCGAGATCCTCGTGGACGGAGCCACGTGGCGGGTGATCCGCCGCCGTGAAACCTTCGAGGATCTCGTCAGACCGGAGCTTGTCGAAAGCAACGCCGCCGGACCGGCTACTGCGCCGGATAGCGGATGACAGTGAAGTTTTTCAAGCTCACCGAATCCGCCGAGCCAGTACTGACCTGACCGAGGAAGTTGATCACAATCTGCGAAGCAAGACTGTCCGGCGCCGATCCGGTCGAGGTTGCCAGGGCCGATGTGGAACCCCACGTTTGCGTATTCCACTGAGCGCCGCCGCCGTTGATGCCGGCGTTGATTTGTCCGGCCAGAGCTGTTTCTCCGGCTGCAGCGGCTCTGGTGGCAATCATCGAGCCTCCCCAGTTCACCTGAATCGCGAATCCCGATGCGCTGCCCTGATGC
The DNA here is from genome assembly GCA_035652975.1 of Bryobacteraceae bacterium. Taxonomy (GTDB): domain Bacteria; phylum Acidobacteriota; class Terriglobia; order Bryobacterales; family Bryobacteraceae; genus TMP-7. The sequence goes on along the minus strand of DASRCT010000034.1, from coordinate 73,392 downwards.
GCGTAATTGAATTGGATTTCGACGCGATCACCGGGCTGAAGCAGACCCGCCTGAAGCGAGCATGTCCCGATGCTGGCCGGCGCGTTCGAGTTCGTGGTCTGGCCCGTGGCGCTGCACAGCACCTGCGGAGTGGCGAATTGCGGTCCGCTATATCGATACGAGGCCGTCAGCACGTCGCCGGTTTGCGGCGCCGCAGACGAGACAAACGTCACGGTTGCGCCGTTCAGGCTGTAATCAACGCCTTGCGTCATAAACAGGCCGTTGCGATATAGAGCTAGGCTCGCCGCCGGCGCTGGCGTGTGCGCAAGCGTGAAGGTCGTGTTCGATCCATTCACTGCGCCGGACGGCGTCTCCCCATCAGCGAACGCGGAAGTATTGACCAGGGCGGCGCCTCCGTAGCGATAGGACGCCGTCAGGATGTCTCCAGTCTGAGGAATCGAGCCCGTGACGAAGGTCACCGTGGCGCCGTTCAAAGAATAGTCCACGCCCTGTTTCATCAACAGACCGTTGCGGTACAACTCCAGGCTGGTTTGCGGAGAAGGCGCATTGGCCAGGGCAAAGGTGGCGTTCACCCCATTCACAGTCCCTGCCGGAGTTTCCGCATCGACGAAGGTGGCCAGCGAGGTTCCCGGATTACCCTGGCCGCCGCAGGGTCCCGATGTGCCGTCGACATGCACACAGTCGCCGGGATTGCCCGCCGCGGCGTCAATCTGGCCGGAAGCATTGATAATTGCTGATCGACCTGGAGCAAAGCCCGGACCCTTCGTGGTCCGCGCGTTCAGCGCGTCGATGAGTCCCGTTACATCGGACATCTGAACTTGCGTCAGCACCGGGGGCGGCGCTCCGATGATCGAGCCGCTGCTCACGCGGACGTCCTTGATGCGCAGTGGCGTTGCACTCGGGGGAACGGCCCAGATTTCCGTGCCTTGGTATTTTCCCTGACTGGAATATCGCACGGTGTAGTTAGCGCCCGGCGACGTGGTCGTCGGCGCCAGTTGAACCTTCAACACGCCATTCACAACCGGCGCAGTGATCCCCTGCGTCGGCACAATCAGATTCTCGGCGGTCTGAAACGTGGTCCAGGTAATCGACAACGTTCCATCAAAGCGGGTCCCATCCGCTTTGTACAGGATGTCCTGAATGGTGGTCAAGGCGGGGTCAGCCCATGCCGCCGGAGCGCACACGACCGCCGCCGCGATGATGGTCAACCGCGACCAGGTCCGAAACAGAAACACAATAAGCCCTCCAGTCGAGATCGCGCCGGGCGCCAGATGAGCGCGCCATCGTGCGCGCGGAAGATGACGCAAAGCGCGCCTCTCCTCACGACCCCAGGGTAGCGGGCGTCCGTGCATTTCCCGGCCCGCGCAACTCCAGCGGGCAGCGAACAACCACTTGCAGTTTCAGTGCATTAGGCCCGGAATATCAAAAAATGCACGGGCTGTGAACGCCGCATTTCAGGGCGACTGATTTCACCCTCAGCCTCCGACGGACTTCATCGCACAGCGGCGCCAGAGTCGCTGTCTTGAAAAAGCGAGATCGCTGCGATTCCCGCGGCGCCGGCCTGCAGGCACGCCCGCGCGTTCGCAGCGGTTACGCCGCCGAGCGCGAAAACGGGTATGCGGACCAGCCTGGCGGCGGATTCCAGCGCCGCGAGGCCGAGCGGAGGAGCGGCAGCTGGCTTCGAGCGCGGCGCGAACACCGGACCGAACACGACGAAACCGGCGCCTTCGGCCTCGGCGCGCAAAACTTCTTCCGCTGAGTGGCACGAAACGCCGATTACGAACCAGGACGGCACAATGCGCCGCAGCGTTGCGGGCGCAATCGAACGCGCAGGCAGGTGGACGCCGTGCGCGCCCGCGGCGAGCGCGATATCGGCGCGATCATTGACCAGAATCTTCGCGCCATGCGGATTCGGCAGCGCCAGCGCCCGTTTCGTAAAATCCAGCAAAACCGCCGCGCTGAGGTCCTTTTCCCGGATCTGGATCATGTCGACGCCGTCTTCAAGGTTCCGCGCAATATGCTTGAGCAGATGGTCCAGCCCGCCAGCCCGATTCCGGTCGGTAATGTAGTAGCGCAGCATCAGAGCACCCGAAAGCGCGCCGGGAATTGAATGGCCCAGTCGCGTATCTGCGGGTCGTAATCATCGCGGCGCATTTCCACCGCAATATCGTGCTCGAATTCGAGGCGCACGACATCCGCCTTGTCGACGACGCGAAGCAGAGTCGCCGGCGCCTGGTTAGGCCCGGGCGGACCGGAGCGCGGAAGCGCTCGCAACGCGTCCGGCCGCAGGCATATAAAAACGCGGTCCCCGATGAGATGTCCCGGCAGATACGGCCCGCTAATGTCAAACTCCTGGAACCGGAGGCGGCTGGCGTTCTGGGCTGGATCAAGCGCTCGAATTTCACACGGAATCAGGTTGAACACGCCCAACAGCCGCGCGACCTCGACATTGGCGGGCCGGTCTACAATCTCCCAGGGGGCGCCGCTCTGAATGACGCGGCCGGCGCGCAGAATCAGCATTTGTTCACCGAGCTCAAAGCATTCATCCAGGTCGTGCGTGACCAGCAGAACCGGCGTTCCGAACTCGGACCGCACTTGCCGCAGAACGGTATAAAGTTCAGATCGCAGCGGCGCGTCCAGCCCCTGCGCCGGCTCGTCCAGTAACAGAATTTGCGGCGCGCCCAGCAGCGCTCGCGCAATCGAGCATCGCTGCCGCTGTCCGCCGGAGGCCTGATGCGGCAGCCGGCCCGCGACATCCTCCAGCCGGAATCTCTCAAGCATTTCGTTTACGCGACGGCGTCGCTCCCTGTAGGGCAGGCGCTCGGCCGCGAATTCGAGATTCTGACGGATGTTCATGTGCGGAAAGAGCGCGTAGTTTTGGAACACGTACCCGCAACGCCGGTGACGAGGCGAGAGGCACACTTTCGCGCCGGCGTCGAACAGAATCCGGTCCGCCAACAGGATGCGGCCCTCATCGGGACGCACGAATCCGGCGATGGCGTCGAGCGTCAGCGTCTTCCCGGCGCCGCTCGGCCCGAACAACACGGTGACGCCGGCTGAAGTCTCAAATTCGACATGGAGCGAAAATCCCGACGAATCGCGGCCCGCTGCAAACTGTTTTCGGATCCGCGCCTCGATCATGCGCGATATCGCGCCCCGAACGGATCGGGACTCAAGCGGTTGGCCGCAAACAGAATCGCCAGCGCAATGGCGGAAATCACCAGCACCAGAGTCCGCGCGAGAACGCCGTTGCCGGATTCCACTGCATCATAGATGGCGACGGCGACGGTCTGCGTCCGTCCGGGGATATTGCCGGCGATCATGATCGTCACGCCAAAATCGCCGAGCGATCGCGCGAAGGCGAGGGCGGCGGCGGCGCTGATTGACCGCCGCGCGAGCGGCAGCGTCACGCGCCAGAAAAGCCGCCACTCGGACGCTCCCAGCGTACGAGCTGCGCGCTCATAGCTATGGTCCACGCTTTCGAACGCGGCGCGGGCTGACTTGATCAGCAGCGGCGCCGAGTGGACCAGCGCCGCGATCACCGCCGCCTGCCATGTGAATACCACCGGCGAGCCGAAGATCCACTCATACGCCTTTCCGATAGGGCTGGCGCGTCCGATCAGCAACAGAAGATAATAGCCGAGCACGGTCGGCGGCAGCACGAGCGGGAGCGTCACCGCGGCATCCAGCAGCTCCTTGCCGCGGAACTCCCGGTTTGCGAGCACGTATGCGATCCAAAGCCCGAGCAGAACTGCGATTGCCGTAGATATCGCCGCCACACGCAGGCTGAGCCAGAGCGGAAACCAGTCCATAGATGTTTGCTACCGACTTTCAGCTTACAGTGGCGGAACGTCAGCGAAAAACTTTAAAAATACAGCTTCAAAGCAAGCTGAATTTCGCGCGACGTGCGTTGGAACAGGGGCGGATTGCCCGCGCTGGTGATTTTCGCAACCCCCGCGAATCCGATCTGCGCGTTGGGATTGTTGAACTGCGGCGTGTTGAACAGGTTGAACGCTTCAGCGCGAAATTGCAGGCGCCGCCCTTCCCCGCCCAGGGGGAAGTTCTTGAACAACGACGCGTCCACCTCCTTGGTCCCCGGACCGTACAGAATGTTGCGGCCAGAGTTGCCATAGGTGTAATTGCCTGGCGCGACGAAGGCCGTCGGGTCGAACCACTGATCAATGGTCCGATGATCGAGCTTGCCGGAGCCGATACGATTCGGATATTGCACGCCGCCCCCGGAATTCAAGGTGTTCGTCAGCATGGTGACGGTGAACGGCGTCCCGGTCTGGAACGTGCTTATTCCGTTGAACTGCCAGGAGCCGACAATCAGATCGAGGGTCCGGGATGCGCTCCGCAACAGCGGTTTGCCTTTGCCGAACGGCAGTTCATAAGTCCAGCTGACCACGAAGTTGTGGCGCAAATCAAATGTTGAGTTGCCGCGATTGAAATGGAGGTTGTAGGGGTTCTGGACAGTTTCGGATCCGGTGCCGCTGGTGTTGTCAATGCTGTGCGAGTAAGTCCACGCGGCGAGCAGAGTCAGGCCGGCCGACAAGCGCCGCTCGAAGGTGGTCTGAAGGGAGTTGTACGACGAATTGCCCCAGGGACCTACGGCCGTGCCATCGCCGAGATTCGGATAAGGACGGCGCGCAACCACAGGACCAGGACCGGGGATCGCCTGGTTGATGTTCTCCGTCACAAAGATATGCGTCCCCTTGGCGCCGACATAGGCTACCGTGAGGACGTTGTTCGCGCCGAATTGCCGTTGGATATTGAAGTTCCACTGCGTATTTGAGGTTGTCTTGAAATCATACGGATAGTAAACCCACGCAGTCCCGTTCACGGGGAAGAGATTCGGCCGGCTCGCGGGAAAGCCGGCCGAAATCGGCAGGGCGCTGGCCCAGTCCTGGGCGTTATTCGACACCTGGATGGACCCGCTGAACGGAGCATTTTTCGCCGGCGACAGATTCGAGGTCTGCATTTGCAGGGAATAAAAAATTCCGGCGCCGGCGCGAATAACGGTGTTCGGGGTGATGTTATAGGCGAAGCCCCCGCGCGGTCCGAAATTTGTATAACGGCCTTGCGTCACGCTGTCGCCCGAGTAGGGCGGCGTTCCGACCGGAACCAGCGTTCCGCCGTTTGCGGGAACGAAGCCGGCGAGCAGGTTGTGACGCTCCTTCCAGGGCGTGACGATGTCATCGCGCAGGCCATAAGTGAGCGTCAGTCTGGTGGTGACGCGCCACGTATCCTCCGCGTAAAAGCTGGGAACCCAGCGATGCAGGCTGAAATATCGCGTAATATCAATTTGGCTGGTGATAGGGCGGCCCAGAAGAAAATCCGCCAGCCCGTAGCCGGTTCCGGCCGGCGATGCCGGATTGTTTGTATACACCCCGGTAAAGCTCATCGTACCCACCGGCCAGGTGGGCGAGAAAAACGAAAACCGGCGGCTCATGACGGCCGCGCCAAACTTCAGCTCATGGCGGCCGCGGACCCAGCTCAAGGCCTGATCGTATTCATAGTTGGTGTTAACTTTCTCAAGGCTGCCCGACCCGTCTCCCAGCCCGACTGTGCCGCTGATGCTGATGTTGGTCAAACCACCCGCCGCGCCGCCGCCATTGGCGTTCGGTATCCCCAGCGATTCGGCCAGCGTCTTTTGTGAGCTGAGCACGTCGATGATGTCCTCCACCATGCGCGTGAAGCCGATCCGCGCTTCGTAGTACATGGTGGGCGAAATCGAACGGCCGTAGCCAATCACCCCCTGCCACGCCGGAATCAGCGTGTTGCCCGGGCGGGATGGCCCCCCTCCGACAGCCGGCGGCGGAAGATATCCGGGCGTGACCGTATTCGGGTCCTCATGACTCATGCGCGCGAAGATGGTTGAAGCGCCGGTGCGGTAATCCAGACGCACATCGAACTGATCGATGGAGGTCTGCTGGCCGGGATTGTACAGAAAATTCGTAACGGATCCCGGCAGATTCGGCTGCGGGTACAACGCCATCAGTCTGGCTGAAGTCGGGTCAATGAGCGATAGCGGGATCACGTTGTTGGGGAACGGAACCCGCGGATTCGTGCGCGGATCGTACAGGACGGTTTTCGGCAGAAGCGACGAGAAATCGCCGGTTCGAAACGGCGCGATCGGGACCGTGCTGGTGAACGTCTGCGCTTGATCGACGCGCCGGCCTTCATAATCGGCGAAGAAAAACAGCCGGTCGCGGCCGTTGAATCCTTTCGGAATGATAACCGGACCGCCGAGCGCAAAGCCAAACTGGTTCAATCGGAAGGGGGGAATCGGCTTGGTTGGCGAATCGAAGAAATTTTTCGCGTCGAATGCCGAATTGCGCAAAAACTCATAAGCGGCCCCGTGGAATGCATTGCTGCCCGATTTAAAATTCACGTTGATGACGCCCGCGCCGCCCCCGAAGGAGGCCGGCGCCGCGCTGGTTTGCACCTTGAACTCCTGGATGGCGTCGACCGGCGGAAAAAACATGAGCACGCCGGCGTCGTTGTCCACGCTTTGGATTCCGTCAAACAGGTACACGATTCCCTCCGGCGGCGCGCCGTTAATGACCGCTCCGTTCGTGCCGCGGCCGCTGGTGTAGCCCTGGAGAATGGAATTGGACGAGGTTCCGCGATTATTCACTCCCGGCGCGAGATCGACAAGCTGTGTGAAATTGCGCGTATTCAGCGGAAGATCGACCACCTGCTTTTCTGATCGCACATTGCCCAGCTCCGAGGACGCCGTTTCAAGCAGCGGCGCAGCGCCTTCGACGGTCACTTGTTCGCTCACGCTGCCGACCTCGAGGACGAAGTCCACCTCAACGCGCTGGTCAACGGACACCTGCACCGGACGGCTCTGCTCGCGAAAGCCGGTATGACGCACCGTGATGGTATACCGGTCCGGAGGCAAGGAAACAAAGTTGTACTCGCCCTCGTTAGTGGTGGTGGCGCGGCGCACGACATTGGTGGTATCGCTGCGAATCTCCACAACGGCGTCCGGCGCCGGCGCCTGCGATGAGTCCCTCACAAATCCCACGACAGAACCGAACTGGAACTGTGCACAAACAACACTGCACGCAAACAATATGCAGACGATCGCCTTCGCTGATGTGCGCATGTACGGAAGTCTCCCAAAACGCGAAATTGCTGATGAGTGTATCACGCGGAGAGCGCTATTGACTGGGCCGCAGTTTCGTTCCCCAGGGCGCGCCCCGGCGCACCCACTCGGTCAGGATTGCGATGTCCGTACCCGAGAGCTTTTGACCTGGAGGCATCTGCACGTCCCCATCGCGCCGGATCGCCTGAATCAGGATGCTGTCTTCCGGCTTGCCAGGAACCACCGCGGGGCCGTGCGGACCGCCCTTTAAGAGCGTGCGCCGGTCTTCAAAAGAGATGCCGCCGTCGTCAAGTTCATGATTGTGGCAACCCAGGCACCGTTTTGTAAGAATCGGCGCGACACGGTCGTCGAAAAAGCGCTGGTCACGCGAAGCCGGACTCCGCGCCACAGCGACGCCGCAGATGGCAACTGCGGCCGTGAGCGCAAACCGCACTAACGCTTCATCCCCACGCCAAACTGGTTTCCTGCGCGTACGACCTTGCCATTGGCGATTTCCAGATCGAGCAGCTTTTCGCTCTCCACCTGGCGTCCGTTCTCATCGCGCAGCGTAGCTACGATCTTCTTCGTAGTCGCGTCGATGATGTCGCCCGTCGACGCGTAAGCAAATCGGCCGTCCATGCTGAAGCTGATCCAGCCCGGAAAGTCACTCAGTTTGACCGTCATGCCCTGCTTGGGAGGCATCACCGTTGCGTCAAAGATGTGAACCGCGTTGTTCGCCCCGTCGACGACCCACAATTCCTTTTCATCCGGCGTGAGCGCGATGCCATGACTCGGACAGCCATGGCGTTTCACTGGCCCTTGCTGGTATCCCTGCACCTCAACGCGATACAGCTTTTTGCCCGTGCGAATGTCGCCCACTTCGAATCCCAACAGTCCGTTTATATTGACAAAGCACAGCGTGTTGGAGCCGTTGACGGTAAACGGCCGGATCACGTTTGAGAACGGGCCCACCGTGCTTGTTACGGTGTTGGTCTTTGGATCGGCGATCCGCAGCAGTGGAGACTTGAGACCGGCCAGGTAGACGCGCGAGCCGTCCACTGCCCAGATCGTGTTATGCGATCCGGCTTTCGTATCGATCGTAGCGATCACATCTCCCGTTTCAGCATTCACTACGTGCCAGGCCGGGCCTTCGAGTTGGGGGACGTAAAGCGTCTTGCCGTCCGGCGACAGGGCCATCCGGTCGCACCCGCCCTCGTACGTCCGGTCCCAGAGCTTCCTGCCAGTCACGATATCGAGAGCCATCATGCGGTTGATGTTGCTCACGTACATCTTGCCGGTCACCGCGCTCGCCGCAAAGCCCTTCACGTTCTCGACTTTCTCGCCGGGCTTGTATTGCCAGGTCGGAATACGGCGGATCAGGCGATAGCCGCGGTCGATATCGAAGACGAGTACGCCGACGCCGCCGTACTCGGTGTAGTTGCGGATGCCGGGGCTTGCGACATAAAGCAGATGCTGCGTTTTCCCGCGCTCAGCCGCAGAAAGCGGAGCAGTTGACAGCGCTGCGGCGATCAGGGCCGCGAGACATTTGACATTCATAGAAATCAACCGAGCTTCCTGCGCGCGAAAGGCCGGGCATACGCCGCCGGAGGATTGTGCGCCGTCGTTAGCGAGGCTTTCTTGTAATATTCCATCGCCTTCTCACGATCGCCGAGCTTCTCGTAGGTCTGTCCGATCAGGCATTGGATGAAGGGATCGTTCTGATTCGCCTTCTGGAGATCTGCCAGGGCCTTATTGTAATCGCCCAGGTAGAACGCCACGTACCCGGTCAAATAGGGGAAAAAAGCCTCTTGCTGGCGGCGCAATTCGGTCATGCGCTCCAGCGCGGCTTTGGCCGCCGCAACATGTTTGTCGGCCTCGGCTTTTTGGCCGCGGCGCGCTGCGATGCGCGCCTGCGCGTGCTCCCAGCGGTAATCCCACAACGCCTTGCGATCCGCCGAAATGCCCGGCTCCTTCAGGCCAAGCTCGTGGCCCTTTTTGTACCACTCGTAGGCGGTGTCCAGATCGCCGGCGTCGATGCACACCCGCGCGGCCTCATCGGCCATTTCGCCCTGCTGATAAAAGGCGTTGTGCGGGTCCTCGGGCTCGCGCGTTTTCCAGTAGTCGATGACTTTGCCTTCATATTCGGCGGTCTTCTTACAGTTGCCTTCAAAGGCCCAGGACATCGCCATTGCCCGCTCAGCGTTGGCTTTTGCGGCCGGAGTGGGCGCTGAGTCGATGGCTTTTTGCAGGATCTCTCGAGCTTGTGGTCCTCGTCCTTCGAGATCCAACTGAACAGCCTGGCGGATCAGTTCCGATCCAGGACCACCGCGACCTGGCGGCTGGGCAAGGGCCGCGACGGGAAGAACCAGACAGGCGCAGATTGTAACGAAATCTGAAGGCCGTGCGCTCATCGCCAGCGATTATCTCATAAGGAACAACCCAGGGCTGCCAGGCCGGCGCCCGCACGCGGCGCACGCCGACCGCCCTATCAGGGACGAGGTTTCGGCTGCTCCCCGGCAGGCGGCTTCGGCGCCTCTGCCGATGCGGGCGGCGCTGATGGCGGTTCAGCCGCGCCGCGGTGGCACGTGAAGCATCCGACGCGGTTTGCGTTGCCCGGGAAATGCGTGTTGATCTGCTGCGTCATTCGAATCATTTCGCGAGCGACATTTTTGTGCGGATTATCATCGCTTGCGAAATTGCCCTGCACGTGGCAATAATCGCAGCGCACCCCCAGCGATGCGTTAAACATACGCATCATGGGAATCAGTTCCGAAGCGGGGATCTTCAGAACCTGCAAATTCTTTGGCTCCGGCATGGGCCGTCGCGGTTTTGCCCCTTCGGCTGGCGGCGGTTCCTGAGCCCAAACAGGAATCAGCATCATCGCGATCAGGAATGTGCGCATAGGTGAGATGTTATCAGACTAGACTGGAACCCGATCGTAAATATTTTGCAAAAGAGGGACTGCGGTGGCGGGCGCGCCCAGACGCCTGCCGGCGCCATGCAGGCGGCCCTCCACTGTCCATTGGGAAACTGCTCTCGGGCGGAACCTCTCAGAGCCTGATCGACGCCCCACCGGTGGAGCCGTTTGCGACAGCAGACGCTGCTGCCTACGATCGCTCCCGTTCGAAGCGAGGGACGGACTGTTCTCTCGGCCTGAGACGTGTTATACATATCGCCAGTGCGGATCATCTCGACCGGAATTCTGGCGTTAACGTTAGTCGTCGGACCCCGCCTCTGCGCCCAAACAGCTGGCGTTGATGAAATCCTGAAGCGCGTCGCCGAGTTTCACGGGAATGCAGGCGTGTTCGCCGTCGCAGGATACCGCATGGGGGAAGCGGCCCTCCACGAGCTGGGCAAAGCACGTGGAAGCTTTGATCTGGACGTTACGCATCGGACGCCGCTCAAAGTTCAATACAGTTGTGTCGCTGACGGCTGGCAAGCTGCAACTGGGGTAAGCGCTGGGAAGTTGAGCCTGCACATCGTCGAAGCCCCCATCACTCAGTTCGAAACTGTCGTGAAGGATCGGAAAAGCGGCAAGCAGCTTGTCTTCAGAATCCGCCCAGAGTTTTTGAAGCGGTATCTCGATTTGCCGTACAACCAGCAGGCGGCGGCGGCGCGTGAGGTTGCCTCCATGCCGGCGGAAAAAATCTTCACCATACAGCCGGCCGCAGTCCAGGATCCTGTGCGTTAAGAATTTTGGACGCGCGCCGTTTTCGTCGCCAGCCGTTCCGTTCAAGCCGCGGGTAGTAGTGGCCTCCCCGCGATTTCCGATCCGCGCCTGTCGCTATTCCCACCGGCATCGCCGCAGCGCGTCGATGTGCGGCTCTACCATCCTGGCCCGCCGCCCGGTCGACCGCGCCAGCCAGAAATACGCGCGTCCGTGGGAAAATAAAGTTTCACCTCCATCCGACCGGCTCCCGATATGCTCGACCGTATCACCGTGCACGGAGCACGGCAGCACAATTTGAAAAATATCGACGTCGAAATTCCGCGGAATACGTTGACCGTCATCACCGGACTGTCCGGATCGGGCAAGAGTTCGCTCGCCTTCGACACCATCTACGCCGAAGGCCAGCGCCGCTACGTAGAAACGCTGTCCCCCTACGCACGGCAGTTCCTGGATCAGATGGAGCGCCCCGAAGTGGATTCCATCGACGGCCTCAGTCCTGCCATTTCCATCGAGCAGAAAACCACCAGCCGCAGCCCGCGATCAACGGTCGGAACCATTACCGAAATCTATGATTACCTGCGCGTCCTCTATTCCTCCATCGGCGCGCCTCATTGCCCGAGTTGCGGCATTGAGATTTCGCGCCAGACTACGGATCAGATACTTCAGCAGGTGCTCGCGCTCGGCCAAAACAACCGCGTGATGATTCTGGCGCCCATCGTGCGCGGCCGCAAGGGCGAATACAAAAAGGACCTCGAAAAACTCAGCCGCCAGGGATTTGTGCGCGCGCGCATCGACGGGGAGCTGCGCTCGCTCGAAGAGGACATAACGCTCGACCGTCGCCGCAACCATACCATTGAGGTTGTCATTGACCGGCTTGTCATCAAACCTGGGGTCGAGGAGCGTCTCGAACGCTCGATCATCGCCGCGACGAAGCTCGCAGATGGTCTCGTCATCGTCGCGGTTGTTAACGGCGAAGAGCGTCTGTACTCTCAAAAGCTGGCCTGCCCGCGTTGCGGCGCCAGCGTCCCTCAACTCGAACCGCGCTCGTTCTCCTTCAACAGCCCGTTCGGCGCCTGTGAGACCTGCAACGGCCTCGGCAGCAAGTGGAGCTTCGATCCCGCCAAAGTCATCGTCGACCCCTCCAAGCCCTTGCTCGAGGGCGCCCTTGGGCCGGGCGCGAGCTCCAGCTATGTCGCTACTCTGCTCACCAGCGCCGCCTCAAAACTCCGCATTGATCTATCCAAGCCGTTTGACCAACTTCCTGAGCGCGCGCGAAAAGCGCTGCTGGAAGGCAATGGCAACTTTCCTGGCATCCTCGGCCTCTTGCAGGAGTCCTTCCATAACGCAAGCGACGCCTACCGCGAGTGGCTCATGGAGTACATGTCGCCATCCATCTGCCCCGCATGCCGCGGCAAGCGCTTGAAGCCATCGAGTCTCGCCGTTCGCGTCAAAGGCATTTCTATTGCGGAGTTCACCGGCAAGTCGATCGCCCAGCTTCTGCCTGTCGTGAATTCCTGGGAGCTGACGGACCGCGAGCGCCAGGTCGCCGGCCGGGTGATCGAGGAAATCCGCAACCGCCTGGAATTCCTCGCCGCCGTAGGACTCGACTACCTCTCGCTGGAACGCTCCGCCGCCACGCTCTCCGGCGGTGAAGCGCAGCGCATCCGCCTCGCTACGCAGATCGGATCGCGTCTGCGGGGCGTGCTGTACGTCCTCGATGAGCCGTCAATTGGCCTTCACCCGCGCGACAACGAGCGCCTCCTCAACACGCTCTCACGCCTGCGTGATCTCGGCAACACCGTGCTTGTCGTCGAGCACGACGCCGAGACGATCGAGCGCGCCGACTACGTTATTGATCTCGGTCCCGGCGCCGGGCGCCTCGGCGGCGGCCTCGTCGCGCATGGGACGCCGCGAGAAATCAAGCGCAACCCGGATTCCCTCACTGGCCAGTACCTCTCGGGGGCGCGCGTGATTGCGCCGCCTGCGCTGCGCCGCCCCGGCAACGGCCGCCGCCTGGTCGTCCATGGCGCCCGCGAGCACAACCTGAAGAATATCGACGTGGAATTCCCGCTTGGAACGCTCATCGTGATCACCGGCGTATCCGGCAGCGGAAAATCAACACTGGTAAATGACATTCTCTATAAAGCGCTCGCCCGCGAAATCTACGGAGCGCGCGATCAGCCCGGCGACTTCGATTCCATTACCGGCCTGGAGTTCATTGACAAAGTCATCGAGATCGATCAGTCGCCCATCGGTCGAACGCCGCGCTCGAATCCCGCCACCTACACCGGCGTATTCACCGCCATCCGCGACCTGTACGCGATGCTGCCCGAATCGCGCGAGCGCGGCTACAAGCCGGGCCGCTTCAGCTTCAATGTAAAAGGCGGTAGATGCGAAGCCTGTCAGGGCGACGGGCTCAAGCGCATCGAGATGAACTTCCTGCCTGACGTGTACGTCACCTGTGACGTCTGCCGCGGCCGCCGCTATAACTACGAGACGCTTCAAGTCAAGTACAAGGGATACTCCATCGCGGATCTGCTGGAAGCGACTGTCGAGGAAGCCCTGGGCCTGCTCGAAAACATTCCGCAGATTCAGGCCAAGCTCCAGACGTTGCGCGACGTGGGGCTTGATTACATCCATCTGGGCCAGTCCTCCACCACGCTGTCGGGCGGCGAGGCGCAGCGCATCAAACTCGCGCGCGAACTGAGCCGGCGTCAGACGGGCAAGACATTCTACATACTGGATGAGCCCACGACGGGGCTGCACTTTGAAGACGTGCGCCGTCTGCTGGATGTGCTCCAGCGGCTGGTCGACCTTGGCAACACCGTGGTGATCATCGAGCACCAGCTCGACGTTATCAAGTCCGCCGATTGGATCATCGATCTTGGCCCCGAAGGCGGTGAGAACGGCGGGCATGTGGTCGTCTCTGGCACGCCCGAACAGGTGGTCCACAACCGCAGGAGCCACACCGCGCGCGCTCTTGACAAAGTCCTCCGAACAGGAAAAGTCGCGTGAGTCAGTACGGCATCGACCCGCTCGAGTTTAAAGGCTTGAAAACGGTTGGTCTGGCGGAACGGGGAGGCAAGGTGCGCCGGGTGGATTTCGCCACGCCTTATGCGGCCGGCGCCGGCGTTCGCGCGCTGATCGAGAGCCTGCCGCACATTCTTGCCGGCGATTCATTCCGCGCGGTTATATACGCGATGCTCAACGCTCGCGCGGAGGGCAAGCCCATTGTGTGGTCGCTGGGAGGGCACGTTGTCAAATGCGGCCTGGCGCCGGTCTTGATCGATCTTATGCGCCGCGGCTTCGTCACAGCCTTTGCAATGAATGGCGCCGCCGCCATTCATGACTTTGAGATCGCGCTCGCCGGACACACCAGCGAGGATGTCGAATCGGTGCTGCCGGACGGCCGCTTTGGGTCGGCGCGGGAAACGGGCGAGGAAATGAACAGCGCCCTGACGCCGGATCTCGGCGCCGGAGAAGCTTATGGCCGGCGTCTCCAGGACGCCGCCCGGCCCGAATTCGCGCCGGCGAGCATTCTGCACCAGGCGTATTCGGCCAACGTGCCGGTGACTGTGCACATCGCCATCGGCGCCGACACGCCGCATACGCACCCCTTGGCAAACGGCGCCGCCCTGGGCGAAGCCACGCATCGCGATTTCCGCCTGTTCTGCTCGCTCGTCGCACGCCTGCATGATGGCGGGGTATTCGTCAACGCCGGATCGGCGGTAATCATGCCAGAAGTATTTCTGAAGGCCGTTTCCGTCGTCCGCAATCTCGGACATCCACTCGCCAATTTCATCACCGTCAACCTCGATTTTCTGCAACACTACCGGCCGCGCGTCAACGTGGTTGAGCGCCCGCACGCGCATGCGGGAGGACGCGGCTACGCTCTCACCGGTCATCACGAAATTATGATTCCCTTAATAGCAGCCGCCCTGATCGAGCTGTCGGAATGAGACTTGCCGAAACGCGCGACTATCCGTTCTGGGACTGGTTCGACGCCGCCGTTCTCGCCTTGCTCGCCATCCCGACCCTACTGGTCGGGGGGTTCATCGGACTGGGCGTGGGCCGGATGGTTCGCGACGCCGGAGCTCTCACCTCATGGATCGCGATGCTCGTCTTCTACGCCTTGTGGTTTGGCTGCCTGTATCTGGTCCTTAAGACCAAGTACAATCGCCCGTTCTGGCCGTCGCTGGCGTGGAAATATCCCGCGCCGGGCTGGATGCTGAGCATCATTGCCGGACCGGCGTTGGCTATCGCCGTCGGCGTGCTCGGAGCGCTTCTCAAGACGCCTCAATCCGATCTGCCCATCCGCAAGATGCTGCACGGCCCCCTGGCCATCCCGTTGTTTGGCGTCTTCAGCGTAATCCTCGGTCCGCTCACCGAAGAACTGGCGTTCCGGGGCTTTTTTCTGCCGCTGTTCATCCGCTCCTTCGGACCCGCCGTCGGCATCGTGCTCACCGCGCTTCCGTTCGCATTGCTGCACGGCCCGGAATACAACTGGACCTGGCAATACGTCCTGCTCATCGGCGCCGCCGGCGCCGCCTTCGGCTGGGTGCGCTACCGCAGCGGCTCGACATTCAACAGCGCGGTCATGCACAGCACGTACAATCTGACCTTTTTCGCCGGACTCCTGATGAACAGAACAGCCCTTTAACGTCTATGTTCGAAACCATTCAATGGCTCGATAACGCGGTGGTCATGCTCGATCAGACGCGCCTGCCGCGCGAACAGGCATACGTCACCTGCCGCTCCTACGTTGAGGTCGCCCGCGCCATCCGTTCGATGATCATCCGCGGCGCGCCGGCGATCGGAGTCGCCGCGGCCATGGGCATCGCGCTCGGCGTCATCGAAGGCGCCGACTTCGATCAGGTGTGCGACACTCTGGCAAAAACCCGGCCCACCGCGGTGAATCTTTTCTGGGCGATCGATCGCATGAAGGCCGTTTATCGCTCCCTCGCCGGACGCCCGCGGGCCGAAATCATCGAGCATATGGTCCGCGAAGCCCAGCAGATTCGTCTGGAGGATATCGCTATCTGCGAGGCGATTGGCCGCAACGGCGCCGATCTCATCCCGGATCGCAAAACGGTGCTCACGCACTGCAACGCGGGCGCGCTGGCGACCGCCGGCTATGGAACCGCGCTCGGCGTCATTCGCGCCGCGGTCCGCGCCGGCAAACAAATCGATGTCTTCGCCGATGAAACGCGGCCGTTCCTTCAGGGCTCGCGATTGACGGCATGGGAGCTGCAACAGGACGGCATCCCCACGACTCTCATCGCTGACAATATGGCCGGCTACTTTCTTCGGTCCGGCCGCATCGGCTGCGTCGTGGTCGGCGCGGACCGCATCGCAGCCAATGGGGACGTCGCAAACAAAATCGGCACCTACTCAGTCGCCGTGCTCGCCCACGAGAATCACGTGCCGTTCTACGTTGCGGCGCCGATTTCCACGTTTGACCTAACCCTCGAATCTGGCGAACAGATCCCCATCGAACAGCGCGACGCCTCCGAGATCACGCATGTCTTTGGCGTGCCCATCGCTCCCGAGTCGGTTCAGGTCGCGAACCCAGCCTTCGACGTCACTCCCGCGCGCTACATCACCGCGATTATCACCGAGCGCGGCGTCGCGCGCCCACCGTACACAGAGAGCCTCAAACGGCTGGCAGGCGCGAAAGAGGTGCATTCCTGCTGAAATACTGGTCCAATTTTCGCCGAAATTTCCCGCTGAGGGATCGCTCGCGCTTAGCGTCCAAATGCCTTCGTGCGATGGTTGCGGTTCTATACGGCTTCACGTTCCTCTTCGCGGCCTCGCTGCTCTACCGCTACGGCGGCGTGTCGAAAGATGCCGGCTGGACGTGGCGCGTTACCGCAACGGGCGCTGTAGTTGACAGCGTCAGCGCTCAAGGCTCAGTCCTGACCCCAGGCGCGCGGATTGTCGCCATAAACGGGGATCCTCGCGCTGCGGCCGCAGGCCCGCGGCCCTGGCTCCAGGCAGTCCGCCCCGGCGGGAGCTATCGGGTCGCGTGGACCGCTCCCGGCTCCTCCCAAAGGCGGGAGGCGACGCTCGTCATGGGCTGGCGCAAATCCCCGCGCGACCTGCTGATGGGTCTATGCGATTTGTTCCTTAGCCTCTGCTTCTTCACTGCGGGCCTGTTCGTCTGGCGGGCGCGTCCGTCGGGCGCGGTCGCGCGGTCGTGCCGCACAGCCGCCCTGTTGATGGCATTCTATCTGACGGCCTCGGCCGTTGGACCTATTTCGCCGCTTTTGTCAGGATTCTCCGCGACAATTTATCTAACAAATCGATTGATTTTTCCATTTTATCTGGCGGCAGGCTGCGCCTTTTTTGCAGTTTTCCCAACCGGCGAGAGGCCGAGCGGAGTATGGCGCGCTTGGCTCATCGCGCTGTGGGCCGGGGCTGGGATTGTCTGGGCCATCCTGTTGCCGTTCCGGGCGCTGCCCTTTCTGGGGCTGGAGGGGCGGCTGAGGCTTCTCTCCGGCCTCGATCTGAATACGCGGCCGGAGCTGGGGCTGGTCGCATTCCGGCACGGCTACGTCGCGCTGTGCGGGCTGTTCCTGTTCGCCGTCATTACCCACAACTACAGGCGTCTCGAGAACGCAGCCATGCGGCTGCGCGTGCGCTGGGTCATCTTCGGCGCCATATTCGGCATCGCGCCTGCGGTCGCCGCTTCACTGGCGCTGACGATCGTTCCACATGCGACCGGCGCTGTGCTTGTGTACTACAGCCTGTCCACCCTCTCAATAGCAGCCATCCCGGCAACCGTCACGTACGCAGTTGCATGCCATCGTCTGATGGGCATCCGCGTGACGCTGCTACCCGGCGTTCAGCGGCTCGCGGCGCGCCGAGCGCTGCAGTTCGCGACGCTCGCTCCGGCGGCCATCGCGGCCGTGTACCTCTGGAGACATCGCGACCTGAGCCTCGCCGAGCTGTGGTCGCAGCGGCCGGGCGCTCTAGGCCTCATTGTCGCCGGGCTGCTCGTCGCGCTGCTTCGCAAGGAACTGCTCGATTTCGCCGACGGCATGCTGCTTCGCGCGCCGTACGATCGCGACCGCGTCACTGGCGGACTGCTCGAAACGCTGTTGCGGCAGGAATCATTCGCAGATATTGCGCGCGCGGCCGCCGCCCGTATCGAGCCCGCGCTTCAACCTGAGCGGCTGCTGGCGTATTGCGCCGGCGGCGGCGCGGAAATGCGGCTGGTTTACAGCGCTGCTGACGACGCCGCCCCAAGCTCAATTACCCTGAATCGAGCGCTTCTTGAAAAGGGTCCGGTTTTCCTGAAACCTCCGCTGCCCGGACTTGCCGACATGGCGCTGGCCGCGCCGGTCGCGGCTGGCGAAGGCGCGCAGGCGGTAGGCGTTCTGCTCCTCGGCCGCAAGCGCTCGGGCCAAGCCTACACGGCCACTGATCTTGACGTGCTCGAAGATATTGCGCGTCAGGTCTACCTCGCACTCAAGCTCCGCGAACTCGAACAGGCCCAGGCCTTCAACGACGGCAGGACGGATCTGCTTGCTCAGGTCAGTCACGAACTCCGCAGTCCGCTCCACGGAGTGGTAGGTCTGACAGGTCTTCTTCTGGACACCCCGCTGAGCGAAGAGCAGCAAGAGTATACTCAGCTGATACGCCGCTCGAGCGAGTTGATGGTCTCGATCGCCAACGATCTGATCGACTTTACCAGATCTGAAGCCGGCAGGCTAAAGCTCGACGCCATTCGGTTCGAATGGGCGCCGCTGCTTCAGGACGTGATCACAATCGCAGCGCAGCGCGCATCAGGCAAGCATCTCGAAGTGATTCTCCAGATGGACCCTTCGACGCCCGCGGCTTCGATCGGTGACCCGACGCGCGTCCGGCAGGTATTGCTGAACTTGCTCGATAATGCGGTCAAGTTCACCGACCGCGGATGGGTTCGGATGCGCTCTTCGGCCGGCGTCGCTCAATCCATTTGCATTGAGGTCGCTGACTCTGGCCCGGGCATCCCCGACCACCTGCGGCCACGTTTGTTTGAGCCGTATCAGCAAGGCGCCGCCGCGTCGCAGGAAGGGGCGGGGCTCGGCCTCGCCATCTCGCAACGGCTTGTCGGTGCGATGGGCGGTTCGCTCACCTATGACAGCCGGCCCGGTAGAGGCGCGGCCTTCGCCGTCACCCTTCCGGCAATGTCGGGATCGCAGCTCGTATCTGAACAACCGCTGGCGGGAGTCCGCGTCCTGTGTATTGAGCAGCTCGCGATCGGCGCGCAGGCGCTCCATTTCACGCTGACCGCGCTCGGCGCTCGCGTGAGCACGCGCAACACCGAGATATTGGATCAAGATGTCGCGTGCGAATCATTTGATGTTGTTGTGTACAGCGCAGCCTTTGACTCCCGCGACATTGCCTGCGCCGTCCGCAATATCCGCCGTACGGAGCGCTCGACGCCGGTCGTCGTGCTGCACCACGGCGCAGCGCCGTTGTCTGACCGTGAGGCGGGCATTCTCGGACCCATTTACCAGGTCCGCAAACCCGCCGTTGGGAAGACGCTGCTGCGCGCCATCCGCGCGGCGCGCGCCTCCTCCACAACCGACGCCGACGCCGGCGCCAGCGCGCCGGTGGACGGCGCCTGCGCGGGCGCCCGCGTCCTTCTGGTCGAGGACGACCCCGCAACCAAGCGAATCACGGAGATGATGCTCAGCCGGCTCGGTTGCATCGTCTTTGCGTCGCCCACCGCTCGGCAGGCCCTCCGCGCGCTCGAGACAGCGCCGTTTGACATCGCACTGATCGATTCGAAGCTTCCCGACATGGACGGCGCTGATCTGACGCAGCGCATTCGGAGTCTCGGAACCAGGCAGTCCCGTATTCCGGTGGTCGCACTGAGCGGCGACCCTTCTGCTGAGTCGCGCGCTCGCTTCTTCGATGCGGGGGCTGATGATTACGTGATCAAACCCGCCGCAATCCAGGAGTTACGGGACGTCATTCATCTTCGCGCGGATCATGCCGGAACTGCCTGAAGTCGAGACGGTGGTGCGCTCGCTCGCGCCGCATTTGCCCGGACGGACGATTGTTCACGCCGAGTTCCGGTCGAAATTCGTGACGCCAGGCGATCGCCGGCTGTTGGCGAAGCGCCTGGCCGGCCGCACAATTCGCTCCGTACGGCGCCACGGCAAGTTCATTCTCATCGAGCTCGATCGCGGCGTTTTGTCAGTGCACCTCGGAATGACGGGAAAGCTGCTGCTCGACGCCCCTCGCGGAACGCACGCCTACGGCGTCCTTGAGCTCGACCGCGGCGTACTGATTTATGATGATCCGCGCCAGTTCGGGCGCATCGAGTGGTCCGAGAGCATGCCCGAGCGGCTCGCGCTCTTGGGGCCGGAGCCGCTTGCGATTTCGCTCGAGGACTTCACGCGCGAGTTGCGCCGCCGCAAGGGGCGTCTCAAACCGCTGCTGCTAAACCAGAGCTTCCTGCGCGGGCTTGGCAACATCTACGCCGACGAGGCGCTGTTTCGCGCGCGCCTGCACCCGCTTGCGGCCGCGGCCCGCTTAAGTAAACAGCGCATTGCGCGACTGCATGACTCAATTCGCGAGACCCTGCAACTCGCGATCGAGCACCGCGGCTCATCGATTTCGGACTATGTCGACGCGGCGGGAGATCGCGGCTGGTTTCAGATCATGCATCAGGTGTACGGTCGCCAGGGAGAGCCCTGCCGGGTGTGCGGGACGCCGATCCGGAAGATCGTGGTGGGGCAGCGGGGGACGCATTACTGCCCGCGGTGCCAGCGCCCTTGAGCGCGCGGCGGCGTACATCGCGCGGGTCGGCGGGCTTCGCGCTCGCGAAATGTACGGCGTGCAGCTTCGTCACGTCGCCACGCGCCGTCGCGCTCAGTCTTACAACGACCGAGCGCGGAAATGCGATGTTCGTACCGCTCTCTTCATAGACGGCGGCGCGTTCCCAACCTTCGAGGCTGTAGCTCGCAACCGCTCCTCTCACCCCGCGCAGAAACAGCCCGCCCGGCGACGGCGTGGATTCAAAGCGATCGCCAGATTGCAGTCCGAGGGCATAGGAGCCCTCAAAGATCTCAATCGTCTCGGGCGGCTCGATTTCATGGCGGCGGTATTCATAAAGGCCAGAGATTGCAACAGCCGTCCGCACAAGGATGCGCACGCCGCCGAGCGCCGCCCACCACTCGCGCTCATAGCCATCGTCGGTAAGCTTGCACGCGACCACGCCGGCCGGTCCGGCCATCTCGCCAGTTTTCGGATTGCGGAAAATCAGCGCTCCGTCAACGGCGCAACGGGTTTTCTCGTTAATAATGTTCCAGGGAAAGTGAGTCGAGTAGGAAAACTTCGCGTACTTGTCCCGATACTGCGGCTCATTGTGACCGACAGCAGCGTGCAGCCAGCGCACATCGCCCGTCCGCTGATCGCCTGACACTCGCATCTTCGTCCCCTCGAAGGGGATCGTGAACGATTGCAATTCCACGGGGAGCCGCTCTTCGGGCGCCGTCCAGAACGGGTCGTGCGGCGGAATGAGATATAGCGCGAACGCCTGCATGCCCCAGTACGGATGCCCGTTGTCCACGTAGGATTCGCGGATCTCGCGCGTTCCTTCCGGAGTCAGCGTCTCGCGCAGCTTGCCACGCTGAGCGTCGAATGCGCCCGCAGACCAGAAATATTCCAGGTTGCGGCGGCACATAGCGCGCAAGAGGCCGGGATGATGCGGCCACATTGCCTGTTGATAGGCAAGCACCAGCGGCGTGAGCACAGCCCAGCGGTAAATCAGGGAGCGCCCGAACAGGACGTGACTGCCGTTTCCGCCAAAGAAATAGGGCGTTTGCGTCAGGAAGTTCCGCAATCTTCCAGAAAATTTGTCAGACCAGTGCGGATATTTATCTCCAATAATCCTGTTCCAATACAAAAAATAACTGGCAAATACCCAGAAATTATAATAATCGTAAATCTCTTCCTTTAACGAATCGGAATACCAGCCATCGCCGGGAGCGGCCATCGCATCCAGCGCCTTCAGGTCTTCGAGCATGAAAGCGGGGTCCCCGGAGAACTCCTCCCATTTCGCCGAAAGGGCGATGCGCGCGGCGTGATTCACGGCGGTGAACCACGCCCAGTTGTTGTTGCGCACCGGACGCCGCGCACACGCGTCGAGCCAGTTCTGCAAGTTGCGGCGCTCGGCGGACGAGAGGCGCGGCAGCACGCGATCCGCCGCCAGCCAGAGCGCCCATGCCACCACCGAAGCCTCGACCTGACGCTGGTTCGGCCGGTCCGGAGGGGGCGCCAGCCAGTAATCGGGATGGTTGGGGTCGAATGCATTCCGGAAGGTTGCAATAAGGATGTCGGCGAGGTCCATCGAGCGCCCCTCCACCGTCACGCGCTGCGGCTGCCATCCGCCAGCCACCCAGGCGGCGATCGCCGGCAGCATACGGCTGACGGAATCGTAGGTCTTCCCCGAACGGCCGACGCTGGCGGGAAGGATGAGGCCATCCTCGAAATCGCATACTGCGAAACTTGCCGAAGTTCGGAGGCAATTTCGAAGATATCCTTCGAGAATTGGAAGGAAGTACTGATCGAATGGCGTGCCCGCGTCGGCGCGGACGCGGCTTAAGACCGCAGCGGCGGCGCTGATCCTGAGCGCATCTCGACGGGTGAACATACTCAATGGACGGCGGTTCCGGCGCCCTCCGTGCAAGTGAGCACGCGATCGACGGCGGGCGCGGTGAAGCGTTCACGGACGCCAGTCGGCCAGCGCACGGTGACGCCGGCGCTAGTGGCGCTGCCCAGTCCGAAGTGAAGCCGCAGATCCGAAGCCGAGGTGAAGCTCGACTGGCTCAGCACCGCCTGTGACTGCTTTCGACCGGCGAATTCGACGGTGACCGTGGCGCCGATCGCGGCGCGGTTCGACTGGATTCCGACAAGGCGCAATTGCAGCCAGTGATTGGTTGACTTCAGATCGTTGCGAAGCAAGCTGGGCGGCTCGTTGCGGTTCCACACAACGATGTCGATGTCGCCGTCATTGTCGAAGTCGCCGAATGCCGCGCCGCGGGAGCTATGCCGTTCCGCGAGCGCCGGTCCGGCTTCGTCGATTATCTGTTCGAAGCGGCCGTTGCCGAGATTGCGAAACAGCAGCGGCGGCGTGCGATAGGGATATGCAGGCAAGTCGCGCTCGGTGTCCGGATAGACGTTTCCGGTGACGAGAAACAGGTCGGGCCAGCCGTCGTTATCGAGGTCGGGCATGCCCGCTCCCCAGGCAATATATCGCGTCTCGACGGCGAGACCGGCCTTCGCTGTCACCTCTTTGAACTCACCTTTGCCCAAGCCCTGGTAGAGCGCATGCGTGTCATCGGCGAAGTGGGTTTTGAAGATGTCGAGAATGCCGTCGTTGTTAAAATCGCCGACGGCAAGCCCCATACCGGCCTGCTCCATCCCGTCGGCGTTCAGCGCCACGCCGCGCTCAATCCCTTCTTCGGTGAACGTACCGTCCCGGTTATTGTGGAAAAACAACGAGGGCGTCGAATCGCAGGCGAGATAGATGTCCTGCCAGCCGTCGTCATCGAAGTCGGCCGCAACCGCCGTCATGCCAAATGACGAGCGTGGCGCCGCGATGCCGGATTTTTCTGAAACGTCTTCGAACGTGCCGTCGCCGCGGTTATGATACAAAAACTGCCGCCCGGTGCGCAGCCCGCGCGGCCCGCAGGGCGTAGGCACGCCCTTCCAGTTGCAATTCGGGTTTGCGCCCGGCTTGGGCACGCGTGAGATATCGAAGTCGATGTAGGTCGCGATGAACAAGTCTAAGTGACCGTCGCGATCATAGTCAATGAAGGTCGCGCCAGAGTACCAATACGGGTAGGCTGGCTTAGTCTTCGGGAGCAAACCGGCCTTTGCAGTTACATCCGTGAACGTGCCGTTCCCGTTATTGCGGTATAGGATGTTATCACCCCAGTAAGTGATAAACAAATCGAGGTGGCCATCGTTGTCATAGTCCGCCACGGCGACGCCCTGGCCCCAACCCGTGCGGCGCAGTCCGGATTTTTCAGTAACGTCAGTGAAAGTCCCGTCGTGGTTGTTATGGTACAGACGATTCGTAGCTTCAGGAGGGGTCTCGCCGAAGCGGGCGCCGCTGACGATAAAAATATCCGGCCAACCATCGCCATCGTAATCCAACAGGGCGACGCCCCCCGAAGATGTTTCGGCGACATACTGTACGTTGGACTCAGCGCCGTAGATGGTCGGCGCAGTGAGTCCAGCCCTGCGCGCAATGTTGGTCAGCTTTGACGGCCATGGGCGGCCGGAAGACGGAGGGCGCGCAGCAGGTTTCACGCCGCGGCTGGACATCCCTTGACCCAATACAACGGCTGCGGCGACGGCGAAGAATACAATCCGCCGCATCACGGCTTCATCAACTCATCGGATTCGACGCGCTGGCGGTCGCGCTCAATGACGGCAGCCTTTAACCGTCGCACTTCGGCAAACTCAGCCTTGGCCTCGGCGCTGCGACCTAGGGCCTGGTAAGCGCGGCCGAGAGCCAGACGGATGGCCTCCTGATCGGGCAGGATGCGGCGGGCTTCCTCGAGTTCAGCGAGCGCCGTCTTGTAGTCCTGGTGATCGAGCGCGATGCGGCCGAGCTGGTAATGGGGGTCGGCGTAATTGGCGCGGAGAGCAATGGCGCGGCGGAGCATTTTGACGCCCTCTTCGGTCCGACCGTTGCGGTCATACAGCACTCCAAGCTGATAACAGGACTCCGCGTCCGACGGATTCAGAGCGACCGCGCGTTCCAGCAGCCGAATCGCTTCCGGGTCGTTGTGCGCCAGCAGTTCAAGACGGCCGAGCGCCGCAATGGCCGGCGCTACATCCGGCGAGATCCGTAAAACCTCTTCGAAAAGCCCTTTGGCTTCTCTGAAACGGCCTCGCCGGTATTCGATCAAACCTTCGACCAGCTTCGCCTGCGCTGGATTTGATTCCGAGCTGCGCAAGAGGTCCGCAGCGCGATCCACATCGCCCGCCCGCGCGCTTGCGTAGGCAAGCGCGTAAACGATGCTGGGGTCCTTCGGATTTTCTTTATAGGACCGTTCGAGTTGCGCCAACGCAGCCCGGAGGTCGCCGGTTTCAACCAGGCACAGGCCGAGCAGTTGAGCGGCGCGCGGCTCATCGGGATACGCTTTGAGGAATATCCGCAGATGCCGGGCGGCTTCGGCGAAACGGTTCAGTCGTCCCAGCGAGACAGCGATATTAAAGTGAACCGGCGTGAGACCCGGGTTCGCCTTCAGCGCCTTTTCATAGAGAGCGACGGCTTCAGAAAACTGTTCCCGCCGGGCGTGCACGGCGGCGAGATTGGACAAGGCTTCGGCGGAGTTGGGGTGTTCAGAGAGGTACCGTTTGAAGAGTTGTTCAGCGCGGGGAAGGTCGCCGGCCGCAAGGGCTTGCCGGCCGCTGTCGAGCGCATTTTGCGGAACAGCGGCCAGCAGTAGAAAGAACCACGGACTGAGCATCCAGCGCTCAGTATATCGTTGTTAGAAGTAGAACTTGGCAGCGAGCTGGATTCTGCGCGGATCAGCGGTCCCGGTGAGCGCGCCGAATCCGAAGCGGCCCCCATTCCCGCCCAGGGCCGTCGGCAAGTTGATGATCTGACCGGCCTGGTTGAACGTGACGCTGCGGTTGAAGTCGTTGAACCGCGGGTGATTCCACGCATTGAACATCTCGACGCGCAATTGCAGGTACGTGCCTTCGCGGAACATCGGGAAGTTCTTGAAGACCGAGATGTCCCAGTCGTGATCGCCCGGGCGGCGGATCTGATAACGCTGGGAGTCGAAGCCCTGGCTTCCCTTTACGGGCGGAAGCGCAAAGACCGATGCATTCACCCACGCGTATTGCGACTTCGGATATGTCGGGCTGCTCTTCAAGACAACGCGCGGCGCCACATCGGGAGAGCCTGTATAGCGCTCGTTCAGGTTACTGACGCCGTCGATGCTGAAGCTGATCGCATCCGGCGGCCCGGTCATGATCGTCGTGATGCCCGACACCTGCCAGTTGTTTGTAATTGCGCCTCCAATCTTACCGGCGGCGCTATTCGCGCGAATGAACCGGGGCAGGTTGTAGACATAGTTGAAGACCAGGACATGCGTACGGTCATAGTTCAGCGGTCCATAGTCGGCGATGCGCGTGTTGAACGGAGTTACAGTCGCATAATCGTCGTTAAGAATACCCATGACTTTGGACCAAGTGTAAGCTACGCCAAAAGTCAGGTCGCGTCCGAAGCGGCGCTGAGCCGAGACCTGGAGCGAGTGGTAGTTCGAATTGGCCCCGAATCCGTAGTCCGTGGCGCCGTTATAGCCCACAAACGGTCGATAGAAGTTTGGCTGCTGTGAAGTTGTGCCGTCGAATTTGGGATTCGGGTTCAGCGGATCTTGATTCTGCGGCAGCCATGCAGCGCCGAGCGGGATCGCATTCTGGTTGATGCGATAGAGCAAGTGATTCGATGAGGAGCCAACATAGGCGATATCGAACAGAATCGATTTGGGCAGCTCACGTTGAATAGTGAAATTCCAATTGTAAGTGGTCGGAATATGACCGCCCTTGTCGAATCCCACCACGCTCGCCGGGAAAAACGTGCCCTGAGAGGCAGGAGGGATTGCCGCCAAGTTGCCGTAATAGAACGTCGGCCGGATGGTGGACGGCGGGTTCGGGAGCATGTCGAAGACCGGGTTGCCTTGCAGCCGGTCGTAAAAGATGCCGCCGCCGGTGCGGATCACCGTTTTGGGCGTGAGCTGGTAGGCGATGCCCAGTCGCGGAGCATATTGAATACCTCGATCATCTATCAGCCCCTTCGGATAGCCGTTCTTGCCGGCAAGACCCATTCCGTTGGCGTAAATGCCATTAACAAAGCCTTTACCGGTATTGACGATTGAGCCTATCAGCGCAGACGGTCCCTGCTCGCCGGTAAGCGGGTTAATCGAGACTCTGTTTCCGCTAGCGTCCAGACCTGGAACGCGAAGCACCGCGCGCGCGGACGGATCATAAAGGAACCGATTCCAGGCGGAAGTCTGAAGCGCCTGATCATACTGCGGCTGAATCCAATAGAAGCGAATTCCGTATTCGAGGGTGAGCTTCTTGGTAGCGCGCCAGTTATCCTGTAAAAACCACTCGACGTTCCAGGAACGATATTGGCCATTCAGCACTACATTCGATTGCGCCAGGCGCTGATAGTTTCCGAGGAGTGCGTTCGAAAAGGCCCAGCCCGTGTCGCCGGGGTTGTTGCTGTCCCGGTCAAACCAGATGTCGCCATTGACAGAAGTGAACGCAGTCTGGTCCTTGGCGCTCTTGTGCAGGTAAATGCCAGCTTTGAACGTATGGGTGTCATGCACCTTGGAGATGTTGTCGGTGATGTCGTAAGTGTGATTGAAGTTGGAGAACGGCGTTCCATTAAAGGCTGTATCCGCCGCATTCGGCACGCCGCCATAATGCCAGTTTTGCACCAGCTTCAGCTTGTCGGCAGTGGGAAATGGCATCGTGTACGACACGCCCACCTTGCTGGCGTTGAAGGCGTCCGTGATGGGAATAATATGCAGGTCGTTGCGTGAGGAGCCAAACACGAATTCATTTGTCAAAGTCGGATTGATCACCGTGGTCAAGTTGGAGACGAAAGACCAGCCGGGAGCGCCAAAGCTCATCGGGCCGAACGGGATGTTATAGCTGGCGTTCCACTGGCCATATATCATACTCGTCTCGTCGTAGTTGCTGATATATCGGGCGTAAGCTTTCCACTTATCGTTGATGTTGTAGTCCGCCCGATACACGTATTCACGGCGCGGGTAGGTGTTCGAACGGTCCGACTGGTAGTTGAAAGAGGGATCTTTACCGAGCGCGTTCGGCAGCGGATACCAGTTCAGGATCTTTACGCCGTCTGGATTCAAACGATCCTTCGGAATAATGTTGCCAGGAAAAGGCTTCTTGCCGTTGGCCGGGTCCAAAATGGTCAGCGGCGAACCGCCCGCGTCATGGGATTGTGAGAAATCGCCTTGACGCTCCAGCGCCGTGGGCACAGTGACGTTATGCAAGCCTTGCGGAACCAGCTGGCCCTGCCATTCGATGCCCACGAAGAAAAACAGTTTGTCACGATTCCGGTTTAACTTGCCAGGAATATACGCTGGTCCGCCCAGGTTGAAGCCTTCATAGTTGTAACGATAAAACGGGCGTGGCCGTCCGTCGACGTTATTCCGCCAGGTATTTGCGTTCAGATCCTCGTGGCGATGAAACCAATAGCCAGTACCGTGGAAGTCCCTGGTACCAGATTTCGTCACGACCTCGATCTGAGCTCCCGATGACCGGCCGAACTCGGCGGGTTGCGAGTTGGTAATCACCTTCATTTCCGCGATCATGTCGGGATTGGTTGTCGCCAGAGTTCCGCCGTTGGATCCGGTATCAACGTTGGTCACCCCGTCCAGTGTAAAGTTGTTCTCATTGTTACGATTGCCGTTGGCCGAAATACCGCCGAGACCGCCGGTATAAACGATGCCGGGCTGTACCCGGACAAGGTCGAAGATGCTGCGCGTGAGCAGAGCCAAGTCCTTCACCTGGGTCGTGGTGAGCACTCCGGACCGCTCGGCATTTTCGGTCTGTAGCTGCGCGGCTTGCGCTTCGACAGTGATCGTTTCATTCACAGCGCCGACAGCGAGGATTACATCGCCGATGTTGAGTCGATCGTTAGCAAATAGCTTTACATCTTTCTGTTCAAATTTTTTAAATCCTGGCGCTTCGACGGCGATCGTGTATGACGATGGCTGGGCGTTGGTAAATACGAATGAGCCGTCGCTTCCGGTTGTCGTCTCGCGCGACGAACCAGTGGCCTGATTCGTAAGTGTTACTTTGGCCCCGGCGATGACAGCCTGCTGGCTATCCCTGACGGTGCCGAGAATTGACCCGGAGATCTGCTGCGCTGCCAGTGATAGAGCGAAGCAAGGACACACAAGCAGTAGGCGTAGAGACCACCCTCTCAACATAAACAACCCTCCCCTCAGTGGGACAGAATACGGATTTAGTTTCAGCGACCCTTTCCCAAGGTACGCAGCTTAAAGAAGGTTATACCGAGCTTTGAATCGTGTCAATGGGTATTTTGGATCGATTTAAAACTAAGCGCCAATCGACACACACGACGGTGCAACCCGCGCGTCAATTGTCCGACTTTAAAGTGAAAGCGATTACCAAACTGCCGGAGGGCACGGCAATGTATTGTTTGCCGTCGACCGTGTATGTCACAAACGATCCCCGGATCGGGGCTCCGGTATAGAATTTCCACAGAACTTTGCCAGTTTGGGCATCGAGGGCCATGGCATAGCCGAAGTGGTCGCCGGCAAAGAGCAGCCCGCCT
Organism: Bryobacteraceae bacterium; assembly: GCA_035652975.1. Lineage (GTDB taxonomy): Bacteria > Acidobacteriota > Terriglobia > Bryobacterales > Bryobacteraceae > TMP-7. The sequence continues at coordinate 44,271 of DASRCT010000034.1, read as the reverse complement.
GCGGTCGCTAACAGTCCGGCGGAGGGCGCGCTGATAGTACTCATGCGCCAGTGAATTTGGCCGGTTGACGGATCCATTGCGATCAGCGAGCCGCCTGAAGGTTCGCCGGCAATCTCGTCCGTCGTACTGAGCTGGAACCACTGACCCTCCACGAAACCATGGCGGGTTTTGTAGTAGATCTGGCAGCCATCGGTGGACTGAAAGTAATACAAGCCCGTCTGCCGGCTGTACGCTGTCGGCTGCCAGTTGTGACCGCCGCCAAGACCGGGGCAGACTCGCGTGCCTTCTTCCGACGGCTCCTGTCCGGCTACGAGCTTGGGTTTCCCGGAGCCGTCGATGCCATCGGCCCAGGAAATTTTCGTATACGGGCTGGCGAGTAGAAACCTGCCGGTGACGCGGTCAAGCGCATAGAAGTAGCCGTTGCGATTGGCTTGAATGACCGCCTTAACTCGACGGCCCTGCACGGGTATGTCGACCAGCACAGGATCCGCGACCGCGTCCCAATCGTGGGTGTCATGAGGCGTGAACTGGAAATGCCACCTCAGTTTACCAGTGTCCGCATCGAGCGCGACCAGGCTGCAGGTGTACAGATTATCGCCGCGGCGTAAATCGCCGTTCATGTCGGGTCCGGGATTGCCCACCCCCCAATAAACCAGATTCAATTCGGGGTCGTACGTGCCGGTAATCCAGGTCGCGCCGCCGCCGTGCTGCCAGGAATCGCCGTCCCAGGACTTGCCGGCTGGGTCCTCGGGCCCGGCGACGGTGTGAAATCGCCAGCGGCGCTTGCCGGTGTTGGCGTCGTAGGCGTCGATGAAGCCACGAATTCCGAACTCGCCGCCAGCCGTGCCGATAAGGACCATATCTTTGACAACGAGCGGCGCCGAAGTGCCGGTGTAGCCCTTGCGATAATCGGCGATCTCGGCGTCCCAGAGCACGGCCCCGGAGTTCGCATCGAGCGCGACGAGGTGGTTCTCGATATTGACCTTGATGACCTTGGAGCCGTGGAGCGCGAAGCCCCGATTGGGCTCGCCGCAGCACAGATTCAGACCGCGCGGCGGCGCGTGGGAGTAGCGCCACATCGGCTTGCCCGTTCGAATATCGATTGCAACCGCATTATTGGATGGACCGGTGACGTACATCAGACCGCCGTGCACGAGCGGCGTCGCTTCCATCCCGCCCGGAAAGCCGGTTTGGGAAATCCACGCAGGAACGAGCCGGGCGACGTTTGTGGCGTTCACCTGAGCAAGATCGCTGTAGCGCGTGCCGGCGTAGTCATGACCGTAGCGCACCCAGCCAGCATCGGCGGCGGCCAGTGCGGCGCAGCAGGCGAGCGTTGCGAAGGCGGTCCTCATTTCCTCGCCTCAACGCCGCTCAGCGCCGCCAGATACGCGACCAGATCCCGCAGCTCGGCAGCCGTGAAGCGGTCCTGGTAGGACGGCATCAGGGAGCGATTCTCGCGGCTGAGGGAGGCTACCGCGGAGCGCTCGAATGAATAGAAATTGCCGGACAGATCGACGAGTTGCGCGGTAAAGTTATCAAAACCGCGTTCAATGCCTTCGATGCGCTGGCCATCGCGCGTGACGACGGCGAGCGTGCGGTAGCCGGGAAGGATGTCCGCGTTGGGGTCCGTGATGGCTTTTCGGATGTAGTCCGGGCTGCGCTGGCGCCCGACCCGGGAGAGATCGGGGCCGGCGCCGCCGCCTTTGGCCCCAACGCGGTGGCATACGCCGCACTGGCCCTTGTTCCAGAACAGTTGCTCGCCGGTTTTCGGGTCGCCCGGGACGGGTTGCGGCGGGTTCTGCTGCTCCAGAGAGCGGAGGAAGGCAATAATGCGGCGAATGCTGTCGTCGCTGAGCGTGCCTCCAAATGGTTCCATTTCCGTTCCGGCGACGCCGTGAGATATGACCCGGAAGATTTCGTCGTCCGGGGCGCCGGAGGCCAGCAGACCGCGCGTGAGATCAGGGCCGCGGCCCCCGCGCGCTTTGAGGCCATGGCACGGTGAGCAGTAGATGCGAAAGACGCCCCGGCCGACATCGGCGTCCGCTTCCGGCGATTGCGCGAACGCCAGACCGGCGGCGTGCAGCAGGATAAACAGTGCAGTGCGGCCCAAGTGGTGATGATGGCACAGCCGGCGACGGGCGGTCATCGGCTCTGGGTGTTCGGGCGGTGCTCGTCAACCGCCCGGGCGCCGGGCGCGCTTGCCCGGCGGCAATCAATGATCTTGATCAGAGCGTACAGGAACACAAACAGAACGGCGGCCGAGGCGGCCAATTCCCAGATGTGACTGGTGAACCAGCCCAACGTGTGGCCTTTGGAACCCAAATAGGCCAGACCGACATAGCGCGGCGCCCGCGCCGCCAGCAAGGTGAAGAAAAACGCGACCGGGGTGACCTCCAATGCGCCAGCGCAGAGGATAAAAAATTTCAGCGGCATGGGAATGGGAACCAGCGCGGGAATGAAGACGGTCAGCAAGCCATAGTGCTGAAACCAGCGCTCGAAACGGGCAAAGCGCGGGCGCTCCCGGTAGGGTTTAAGAACTGCTTCGCCGCCCTTGCGCGCCATCCAAAACAGCGTGAGACATCCAATCAGCGAACCGAGTAGCGCCAGGCCGGCGAAGCCGTAAGCTTGAGAAGGCGCGTGGGCGCACAGCAGAATCAGTAGCGCATCCAGACCGCCCGGCGTTGGAACGCCCACGCCGTCGGCAACAGCAAACAGCAGAAGCCCGAGCGGTCCCCAGGACAAGAGGGTCTCTAGCAGCCCCTTCATTGGCCCCCGTTGCCGCTGCGGCGGGACTCGAGTTTCTCCAGGAGTTCCTGTTCGCTGATCACGGCAATGCCAAGTTCGCGGGCTTTGTCGAGTTTCGAGCCGGCATCCTCTCCGGCGACGACGAAATCCGTTTTCTTACTCACCGAGGATGTCACCTTGCCGCCTGCGGCTTCAATGCGGCTTTTGGCCTCCTCGCGCGTGAGGCTCGGCAGCGTCCCGGTCAGAACAAAGGTCAGGCCCTGCAGCGGGCCGTCGACCCGCGCCTTGCGGGGGTGATCGAATTTGAGGCCGGCTGCGCGCAGGCGCTCAACCAATTCCCGATTGCGCGGCTCCGCAAAGAACTGCACGATGCTGTGCGCGACCTTCGGCCCGACTTCTTCGGCGCGCTGGAGCGCGTCCATGTCCGCCGATGCGATCGCATCCAGACTGCCGAAGGTTTCGGCCAGGATCTGCGCGGTGCGTTCGCCGACGAACGGGATGCCGAGTCCATTCAGCAATCGCGGCAGCGGGCGGGAGCGTGAGGATTCGATATTGTCAAGAATTTTGGAGGCGGACTTTTTCCCCATGCGCTCGAGCCCGATCAAGTCGTCGAGCTTCAGGCAATAGAGGTCCGCGACGCTTTTGACGATGCCGCGGTCGACAAGCTGATCCACCAGCGCTTCGCCCATGCCGTCGATGTCCATGACGCCGCGGGCGGCGAAGTGACGTACGGATTCCTTGAGACGCGCCGGACAGTTGGTATTGATGCAGCGGCTGGCGGCTTCCCCGGGTTCACGCACGACGTCGCCGCCGCACACGGGGCAGTGCGAAGGCATCCGGAACTTGCGGCGAGGCGAGCCTTCGGAGACGACGCGAACCACTTTGGGGATGACATCGCCGCTGCGCTCGATGAGGACTGTGTCGCCAATGTGGACGCCGAGGCGCTCGATTTCGTCCTCATTGTGCAGCGTCGCGCGGGACACCGTGACGCCGCTGACCGTGACCGGTCGGAGGCGAGCTACGGGCGTAAGCGCGCCGGTGCGGCCGACCTGTACGTCGATGTTCTCGATAACGGTCTGCTCCTGGCGCGGCGGAAATTTAATGGCGATAGCCCAGCGCGGCGCCTTCGAGGTCCAGCCCAGAGCGCGCTGCTCGGCGATGGAGTCGATTTTCGCGACGACGCCATCGATTTCATACGGCAGCGAATCGCGTTTCTCCTCCCACTCCTTGGTAAAAGCCAGCAACTCCTCCAGGCTGGCGCAGCGCTTGCGGTGGGGATTGACTTTGAACCCCATGGCGACGAGCGCTTCGAGGGACTCCCAGTGACTGGGGTACAGATAATCCCCGTTGACCAGGAGAAAGTACGCGTAAAAATCGAGGCGACGCGATGCGGTCATGGCGGGATCGAGCGCGCGCAGCGCCCCGGCGGCGGCGTTGCGCGGGTTGGCGAATCGCGGCTGATTTTCGCGTTCGCGTTCCGCATTGAGCTGCTCAAAGGACTTCCGGGTCATGATGGTTTCGCCGCGCACTTCAAACTGCTGGAGATCCGTTTTGACGCGGAGCGGCAGGGAGCGGATGGTACGCGCGTTTTCGGTGACGTCTTCGCCAACCAGTCCATCGCCGCGAGTGACGGCCTGGCGGAACTGGCCGCCGGCGTAATAAGCGGCCATGGAGAGTCCATCAAGCTTCAATTCGGCTATGTAGATATACGGCTGGCCCTTCAGAAGGTCGCGAACGCGCCGGTCGAAATCCCGCAGTTCACCTTCGTTGAGCGCGTTGTCCAGGCTCAGCATGGGCGCGCTGTGAGGGACTTTGACAAAGCCTTCTCGCGGCCGGCCGCCGACGCGCTGTGTGGGGGAGTCGGGCGTGATGAGTTCCGGATGTTGGGCCTCGAGATCCTGAAGGCGGCGCATGAGCGCATCGTATTCGGCGTCCGTGATCTCGGGCTGGTCCAGAACGTAATAGAGATGCTCGTGACGCTGTATTTCCTCGCGCAGGCGCTTGATCTGCTCTTCGGCGGTCATTCGGATTTCAGGCATTCACTAAAATTGAGTTGGAGAGGCTGTATCGCTACCTACAAGAATACAGTTCTGATCTATAACCCCGTCGCGGGCAAGCTGCGCGGCGGCGCTCCGGGAAAGATACGCCGTCTGCTCGAGGCGCTGGAGCGGCGCGGAATTCATGCGACTCCGTTCGAGACCACGGGGCCTGGCGCCGCCACTGCGATGGCGCGCGAGGCGGTCCAGAAGGACATCGATCTTGTGCTTGCCGTAGGCGGGGATGGGACTGTCAATGAGGTCGCGAATGGAATGATCGGCTCTCACGTCCCGATGGCGGCGCTGCCGGGAGGCACGGCGAATGTGCTGGCTGTGGAGCTGGGCCTGGGCACGCACCTGGAGAGCGCCGTTGTGAAGCTGGAGGGCTGCGCTCCAGAACGCGTCGCGGTGGGGCGCCTTTCCAATGACCTGGGCTCGCGATATTTCCTGCTGATGGCCGGCGCCGGACTGGACGCCGAGATCGTGTATCAGATCAGCGCGCGTCTGAAGGAGTCCTGGGGCAAGCTGGCGTACTGGTTGAGCGCGGGCGTGCGGCTGACGCGCCCGGTGCCGGAGTTTGATGCGGTCGTCAACGGCCGCCGCAGCCGGTGCGGCTTCGTACTCGCAAGCCGGGTGAAGAACTACGGAGGCGACCTGGAGATTGCGACGGGCGCGTCGCTGGCCGACGACGCGTTCGAAGTGGTGCTGTTCCGCGGCCAGAATCCGTTGCGATACGTGGCTTACTTCCTGGGAGTGGCTACAGGCACGCTATCGCGGTTCGAAGGGGTGACGATCGAGCGGGCGCGCAGAGTGGAACTGATGGCGGCGGACGATCGCCGGCTTTATATCCAGGTGGACGGAGAGTTTGCGGGGCGCTTGCCGGCGACCATCGAGATCGTGCCCGACGCGCTCACGCTGCTGGCGCCGGCAGATTTGCGGGAGCGGCGTAGCGTGAAGGTGGCCGACGCGCTGCTGCCGGCGCCTGGGTAGCTGGGCCGCCGCTGAAGGCGCGGAGCCGTCAGCGTTGTCCGCGCTCGTAAATGACGCGGCCGTTGAAGACAGTCAACTCTACGCGAACCTCGCGGATGCGCTCAGGCGGGATAGCGAAGATATCATCCGATAGCACGACGATATCGGCAACCTTTCCGGGTTCAAGGGACCCCTTCAGATTCTCTTCAAAGCTGGCGTAAGCGGATCCCAGCGTGTAAGCGCGAAGAGCCTCTTGGACCGAAATCTTCTGCTCGGGTATCCAGCCCTCGGGGCGCTTGCCGTCGAGCGTGCGGCGCGTGACGGCCGCATAGATCCCCAGAATTGGATCGAGCGGCGCTACTGGCCAGTCTGACCCGAATGCAAGGGTCGCTCCGGAGTCAAGCAGCGAGCGGAAGGCATAGCTTGTTTTGGCCCGTTCCGGACCAATCCGTTTCTCCGCCCAGCGTCCGTCGTCGATTAAGTGGTAGGGCTGCATCGAAGCGATCACGCGGAGCTTTCCGAAGCGGCTGATGTCATCGGCGCGCAGATGCTGCGCGTGTTCGATGCGGAAGCGGCGGTCGCGCTCTCCGTTGGTGCGTGCGGCTTGTTCGTACATGTTGAGAATCAGGTGATTGGCTTTATCGCCGATGGCATGAATGGCGATCTGAAGGCCAGCGGCGTCGGCGCCCAGGATGCGATCGAGCATGGCCCGCTCCGGAAGCATCTCATCGCTCGGCAGGCCGGAAGTATTCGGCGCATCCAGATAAGGCTCGAAGAAGAGAGCCGTACTGGAGCCGAGCGACCCGTCCGCGAATCCCTTGAGGGCGCCGATTTTGAGATTGTCGTTGCCGAATGCGGCGCGGATGCCTGCGGCCGCTTCGCGCTGCCAGGCTGGCAGCGGCTGAAGACCGTAGATGCGGATGGCCAGTCGGTTGGCGGCGAGCAGCTTTTGGTAGATGCGCAGCGCCTGAGGCGCAGCGGACATATCCTGCACGCTGGTGACGCCGTGTTCGGCGGCATGGCGCATCGCGGCTTCAATCGCCGCGGTGATCTGCTGCTCCGATGGCGGCGGAATCACGCGATGCACGGCGGCCATTGCAGCGTCCTTGAGGATGCCAGTAGGCTCGCCGTCGCTGTCGCGGACAATGACGCCTCCTGGAGGGTCTGGGGTCGATCGCGTGATGCCGGCCAGTTTTAATGCGAGCGAATTTGCCAGCGCCATGTGCCCGTCCAGCCGGTTCACGAACACAGGGTTGTCCGGAGTAACGCTGTCGATCAGGTCGCGCGACGGCAAACGCGCGGGCGTCCAGTTTTCATGATCCCAGCCGCCGCCGGTGATCCACTCGCCTTTGCGCAGGGTCGCGGCGAAATCGCGGATGCGCTCACGGAGCTGGGCTTGCGATTTCGTGTCGCGCAATTGTACGCCGGCGAGGTGTTCGCCGCCGCTCCAGAAATGAACGTGGGCGTCGTTAAAGCCCGGAACCGCGAGCTTGCCGTGAAGATCGATCACCCGGGCGGACGGCGCGGCGAAGGTCCGAATTTCATCGTTGGCGCCGGCGGCGATAATGCGCCCTGCGCGGCACGCAACGGCCTGCACCAGCGGACGCTTGGAATTGAGCGTGCGGATCTTGCCGTTGATGAGGATGAGATCAGCGTCGCGGGCAGCAGAGGCGGTCATGACCACAGTGAGTACCGACAGCGTCCTACGCATCTATTTAGCCAGCGTAGCGCGCCGTATAATTGGTAATTAGGCCCGGCCGATGTCGGGCGCTATGTCTCCGCTCGACGAACTGCAACTCCTCGACAACCAGGTTGAGACCGCGAAAGATGTGGGTGCGCTGCGGCCGATTTATGACCGCTTGGACGAGATCGCGCGGGAAAACTCCGGCGACTTTGAGGTGCAGCTGGTGGCGGCAGATCTTCGGCAGCGCGTCATCAACAAGGGCTTAAGGCTGAGGCGCGCGCGCGAACGAGCGGTGCGGCGTCCCCTTCGCGCGACCGAGCCGCCGCCAGCGCCCCAGGCTTCGAAGCGATTTTCGCTGGGCGACAGCCTGCGCGCCAATCTGCTGACGGATCTCCCCTTGAGTCGCGCCGTGTGGATGGGCGTCGCGCTGGGCGTCGTTGGATGGCTGGTGATCTTCGTGACGCTGGTGCAGGTTGCGCGGCGCCGGAATATCCCTCAGCCAGCGGCCGTAGTGGCGTCATCAGCGACCAAAGGCGGCGTGCCCGTGGACATCACGACATCGCCTCCCGGCGCCACCATTCAGATCAACAACGAGACGAAGTGCAAGTCGAACTGCCGCATCGCCCTTCCGCCGGGGAATTACCAGGTCACGGCAATGCTTGACGGATTCGAACCCGCGGCGACGGGCGTGACCGTAGTTCCCGGACCGCCTATCGCGGTGAATTTGATGCTGCCGTCACAGACGCAGACGGTGCGGATTTACACCGACCTGCCCTCGGGAAAGGTGTTTCTGGATGGCAGGCCAGCGCCGGATCTCCTGGACGGGCAGCTTGTGCTGGACCGAGTGAAAAACGGAAAGCACCGTATCACGGTGTCCGGTCCGAATGCCGAAGCGACATTCGCCTTCGAGTTGCAGCCGGGCAAGCCGCCCGCGATCACCGGCCCCGTTGCGGCGACAAATGTCTTAGCCGTGCTGGTGAGCAGCTTCGGCAGCGATGGGCGCGTGCAAAGCAGCAGCGCGACGCCGCTGAAGGTGGCGCTGAACGGCCTGCCGCAGGGCGAGGCCGGGCCCGCCGGACTGGAGCTGAAGAATGTACCCGCCGGCGACCAACAGCTCACAATCGGCGACGGCCGCGATCAGCGCAAGATGGTGGTGCAGTTCGGGCCGACGGCCGCGCTCACGGCCTTCCTGAAGTCGGACGTGAGCACGGGTACGCTGGTGGTGTCGACGGGCGAGGACGGCGTAAGCGTATTCGTGAATGGAAAGGAGTACCGCCGTAAGACCAGGCACGGCGAGCTGCGGATTCCGGCGCTGGGCGCCGTTGCCGTTCGCGTGGCCAAAGAAGGGTTCCAGAGTGAGCCGGAGCAGACCGTGGAAGTGAAAAAGGGCGAAGAGGCGAAGCTGGCCTTCAAACTACGGCCGCTGCCGCAAGTGGCTTCGCTCCAGATCCACAATGCTATTCCGGGCACTCAGGTGTTTCTGGATGACCGGAGCATCGGGCGAGTGGGCGACGACGGATCGTTGTCGGCGGCAAATCTGGCGCCGGGCGATCACGCCATTGAAGTGCGGCGGGAGGGGTATATGCCCCGCCGCATTTTGCGAAAGTTCATCGCGGGGCAGACGCTGGCGCTCAATGGCAACGAGCTGGTCATGCCGCCGGCGGCGGCAACCGTTCATCTGGCCGTGAGCCCCCCGGATGCGCAAGTGACATACCGGCGCAGTGATGAGGCGCAGACTCACACGGCGCGCGATAACCCGCTGAAACTTGAGCCCGGCAGCTACGTGTTCACAGCGAAGGCGCCGGGACACACGGACCAGACCGCCCGTGTACCGGTAGCGGCGGGCGAAACGCGCAATGTTGCGCTGACGTTGCCGAAAGAGACCGCAGCGCCGCCGGTGGTGAAGCCGGCGCCCGTGAATACGGTCGACTGGGAAGGACAGGGCTGGGAGCGAAAAGACGGCGAGTACGTGCGAAAGGGCGGCAACCGCGTAGTGGTGAAGCGGGGCCGGCTGAATGGCGTGATCACGTTTACCGCGCAGCTTAAGAAGGGCGGCCTCGGCCTGGGCGGCCTGTTTCGCGGCGGCAAGCTGCGCTGGTTCATCGATGATGGCGAGCAGTACAGCCAATTCGAGATCGACAAGAAACACTTCTATGCGAACGGCGACAAGCTCCCCCACCCCGAGCTGGACCAGAGAGTGTTCACCGTTCAGATCGACATTTCGCCGCAGAGAATTGTGCAACGCATGAAGACCGCGAATGGCTGGGTGGAACTGGCCTCGGCGCCGGGGCGCGAGATTGCGAACGGGACCTTCGGGTTCGTGGTGCCGGGTGGAGATGAGATCGGCATTTCGAATTTTCATTTCACGCCGCGGTGAAGCCGCAGACTAACACCGGATCGAGGCGGACAACGGCTTGGACGAGCGGCAATTTTATCGCGAATCGCAGACCACGAAACCGGCGCAACTGAACTGCCCGTTTTGCCGGACGCGGGATGTTTACGAGCTGCGATGGCTGGTCCGCAGGAAGCTGGATCGCATTCCCGGCAATGCCGACGAGCGGGCCCGGGCGCTGTTTCGCAAGGCCCAGAGCTACATGGTGCTGATTGATGATCGGGTGATCTGCAAAAACATCCGGTGCCGCAAACGTTTTGAGATTTCCGGGATCAAGACGATGGCGTTTATAGCCGAGCAGTGAGATCGCCGAAGAGGAGGCGGAATCACGCCCCCAGAGCGAGACGTTCAGCGAGGAGGTCCGGCAAGGATGCCTCGCGGATCTTCTTTTGCGCGGACGCGACATCGTAGCGCGTGCGGAAAAGTTCCACGGTGCGCTGCTCCACACTATAGATCGCGAAGGCGGCGCGGGGATCGCCGTCGCGCGGCTGGCCAACGGAACCAGGATTGATGAGATACGCGACGTCGTGTTCAAGCTCGATGACGAGGCTCGATTCCGTGGGCGCGGGATGGCGCAGGCGGCGAATGCCGTTGCGATGAATCAGAAAGCCCCCCTGAAGATGCGTGTGGCCGAAGAACGACAGCGCGGCGCCAAGATAGGGCGCGGCCTGAACGACGTCATGCAAGCTGATCAGATACTCGTCCTCATCGATGGGCGAGCCATGCAGCAGCTCAAAGCCCTCCAGGGCGGCGGGCCCTTGGGGCAGGTTCCGGAGCCAGTCCAGGTTCTCGACCGTCAGCTCAGCTCGAGTCCATAGAGCCGACCGCTGAGCAGCAGGATTAAACGATTCGAGATCTTCGAGACCGGCGCAGGCGCGGTCATGATTGCCGCGCACGGTGATTTTCACATGGGCGCGCGCCCACTCTACGGCATAGTTCGGATCGGCGCCATAGCCCACCACATCGCCGCAGCACAGAATTTCATCGTACAGACCAGAAGCGGCGGCGAGCGTCGCATCCAGCGCCTCGCGATTTGCGTGAATGTCGCTGACGATCAGGTAGCGCACAGCCGGATCAGGGCGATCTCCGGGGGCGCTCCGAGCCGCGCCGGCACGCCCACGGTCCCGATCCCGCGCGTGACATATGCCGCAGCGCCGTCCTGGCGATAGAGGCCGTACACGTAGGGCGTGTAAAAACGGGCGATGCTCAGATTCTGATTGAGGATCTCAACCGTGATCTGTCCTCCATGCGTGTGGCCGGCGATTGTGAGTTGATAGCCTTGGCGGGCGGCTACCGGAAACACATCCGGATTATGCGACAGCAGGATATTGATCAGTCCCGGCGCTACCAGGCGTTCGGCGCCCTGAAGATACGCGCTGTGCATGCGCTGGTAGTCCACTCCGGCGATATTCAGAGCCGCGCCTTTGAGCGAAATTACGCGCGAGCGGCCGCGCAGAAAATCAATGCCGAGCCGGGCGCCGCGCTCGGCGGTGTAGTCTTCGGCCTCGGCGTAGAATTCGTGGTTGCCCAGACAACCGATAACGCCGTTTGCAGCGCGGAGGCGGCGCAGGCGGTCCAGACAGGCATCCAAAGGATCGGCTGCGGTCGTGATCAGATCGCCGGTGACAAGCGCGATGTCCGGCCGCGTCTCGTTAGCCATATCGACGGCGCGTTCGAGTTCCCGCACGCTCAGGAACGGGCTGAGGTGAATATCGCTGAGCTGGACCAGACGGACGCCGTCGAGTTCGCGGGGCAAGCCGGCGATCGGAATTGCGACTTCCTTGACCCGCAAATCGTGGCGCTGGATAAATACCGCATACCCGGTGGCCACGACCGGAGAGGCTAATACCGCGCCGCGCGCCGCAAGAAGAACCTGCCGCCGAGCTGGGCTAAAGTGCGGCCGATCCGGCAGCCAGGCGAGGATAAAACGAACCGCAAAAACCGTGGCTGAGCCCAGCAGCCACGCCATGGCGACGGATCGCGCCCAAGTAACCACCCACAACGGAAAGTGGCGGGAAACCCGGGCGGCCTGGAGAGACAGTGCGAACAGCAGCAGACCAGAAGTCAGAAATGCAACGGCGAACAGCGCTGGCCTGATCGCGGGCCGTTGGCAGACCCATTTCGACCGCGCGGCAAGGAATGCCGCCAGCCATTGCAGGGCTACCCCCGTGAGGGTAACGACCAGATCGGGAATATGATGCAAAAGGAAGGCCATGCTTCCTTTGACATTTTATCGTGACCGCGGCGTCGGCCCGGATCACGCCGCCCGCCTTCGCGGCCCGTTCGGTTCCGGAGGCATACGATAGGACTCTGATGATGAAGCCCATGTTTCTTCCGGGCGTTGAGAGCAGCCCGCAACCGGGGCCGTATGCGGACGCCATCGCGGCGATGAAGCGCTCCGGAGCTGAATATCCACAGATCTGGCACCTGTTCGCGTTCAAGCCGAACGCGACCACGCATCTGGCGCGGTTCACGCAGGAGGTCATGCGGGAAGCCGCGCCGCTGAGTCCGGGTTTCCGGGAGCTCATCGCGGCGTACACGTCAGCGCGGAATCAATGCCCATTTTGAATGAAGGCTCACGCCGCGGTCGCGGCGACGCTGCTTGAAGATGAGCGGGGCCACGGCATCGCCGGGTTTAACGGGGAGGCGTTCGTCGAGAGAGTCCTGACGGATCTGGACAACTCAGATCTCGAAGAGAAAGAGAAAGTCTTGCTGCGATTTGTTGATAAAGTCAACCATGATTCGCCGTCGATCACGGCTGCCGACATGCAGCACCTGTATGCGGCGGGATGGTGTGACGAAGCCATTTACTACGCGATAACGGTATGTGCTCTGTTCAATTTCTACAACCGCTGGGTGGACGCAACCGGCGTGCATGCGCTTTCCGAGGAAGCGCACCGGGCGGCTGGAAAACGGTCCGCCAGCATGGGATATGTACGAGAATGAACCTTGCGCGCCTCCGAATGATCTGATATGGATGTGTGTTCCTGCGCACTATATGCAGGAGGGTTCAAGAGGATTCAGTATGCGAACAGTGGTGGTTGTGTTGGCGGCCGCGGTCTGCGTGTCTTCGTCATGGGCTCAACCGAAGAAGCGCGTGGCGGTGCTGAATTTTGACTATGCCGCGGTGCAGAACGACATACGCGCAATCTTTGGCGGCAATCAGGATGTGGGCAAAGGCGTTGCTGATCTGTTAGTGAACCGCCTGGTATCGGACGGCGTCTACAGCGTCATCGAACGTAAGGCGTTGGACAAGATCCTCGCTGAGCAGAATTTCTCCAACAGCGAGCGCGCCGATGCGGCGACAGCGGCCAAGATCGGACGGATCCTTGGCGTGGATGCGATCATTATCGGCAGCATCACGCAGTTCGGACGCGACGATAAGACCACCAACGTCGGGGGTAGTGCGCTGAGCGGCATCACCAGCCGCTACGGGATCGGCGGAGTCGGCAAACGGAACGCGAAAGCTGTAGTCGGGCTGACGGCGCGTCTGATCAGCGTGGACACCGCTGAGATCCTCGCGGTCGCCACAGGCAAAGGCGAGTCGACGCGGTCCGGAGTGAGTCTGTTGGGAGCGGGCGGAAGCAGCAGCGGCGCAGGCGCGGGAGCGTACGACATGTCCAGCAGCAATTTTGGGGCAACAATTCTCGGCGAGGCGGTGAATCAGGCAGTGGACGGCGTCGCCGCGCAGCTTGAGCGCGAATCGGCCCGGCTGCCGCAAAAGACGGTGGTGATTGACGGACTGGTAGCGGACGCAACCGGCGGCAACATCATCATTAACGTTGGCTCCAAGGCGGGCGTCCAGGTGGGCGATCATCTCAAGGTAGTGCGGACCGGACGGGAGATCAAAGATCCGGCGACAGGACGCGTGATTCGCCGCGTCGAAGAGCCAATTGGCGAGATCGTCATTACGGATGTCGATGAACAGTCCGCGGGCGGCAAATTCACTGGGAGCGGCCAAGTGAAGGTGGGCGACCGCGTGAAGAATCAGTAGGCCGCTATGGATTTCCAGCCCGGCGCCCGCATTGGCGATTACGAAATCCTTGACCTGCTCGGTGCGGGAGGCATGGGCAAGGTATATAAGGTCCGCAACGTCCTGTCCGACCGCATCGAAGCCATGAAGGTGATCCTTCCTGCACTGGGCCAGGAAGGCGAACTCACAGACCGCTTTATCCGCGAGATCAAGGTTCAGGCCAGCCTGGACCACCCGAATATCACGGCCCTGCGCACGGCGCAGCAAACCGGCGGCCAAGTGCTCATGATTATGGAGTATGTAGAGGGCACAACGGTGGACGCCATGCTGCGCCAAGGGCCGCTCCCGCCGTCGGATGCAGTGAATTACGTATCGCAGGTGCTGGATGCGCTGGAGTATGCGCATTCGCGCGGCATCGTACATCGCGATATCAAGCCGGGCAACATCATGGTGACGCCCAGCGGGCTGGTGAAGCTGATGGATTTCGGGATTGCGAAGCTATCGGTGGATCGCAAGCTGACGATGACTGGCCGGACGCTGGGATCGTTGTACTACATGTCGCCGGAGCAGATTCAGGGCGCCGCCGCTGTTGACGGGCGGTCGGACATTTACTCGCTGGGCATCTGTCTGTATGAGATGGTGACGGGAAAACGGCCGTTTGCCGCCGACAGCGACTATGCGCTGATGGTGGCTCATCTGGAGCAGACGCCGAGGCCGCCGGTTGAGATCGATCCCAAACTTCCCGAGGCGCTGAGCGAGATTATTCTGCTCGCGATCCGCAAAGATCCCGCTCAGCGCTTCCAGTCTGCGGCCGCCTTTCGCGCGGCGCTGGCGAGCCTGACGCCGCATCCGGCGCCGGAGGCCGCAACGAAGACGGTGGCGGCCCCAATGCAGCCCGCAGCGTCGCAGCACAATAAGAGCCGGCGCGGGCTATACATGGCGTTCGGGTCGGTGATCACCCTGTCGATCATTGCGGCTGCGATTACGTTTGGCCCGAAATATTTCGGATCAAAACATGCCGCATCGGCGCCTCCGCCGCAGGTCGCCCCGGCGCCTGTCGCGCCGGCGCCGCCACAGCCTTCTCCATCGCCGGCGACAGCCGTTGAGCCGCCGTCTCAACCCGCTCCGGCGCAACCGCCTGCTGAAGAGCGTGCGGCGCCGCCTGCGAAACCGCGGCCAGCGCCCACTCAGCAGCCCGCACAGGCAACGCCGCGGCAGCTTCAAATGCAACCGCAGCGGGCGCAGACGGTGATGAACGCTGCGCCGCCGGAAGCTGCGCCAGCCCCGCGACCGGCGCCGGCTGCGCCAGCCGAGCCGCATGTCGAATCTCCGCCTCAGCGGCCCGCCGCCGATGCAGCCGCGTTGAGCGAGCTTCGCGAGGAGTATAATCAGCTTGCGCTCCGCGCAGGCGTTGCGCGAAGCGGTTTACAGTCGTTGCAGAACCAGATGGGCGGGCTGGGGCTGCGCGCCGATATGCGCGAGTCCGCGGTCCGCATGGATTACCTGATGCAGGAGGCGCGCACGGCGCTGGCGTCCGGGAATGCCGAAGGAGCCAGGCGTAATTTGGAGCTGGCAACGCGCGTCGTGGAACGGATCGAAAAATTTCTCGGGCGCTGATCAGAGTTAGCGGGGCTTATCTCGCCGCGTATCTGATCCATATCGGGCTCGACCACGCCATGTCGCGATCCGCCTGGATCACCCGCACGTAATACCAGTTCTCGCCGGGCTCCGGCGCAGCGTCCACGAAGTCGAATTCGACCTCTGGCGCGTTCGGCGCGCGCTGGAACACGAACTTACCCTTCCGTATGATCTCCACTGTTTGGATCGCGCTGGTTCCCAGAGCCTTTATGTGCATGACGGCTGATCCCGAGGCCTCGAAGGCGTCGCCCATCAGAAATTGGCGGCCATCGCGGTCGCGGGCGCGGAAGTCCAGCACGATGTTGTCTGTCGCGCCATAGGCGTGGCGCTTGCGCATGCTCTCCACAATATCGCCGCGCGCCGTCGACGGCGTATAGATCATGGTGTATGATGTGTGCGTCGCGATGTGATCCGAGCTTGACTGCATGCCAAGCCGGTATCCCTTCGCCAGCGCGTTCCAAAAGAAGCCGAGCGGTCGGTACGCGCCATGCGCCGTAACGTGGTAATCGGCCGATTCGGCCCGCGGCGCTCCTTCGTACTCGTAATTGGCGTGATAGCCTTGGTAGATCTCCACCAAGGGCTCCACTTCGGGGTCGTTATCGCGATAATCACTGCCCTGGTCTGTGGCGAGGGAATGCAGCATCGCGATGCCGCGGTTCTGCTTCAGATAGGGATACAGAATCGGTCCGGTGTTGACCAATCCCCGGTTCTCTTCTTGCGAGATCGCCAGCACCCGCACGCCGCGCTGCGGGAATACGACATTGCGATGGCCGTTTGGATAGGGCACGCTGCGCTCATATCCAAACAGGGGCGTGAATCCGCCGGCGATATGGAACAGATCGATGGACTTTTCGGTCTGCCACCAAGTGTACTCCTCACCGCCTTCGTTGTGATCGGAAACGATGCCGGTATCCATCTGCGCCGCGTCGATCATGTACCGGTAGTAATCAATCAATGAACCGTCGCCCGCGCCATCCGGCGACATTTCGGTGTGACGGTGGAAGTCCCCCCGCACGAGTCTCAGGTCGGCGCCGTTGATCTGCACGCGATAGCTGCGGGCGCGCTGGACATCGGCGTTTTCGTGCGGGTGAACAGGCGCAGCGTTGCCTGGAGTTTCGGCGAACGCTTGGAGCGCCGGCGGCGCGGGCGCCGAATCGCCGTCCATCCGTGCAAAGTCGATTTCGTATCGGCGCCGGTTCACGGCGCCGCCCGCCGGCGGAATCACCCGGTTGTCGTTGGCGAAGACCGCCCATACTCCCGAGGGAGCGGCCACAAGCTGGAACGCGCCGTCCGGGCGCGTGCTCGAGTTGGGGATCGGAGCCGCCGGCCTCCAATGATCGCCGTCATATAGCGTAAGAAAGCGCTCCCAGCGACCATTGTTGGCCCAGAAGTCCGATCGATTCATGGCAGTGAACGTACGAACTTCGAGCGCCATCCAGACCCGGCCGGCGCCATCGACGGCGAGCTTTGGCGCTTCGACAAAGCGGTTATAGCGGCGAGGCATCGCAGCCATCGGGTCGGCCGGCATGGACCAGCGGCCGTTTTCAAATACGGCCACGCGGGGATGCCGCTCGGCGTACAGCGTCGTGCCTCGCCACACATCATCGCGCGCCCAATCCTTGCCCCAGTTCGCTCCCGCTTCGTCCCATGCCAGCCACAGGCGATCATTCGCGTCTACGGCAACCGAGGCGTGCGCTTGAAAACGAGGCGATTTAGTAACCTGCTGGATCGGGCCCATCGCGCCGTCGGCGTCGATTCGCCTCAGGTAAATGTCGTAATTGCCTGCGCCATATCCGTCCCAGGCAACGTAGAGATTGCCTTTCGAATCCGTGGCGGCGTCGGGCATCCAAATCTTGCCATCGCTGATCTCACGCGGCGCGGACCAGGCATCGCCGTCAAGTTTGCTCCACAGAACGCGTGACGCGCCATCGCGATATCCGACCCAGATCAAATGCAAAGCGCCGGCGCGATCGCGAACCAGCTTGTGAAAGATGTTCGGCCGGTAGGCGTCAGTCAGTCTACGAGGGGAACTCCAGCCGCCACCGTCGTAAACGCGGGCCGCCAAGTCCCACGCTTCACCCTGTCGCTCGGACCAGACGACCCAAATGCGGCCACGAGAGTCCTGCGCAATCGCGGTCCGGTAGATATCGCCGGCGGGCGTGAGCGGCTCAGCCGCAGACCAGCCCGATGCGGTAGAATGCGCCACTAGCACGCGGTCGCCGCCCGTCTGATAAAGCTGCCACGCGACCCATGCAGAGCCGTCGGCCGCAATGGCGACCGAGGGATAATCGTGCTCCGCCGCGATGTCCGCATTTGCAGGCGGAGCGGGAGAGATCCGCACTGACCCAGGCACGCGCTGCACAGTGACGTCGCCGTTGGCGAACTGAAGCACGCGACCGCCCGCAAGCTCTTCTATCCGGAACGCGTATTCGCCCGCGTGCGTTCGGATTTCAGCGCGCGACTGAGGCGGAGCGTCGATTACGGCCGTCAGACCCTTGGGAACGATATTCGAATTCGGCCCCGGCGTGGCCAGCGGCCGCGGTTCGTCTGGCTGATTTTCCATGTTCGCGCGCGCCGTTTTCAAGGTCCAGGATGCGCCGCCGTCCAGTCGGTCGCCCCCGAAAAAACGCCAGGGGATTAACTCCACGACACGACCCAGGCTCAGATTAAGCGAGCCGGAATAGTCCGTTTCGCGCTCCTGTTTTTCGCCGAATGTGATCCTTATAGCCGTGCGCATTCCCGGCGCTGCGCCGCGCTGAGCGGGGGCGCGAGATTGGGCGCGGCTGAGCAGAACCAGCCCCGCGACTGCTGCCGCCAGGAGCGCCAACTCGAATTGCGGTCGCATGCCCCTACGAACCGCCAGCCCGATGCGCCTGAAGTCCATTCCGGTATGATGTCATACTGATTGCGATCTTCGCCTCGCCCAACGCGATGTTCAGCAAGCGCCCGGGTTCTCGCGTCCTCAAGCGGAGCCGTGCGGCCCCTCTCGGGGGGCGCAATATTTTCATTCACCGGACGTCGGCGTACAGCCGGGGCGGAAAATTTAAAGCGGTTCGGCGATCATTTCCTGAGCTGTACTCAGGCGAGCGCCATGTTCAAATTCTCGATCGCTTCGTCGATCTCCGCGGTGTTCTTGTAGCCCAGGGTCACACAGTCCACGCCGGCGTTGCGAAAAGCGAACTTCATCGCCGCACGCCGGTCCTCGCGTTGAGTGAACCGGCCCTCGCCCGCAAGCTTCATGCTGATCACGCCCATGCCATTCTTCCGCGCCTGGTGAACATGCGTCACGACCTCATCCACGTTGCCGAGACCGCGAGTATTGTAATCTTCGGCGTCCATGGCGACTCCCTTGTGATTCATGCGGATCATTGCGACTTCAAGCCACTGGTTGCCGGGAACTTGTCGCAGCGCGGGAAGGCCGTGGACGGAAGCGCCGTGAGCGAGCACCGCCTTTTTGGATTCCGCCTCAAGAATCCCATCCTGCCATCGCGCCGAATCAACCGGCCAAGTCGCGGTGTGCTGCCAGTGCAGCAACAGGATGTCAAAATAATCCGTGTTCGCCAGTTTGCGCAATTCGTCGATCTTATCCTGGGGGTTCACCCCTTCACGCGTGGTCACCTTGGACATCAGCCGGTAGCTGTCGCGCGGAACGCCCTTGAGCGCAATGCCAAGCATTTTGTGCATCTCGCCATAGGATTCGGCCGTTTCGAAGAAGCGAATGCCGCGGTCATAGGCGTAGCGCACTAGCTTCGTGAACTCCTCCTGCCCGAGCTCCCGCTGCACACGACCGCTGAACGTGCCCGTGCCGAACGCAAGCCGCGTAACTTTAATATCGGATTTCCCGAGCGTCACCCAGTCCGTAGCCGTGCCCCGCGCCGCCCCAGCCGGCGCGCGTCCGGCTCCGGCGAGCGCAACCGCCGCAAGCCCGGTTTTAAGGAAGTCGCGTCTTGAGCGGTGATCCATCCGTTTCCTCCAATCGCCCGCATGTTATCACGGTCCAGGCGCCGGATGTGAGCGGGTCGAAGCTATCGTCCTTCTCCCAATTTCCTCAGCATCTCGCTCGCGCGCGCGCGCGACGCCGGATCCGTACCATTCGCCGCCTGGCGAAGATGCTCGATAGCGCCGCGCCAATCGCCCAGGGCGGCGAGCGCCTCGCCCAGCCCCGCGTGCGCACGGCCGGACTCGGGCTGGATTTGGAGGGCTTCGCGGTAGTGTGAAGCCGCGTCTCGCGCCTGCCCCTTGGCCATTAGGAGATCCCCGAGCAGCAGGTGCGCGTCTGCAAACCGGGGATCGTCGCGCACGGACGCTTCCAGCTCGCGTTGCGCCTCGTCGAAACGCCGGGTGCGCCCGAGCAGCAAGGCATAGTTGTAGCGCATGATGGCGTCTGCGGGCTGCAATTGCAAAGCAACTTCAAAATGCTCCCGCGCGGCCTCAAGCCGACCTGCGCTCGAAAGAAGATTCGCGAGGTTGACGTGGGCGTCCGCGTAGTCCGGTTTGATCCGGATCGCCTCGCGAAACTCGGCTTCAGCGCGCCCAGGCGCTCCTGTTGCCGAGCATAGAATGCCCAGATTGTTGTGCGCTTCTGCAAGGTCGGGATCGAGCTCGATGGCTTTCGTGATCGCGGCAACCGCCTCGGCATTTCTGTTGAGTCCGCGGTACGCCAGTCCTAGCTCGTGCCACGCCAGCGGCGCCTCGGGTTCAGCCGCCGCAGCACGCTTCAGGATCTCCGCTGCTTCCTGATACTGCCGTGCGCGTCGCAGAGCGCTCCCGAGTCTCAACAGCACAATCGACGACTGCGGATTTCGCAGCGTCGCCTCGCGGTAGACCCTGACAGCCTTTGCAACTTGCCCGCTTTTTTCGAGCGCCTGCCCGAGGTCCAGATAGTATTCGGCTCGCTCCGGCCTGTATTTTTTGATGGCCGCCGTCAGTTGCGCGATTCCCTCGATCAGATTGCTTTCCTCCTTCACCTGCGCGACAGCCAGGTACAGATCGTTTTCCGGCGTATGCGGCAAGGTTCTTGGATAATACAGAACCACGCGCCCGCGATATGCGTCTTCCCGCTCCGGTCGCTCGGCCAGCAGATCGCCCGCCGGCTTTCGGCGCTGGATGTAATGGTCCGCCACAACCGCATGTACGACATCCTCCGTGCGCCGCTTCGGCATGTGGCAACTCGCGCAATCTCCCGCTCGCGTATGTCGGCCCGCATCGATCTGCTTCGACAAAGCCGCCGCGTGGCATTGGAGGCATACGCCGTCGTAATGGCGTATCGCCGCTTCGCCCCGCGGCGTATTGTGCGGATTGTGGCAAGTCGTGCACACCATCCTGCCATTACTTTTCAAGAAGCAAGCCGAGCGCCGCAAACGATAAGCCGCACTGACCAGTTCGAACTTGTCGTCACGACCCGCTTCTGGCGCGTGGTCGAAATTCAGAATGAACGCGCTCAGAGGCTCTCCGGGCTGGTAGGAAAACGGCCCCCGCTCGTATCGCCGAATCGCATTCGGCAAGGGAAAGCTGGTCGTCTCCAGATGGCACGCCATGCACAGTTCCATCTGACGCTCAGCGCTCAACCGCGCCGGATTTACAATCGAACTCCGGATCGCCTCGCGCCGCGCTCCACTCGCCGCAAGGCGCGCATGCCGGAGCCCAGGACCGTGGCACCTCTGGCAGTCGATTCCTTCCGGCAGGGCGCTGTACACCGCGCGGGCGAACGGCTGATCGCGGCCTTTCGGAATCTGGGGATATGCGTTGTGGCAGAACATGCACTCATACGTGATCGGCCTCCGGAACCCGTCATGATGCAACCGGTCATAGCCCGGGTTCATGGCCCAGTAGCCCCCCTTTTCCGCATACCAGCCGAGCGGCGCCTCAATCAGAGTGTTGGCGGTGGAGTGCAGATAGGCGCGCGCGTGATTGCCGGATCCCATGACGTAATCGATCCGCTTCTCCATGATGTTGATCTGTCTGCCCGTGGAGTCCAACTGATAGCGGCGCTGATAGTATTCCTCGCCGCGTCGCAGCATGGTGAAGTAGCTGCGGGACGCTGCATGGTAAAAGGTCGCGTTTTTGGGGAAGTCTTCCGCCATGTTCTGCGGCGTTGCGCGATAAAAGGACCGAGCCATTGCAGTCCGGCGATAGCTTTCCCAGATCTCGCGATGACATCCGGCGCAGATGCGCGAATCAGCCGCTCGCGCGGCGCCGATCAGCGCGCCCGCTAACCACAGTAATCGAATGAATACGGGTGGCCTCATGGCGCAAAAAGGCCCCTCAGCCCCTTGCGGACTGCCCCCGGGCGGCGTTGACGTACGCCGCATCCAGGGGCCGCGCGCCGCAGCGAGTTTCTTGATATGATGCCGCGTAAATCGGCTCGGAAACCGTTTGACTTCAGGAGAGGCCTCCTTTTCGGCCCCGGAAAGGATTTGCGATGACCAGTAAGAATCGGTTTGCACTGCTTGCAGCGTCGATATTTTGCCCGGCGGCTGTGCTTGCGCAGAGCGGCGCCGGCTCCATCCAAGGTACAGTTCAAGACGCGACCGCGGCCGCGATTCCTGGCTGTTCAGTCCATGTAGTCAACGAACGCACGGGAGTCGCTAACGACACCACCACCAACAACACCGGATTTTACACGGTGCCCGGCCTCTTCGCCGGCAACTACACCGTGACCTTCAGCGCTCCGGGAATGAAGAAGTACCAAACCACGATCGCGCTCCAGAACGCCCAGGTGGCAGTGCTTAACGCGACGCTCACCGTAGGCGATGTGGCCGAACAGGTGACCGTGACCGGCGAAATGGTGCAGCTTGCGACCTACGACAGCGGCACCGTCAGCACCCAGCTGGATTCCAGCCGTATTGATCAGCTTCCTCAAAACGGCCGGAACATACTCGGACTCGCGCAAAACACGGTGCCGGGCGTCGAGTCCAACGGAACCCGGGCCAACGGACTGATGCAGGAGGGCATGGAATATTCCCAGGATGGCGCCCCCATGACCAATCGCAACTTTGGCGGCGAAGCGAATTCCGCGCAGGCCACCCTGCCCGATCCTGATTCGGTTCAGGAAGCCAAGTTTGAAACTCTCAATTCGAGCGCGCAGTTCGCTACGCCGGCCACCGTCATTCTTACAACCAAGTCCGGGACCAATTCCTTCCACGGCTCTTTGTTCGAAACCGCCCGGAACAACTACTTCGGCATCGCCAGGGCGCGTCAAAATCCAGCCGATTTCGCTGCGCCGCACTTGGTGCGCAATGAATTTGGCGCGTCAATTGGCGGCCCGATCATCATTCCGAAACTCTACAACGGACGAAACAAGTCCTTTTTCTTTTTCGCGTTTGAGCGCTTCTCGCTGCGCCAGAACGCCAACGAGCTGGTCAGGGTGCCGACCCTCGCCATGAGAAGCGGCGATTTCAGCGGCTTAGTGAACAGCGCCGGCATCCTCCAGCAGCTCTACGACCCAAACTCCACTCAGCCAGACACGTACCAGCGCACTCCCTTCCCCAATAATCAAATTCCGATCAGTCGCATCAGTCCGCTGGCAAAAACGCTGTATGCCGCGACGCCGCTTCCGCAGACCAGCGACAACCCCCTCGTCAACTCCAATTTCAACGCCGTAAACAACATTACGCAGACGGTGCCGAATACCACCGTCCGACTGGATCATGTGTTCAACGAAAACAACCGCGCCTATTTCCGTTTTACCGATATCGATCAGTTCCAGGAAGCCCTTCGCAACTATCCTTCCAATTCCCCGGCCAATATCGCCGGCGGCGGACTGCCGGCGGGCGCGACCGGTTATCAGGACGTCCCGATCCAGACCATCAGCGGCGCCTTGGGGTACTCGCACATTTTCTCTCCGACATTTTTTTCGGAGACGATTCTCAGCCAGCAGTGGCAAAGGATGTATGTGCAGGGAAACAACGTGTCCCTTGCAAATTACGAAAAGCAGTTAGGACTTCCCAATGATTTCGGCCAGACCGGCTTTCCCGCGATCGGTTCGAACTTGATTATGCCTTACGGCGGTTCCCAGTGGAACTACGGCATGAGTCAAATTCTCTCTACCATCGACCAAAATCTGAACAAGCTTTGGGGTAAACATCAGTTCGCCTTCGGCGGCCGCTACCGACATGAGCGGTTCGGCTATCTCTCCGACCGTTCGCCCGACCAGGTCTCATTCAGCAACCTGGCCACCGCCGTCTATGATCCTTCCACGGGCGCCAACTACGGCGCAAAGCCGAACACCGGCTATGCCGATGCGGACTTCTTTCTGGGCGCGGCGAGTTCTTATTCCGAGAACAAGAACGCTCCGTTCAACCGTGTCCGCGAGCAGGAGTTTGATTTTTATTTTCAGGACAACTACCGCGCGAGCCAACATCTCACGCTCAACCTCGGCCTGCGATGGGAGATGCATCCCGCACCCCACGCGGACAAGGATTTCTTTGTCACGTTCGATATGAAGAATGACGCCCTGGTTCTGAAGCGGCCGCTTCAATATTACATCGACAACGGCCTTACTACTCAGGCGATCATAACGAACCTTCAAAATTTGGGAGTCAAGTTCGAAACGCCGGAACAGGGGGGCATTCCCTCCAGCGGCTTTTATGGCAGTTGGGGAAATATCCTGCCGCGCCTGGGATTCGCCTACACGCCTCCGTTCGGCCCTAAGGGCATGGTGATCCGTGGAGGCTATGGCGAGTACATCTATCCGGTGCCCATCCGCAACTCCGTCCGCTATCTCACCGCCAACTACCCGTTCACAGCGAGTTATTCCCAAAGCTATACGGCTGCATCCCAGTCGCCCGACGGCTTGCCCAACTACCTGCTGCGAGCGCCTCAAACGGTCATTGCGGGATTCAACAGCGCGAACGTGGTCAATACCAACTCGGTAACCGCATTACTGCCAGGCATCTCGCTTGGCCATACTCTTGCTGCGGACTATCCGCCAGATCATGTGCGCGAGGCCAACCTGACTATCGAGCAGCCCTTCCGGGACGGCTCCGTATTTCGCATCAGCTACGTCTTCACACACGGATACAACTTAGACCAGGACTATCAATACAACAACGCCCCTTCCACGTATGTCTGGGAAGTGACTACCGGTACGACGCCGCCCACCGGAACCTATGCTTCAGTCGCAACCCGGCCCTACGATAACAGGGTTTGGGGCAATAATGTCATTTCTCTCAAAACCGGGTGGTCCAACGATAGCGCCTTGCAACTGAACTATCAGCGGCGCTATCACAACGGACTCGCCTATCAGATCTTCTACGTGTATTCGCGCGCCTTCCGCGTCGGCGGAAACACGTTTCGGGATAACGTGCTGTATCCCGCCGCTAATTTTGCTCCTGGCGTGATTCCCGCCGGCATTGACCCCGGCACGATTCTCCATCCCAGCCAGGCTTTGAATCGCTGGGAGAACTACCGCGTCGATACTGATATACCGCAACATCACATCACATTTAACGGAATCGTGGACCTGCCTGTAGGCAAGGGCAAACGTATTCTGCGAAACTCGGGCCGGCTCCTGGACGCCCTGGTAGGCGGTTACCAGGTGGCGTTCGTCGGCCAGGTGCGATCGCAGTCCTTCCAGGTGGCTTCCGGGAATTGGGGCGCGACCAGCCAGATCCATGTGTACAAGAGTTCCGTCCCGGTCAACGACTGCCGGAGCGGCGTCTGCCGCCCCGCGTATTTATGGTTTAACGGATACTTGCCGCCCACCGTAATTAACGCTGCGAAAAATGGCGTGACCGGAATTCCCGCCGATTACGTTCCTTATGAAGCGCCCATTAACAATACCCCCGGTACGCCGAACTTCGGCAACAATAACGTGACCGTGACGCTCAAGAACGGAACTCAGGTGGTCACGGCGTATGCGCCGGGGCCGGCGCCAGCCGCAACATCCACCTCCAGCACAACCTTCAGCGCTCCCAATGCATTTGCGCACACGATCCTGCCCGGACCCAACAACTACGTGGCCGATGTCTCGCTCTTCAAAATCTTTTCCATTACTGAGAATGTCAAGTTGAGATTCAATGTTGACGCGTTCAACGCATTCAATATTCAAGGCCGGGTCAATCCCAATGCTTCCGACGGCGTCGAATCGCTCCAGACCTCATACTGGACGCCGCGCCAGATTCAGTTCACAGCCCGGCTGACCTTCTGATGCCGGATTAGTCATCCGATCCGACCTGCGCTGGACTGGCGCTGAATACAGGCGGCATTGGCCTGACTTGCCGCTTTGGCGCCCCGCCGGGTTCGGCGCTGGGCGCGTCGGGGGCGTTCTATGTTCACGCCTTTCGAGTCCGCGCGAAGACGACCGGCGTTTCACGCGCCGGTGCGCGGAAATCGCCGGCCGGCAGATCGCAGCAGAGCGCGGCAGCGCTGCTCCAGCGGGATCCGATCTAAAATCGAAAACGCATGAGGTTCGCCGTCTTGCTTCCGCTGGCGATTGCGCTATACGCCCAGGCGCCGTTGCGAATCGAGTGCAAGTGTACAAATGAAGACGTTCAGGAGCTGGATCTGGAGTGCTCGGCCGAACAGCCGTGTCCCGTGTACCTGGAGTTCGCGGCGCTGGAAACCCTCGCCAACCGCGTATTCCTGACTGGAAACCTGCACACGAGAAATGCGACGCTGTTCTCAATTTTATTGATGAGCGACGATGGAGGCCGGACATGGTCGGAGCCGCACCCTCGCATGCGGGGCGCCGTCCTTGAGCAG
Source organism: Bryobacteraceae bacterium (assembly GCA_035652975.1). Taxonomy (GTDB): domain Bacteria; phylum Acidobacteriota; class Terriglobia; order Bryobacterales; family Bryobacteraceae; genus TMP-7. The sequence goes on along the minus strand of DASRCT010000034.1, from coordinate 18,130 downwards.
ATCCAGTTCATCGATCTCGAAAACGGCTGGATCGGGGGCCAAACCGTCCAGCCCAGCCCGCGCGACCCGTTTCTGCTGATTACGCACGATGCTGGCAAGACGTGGCAGATGCGGCCGGTTTTCGATGAATCGCAACGGACTGGCGCGATTGAGCAGTTCTGGTTTGACTCGCGAACCAGCGGCAGCCTGCTCATTGACCGCCTTCAGGCGGGCGAAAACGGAGCGCGGCATGAGCTGTATGAATCGATGACCGGGGGCGAGAGCTGGTCCTTGCGCCAGGCCAGCGCCAGTCCCATTCAGCTCGCGCGCGGCCGGCCCGAATCCACAAATCCGAGTTGGCGCATTCGCCCCGAAGCCGCCACGAATACTTATCGCATAGAGAAGCGCGATTCCGGACAGTGGAGAGCCGTTGCCGCCTTCGCAATCCAGCCCGGCGAATGCCGGCCGCCCGAGCGTACAATCATTGAGGCGCCGCCGGAGACGCCAGCCTCTGACGAGAAGGGCGCCGAAGCCGGGAGCGAAGCCGCGCCAGCATCGTCCAAAGGCCCGCGGACCCCGCCGACGCTGCGCAAAAAACGGCCCTAGCATCCCCCGACGGCGCCCGCGCGGTTCCACCGCGGCGGGTTGCTATCATGGTGGAGATGCTATCGGAGGCCTTTTGACGACCCCCGCTCCAGCGCACGTTTCCGAAGCCCACCGAAAAACCCGCCAGCGCTCAATCTTGCTGGTGACAATTTGCACCATTATCGGCGCCCTGGCTCAAATCTTTATTAAGGCCGGCGCCAGCAGGCTTCCCGAAACGCACACCACACTGCAGGCTGTTCTCGCCATGGCGGTGAATCCGCGTCTGCTGCTGGGGTACAGCCTTTACGGAATCAACACGGTTCTGCTCGCCTTAGCGCTTCGCGACGGCGAGCTTTCGATGCTCTACCCGATAATCGCTCTGACCTATGTCTGGGTTGCCGGTCTGTCGGTTTTGGTATTTCACGAAATTATGAATCCGCTGCGAACCGTTGGCGTGATCACAATTGTCTTGGGCGTTGCCGTTCTCGGCCGGGGAAGTAAATGACGCCGGTTTCGTCCATGGTCCTGGTCGCCATCGGGTCGTTCATCGGCTCATTCGGCGCAGTATTCCTCAAGGCCGGCGCCGTGCGCATCGAAAGGAACGTCGCTGCGCTGATCGTCAACTGGCGCCTGATGGCAGGAATCACGCTGTTTTGCCTCTCTTCTGTATTTTTCGTCCTGGGGCTCAAGCACGGCGAGCTCAGCGTGCTCTATCCCATCGTCTCTCTCGGCTACATCTGGACATTGCTGTGGTCCAGGCTGTTCTTTGGCGAAGAATTTACGAAGGCGAAAATCGCCGGCCTGGCTCTGATCCTTATCGGCGTTCTGTTCGTGGGCATGGGCGCAGATCGCGGCCGGTCCGCTGTGTCGCGCGCCGGCGCAGCCAATACGGCGATGCTGCACCGCTAGAATCCGAGCGCTCAACCTGCGTCGTTCGGGCCGATCCGTTGGCGGCCGCGCCAGCACCTGGGCGCCGGACCTCCTCCGTTCAACTGCTAAGCTAAGAAATAGATCCGCCGCATGAGAACCTTCTACATCGAGACGTTCGGGTGTCAGATGAACGTTCACGATTCCGAAAAGGTCATCGGAACGCTGCTTGCGCAAGGCTATTCCCAAGTCGACACGCCGGAAGAGGCCGATCTGGTGCTCTACAACACTTGCAGCATCCGCGATAAAGCTGAGCAGAAAGTTTTCAGCCGGCTACAGCAATTCAAGAAAGATCACGGCCGCGGCAAGGTTTTTGGCGTTCTCGGATGCGTGGCGCAACAGGAAGGACATCGCATCTTCGAGAAGGCGCCGCATGTCAGTCTGGTGTGCGGATCGGCGAGCTATAACAAGCTGCCGCAAATGCTCGTGCAACTCGAGACCGGCGACCGGCGGGTTACGGGGCTCGATCTTGACACGGACGAGACGTTCGAAACGCCGCTCACGCGCCGCGACAATCCGCATCGCGCCTATATTACGATCATCGAAGGATGCGACAAGTCTTGCGCCTACTGCGTTGTGCCGTTTACACGCGGCCCCGAGCGCAGTCGCCCGAGCGACAGTATTATGCGCGAGGCCAGAATGCTGGCCGGCGCGGGCTACACAGAAATCCAGCTTCTCGGACAGAACGTGAACAGTTATCGCGATCCGTCGCCCGCCGGGTGGAATTTCGCCCGGCTGCTGGGGGCGGTCGCCGAAATTCCGGGAATCCGGCGCGTGCGGTTCACAACATCTCACCCCCGCGATTTCGGCCAGGATATCGTGAAGGCGATTGACGAGCACCCTGCCCTGTGCAACCACGTCCATCTTCCAGTGCAATCCGGATCCACGCGCGTGCTCGAGCGCATGCAGCGCCTGTATACCCGGGATGAGTATATGCGCCGCATTGAATGGCTGAAGGCGTCGCGGCGCAATATTGCCATCACGACGGATATTATTGTGGGCTTCGCGGGCGAAACGGAAGAGGATTTCGAACAGACGCTCTCGCTGCTCGACGAAGTGCAATACGATTCCCTGTTCAGTTTCAAGTACTCGCGCCGTCCGAACACGCCCGCGCTCCGCTATGAAGATCACGTCGACGAGGACGAAAAGCAGCGCCGCCTCGCGATCCTTCAGGAGAAGCAGCGCGCCATTCAGATCCGCCGCAACGCTGAGGCGGTCGGCAGGATCGAGGAAGTGCTTGTAGAAGGATTTAATAAGGCGACGGGCCAATGGATCGGCCGCACTTCGCAGAACAAGACGCTGAATTTTATCCGGCCGCATGGCGGCGGCGATTCGTTAATTGGCGGCTACATAGATGTACGCGTGACGCGATCGGGGCCGAATTCGCTCGTGGGTGAAAGCGTGTACTAGGCGGGAGGACGCAATGGAAGTTGAAATGAAAATTCGCGGCCTGATGATGGATCCGGCCACAAACATGCCAATCGTCGTTTTAAAAGACGTCAGCGGGAATGCCATCCTGCCAATCTGGGTCGGCATTTACGAGGCCAATGCCATCGCGCTGGAGATCGAAAAAGTGTCGACGCCGAGACCGATGACGCACGACTTGATCAAGCTGATGCTGCTCGGCATGGACGCCGGCATTCGCAAAGTTGTTGTAAGCGAGCTGAAGGATGATACTTTCTACGCCATCATCTGGCTCGAAAAGAACGGCGAGCTGATCAGCGTTGATTCGCGTCCGAGCGACGCCCTTGCGCTCGCCTTGCGGCTCGACTGTCCCATTTACGTCGATGACTCCGTGCTGAAGTCGTCGCGCATGGCTCAGTCGGTTTCCGATAAGGTCAACAATGAGGAACTCCGCCGTTGGCTTGAGAACCTGAACGATGAGGATCTCGGCCGCTACAAGATGTGAGCGGTTGGGACGCAATCATCATTCCGGGCGGCGGCGTCAGGGAGGGAGGCGTTCTGCCGCCCTGGTCGGCGAAACGTTTCGATCGCGCAATGGAGCTGCATGCGGGCGAGCCCATCCTCTGCCTCAGCGGCGGGACGGTTCACCGGCCGCCGCCACTTGACGCCGCGGGCCGCCCGATTTTCGAAGCGGTCGCGGGCGCGCGATATCTCGTCTCGCGCGGGGCGCCTCCTGAGCTCATTTATACCGAAATCGCATCCTACGACACGATTGCCAATGCGCTCTTTGCGCGGCTGATGCATACGGATCCGCGCGCCTGGAAGCGTCTGCTCGTAATTACTTCCGAGTTCCACATGGAGCGTACGAGCGAAATTTTCCGCTGGATTTTTTCATTGCCGCCGGACTCCGGGTACAGGCTGACATTCGAGAGCGCTCCGGATGCGGGCATGACGGCTGCGGATCTGAATTTCCGCCGCGCGCGCGAGAAGGCAAGCCTGGCCGCCGTGCGCGTGCTGGCGCCCCGGCTCCGTGATATTGCCGCTGTCCATGAGTGGCTATTCACAAAACACAAGGCGTACGCCGCAGACCAATCGACGCCCCTGGGCGACGCGCAGCTTCAACGAGTATATTAGGACCGCGTTCTGACGCGGCGCAGTCCTGCGCTGCCAGCCTGGTCCGCGCGCCAAGTAAGCCCTTATCCCCTGGCGGGCGCTGGCCCCGTCGAATCCCGCAGCACGAAGTCCGGGTCGATCACGATGACATGTTCCACGGTCTCCGCACCGCCATGCCCTTCCGGTGGAAGCAACCGCTCGGAAATGATTCTGCCAATGCGATCCCGTGGAATATGAACTGTCGTCAGCGCCGGATAGCAGAACTCGGACAGCTTGATATTATCGAACCCCGTGACCGAGATATCCTGCGGGACCCGCAGACCGCGCTCCCGCAGCTCACGCAGCGTCCCCACCGCAGTGATGTCGTTGACGCACACAAGCGCCGTCGGATTGAAACCCTTATTCAGCAGCGCCCGCGCGGCCGCCCGGCCTCCCTCAAGCGTGTCCGCGTCGGCTGCCGCCTCCACTTCCAGCGCCGGCTGATACCGTGAAACCGCATCGAGCACCGATTTCAGACGCTCGTTAATTGGACCCAGCATCGAATGGTGGCCGATGAAGCCGATCCGGCGATGGCCGACGCTGTGCAGATAATCGATCACCTTCTCCATGCCGCGCTTGTAATTCACGCGTATATTCGTGATGTTGCGTTTCGGCGTGCCGACGTCATAAAACACCACCGGAATACGGCTCTCCGCGAGCTCGTCGATCAGCGCCGGATCCATTTCCGACACGATCGCAGCAAGCCCCGCGACCCGCCGGCCAATCATCAGCCGGATGCTGGAGACGAGCTGTTCGGATTTGTAATCCGTGTTCGCCATGACCACTTCGTAGCCGCGCGCGTGGGCGTCCGTTTCGATCGTTTTGTAAATATCGAAGAAAAACGGATTGTCGAGGTTGGACACGATCACGCCGATGGTCCGGCTTTTGCCGCCGGCAAGCGTGCGCGCGTGCAGGTTCGGGTGATACCGCAGCTCCTCAATGGCCTTCATGACGCGGGCGCGGGTGGAAGATTTTACAACGCTGGCATTGTTCAGAACGCGCGATACCGTCGCAGTGGATACCTTCGCCCGTTTGGCGACCTGTTCCAGGTTCATTTCGATGCTTTTATTGTAAGCGCTCGGCGCCGCGGCGGAATGCCCGTCATTTCGTAGAACCGGCGGCGCCGCGCCGCTTCCGCGGCCGCACCGGGCGCGGACCGGCGCAGCGTTCGCCCGACCAGTTAAAATTCTTGAGGATTGGCCAGGCTTCCCCCCTGCACTCCCATCTTCGTCTCAAGAACAGCCTTCATGCGCCCGATACAATCTGTGCTCCGCAACCGTTGGTGGACCGATGCGGCGGTGCTGTTCCTGGCTGGAATCATCCTGGTTTTCCCGCTGTTCCGAATCGAGTATCTGAACAACTGGCGTTCGATTGAGGCGACCTTCATCGCCGATGCGCGCCTCTATGCGGAGAACTGGCCGCGGCATCACTGGCAGCCGCTTTGGTACGCCGGTACACGGGTCGATTATGTCTATCCGCCGGGTCTGCGCTGCGGCGTAGCCCTGCTCGCAGCCGCAGCCAATCTCAGCCACGCGCGCGCTTATCACGTTCTCATCGCATTCATCTACGCAATCGGCCTTGCGGCCGTGTACCTGTGGACTCGAACGGCGACAGGCCGCCGCGGCGCGGCCTGGCTGGCCGCGCTTGGGGTTGCGCTGCTGTCGCCCAGCTTTCTCCTCATGCCGGATATCCGGCGCGACAGCGCCTTTCTCATTCCGTGGCGGCTGCACGTGCTGGTCGCCTACGGAGAAGGGCCGCACATCTCTGCTCTCGCTTTTCTGCCGGTCGTGTGGCTGTGCGCCTGGAGGCGCTTTCATGGCGGGCGGCCTGTGTGGATCGCGCTGGCAGCCTGTTCAGCCGCGCTGACAGTCTCGTTCAACTTTTATGGCGCGACAGCCCTCGCGATCACGTTTCCCCTGCTGGCATGGGCCTGTTTCGTGCGCAAGCTCGATTGGCGGGTGGCGCGCGACGCCGCCGCGATCGCTGTTCTCGCCTATGGCCTCTCGGCGTGGTGGCTGGTCCCCTCGTATCTTGTCATCACCGGCCGGAATTTACGCATGGTCTCGCCTCCGGGAAACGGATGGTCGCTTCCTGCGTTGGCTGGCATCCTCGTCTTGTACGCGGGTCTGAGCTTCGCAGTTCGCCGCCGGCGTGAGTATGCCGACTACGATTTCTTCATCTGGAGCGGCTTGGCATTTCTCGCCATCTACATTCTCGGATTTCGGTGGTTTGGCTTTCAAGTGGCGGGAAATGCGCTTCGCCTCATCCCTGAAATGGATGTATTCGCGATTCTCTGCGGCGCTGCTGTCGCTGCACGGCTGTGGTCAGTGCGCTTGAAACACGGCGCGCAAATAGCTCTGCGCACAGCGGTTCTCCTCGCGATTTTGATCTCGTTCCGGCCGGCATGGCGGTATGCCAAACACGTGTACGCCGAATTCGCGGAGGACCGGAACTGGAGGGACGGCGTCCAGTTCCGCACGGCGGAGTGGCTCAACCAGCGCTATCCCGATTCGAGAGTGTTCGTCACCGGCACGATCCGCTTTTGGTACAACGTCTGGCGCAACGGCTTACAAATGGATGGAGGGTCGCAGCAGGGCGTTCTCAATCGCCTCTTCCCGACCGCGCAGTGGCGCGTCGTCCATGACCCCGATGCCGAGCTGACGCGCTACTGGTTGCAGGCGTTCGGCGTCGATATTGTCGTGGTTCCGGGCGCTGGTTCCGCCGAGCCCTATCTGGACTACACCAATGCGCCCATATACGAAATGAACTTTCCATTGCTGCGCGACGATAACGCCGGCAACCGTTACTATCAGGTTCCGCGGCGGGCGCCGGGCATCGTTCGGATCGTGGACTGGTCTCGCGTCCAACGGGTCGCGCCGGTTCCCGAAGATTCGGAAAAATTCGCGCTCCGCGCCTACGTGGAAGCGATTGAGGCCGCTCCGCCCGGCGGCGCCTTGCCTGGGCGCATTGCATCCCGCTGGGCAGGCAGCGACGAGCTCGACATACAAGCGGACCTCGCCGGCGGCGAGGCGGTTCTGATTCAGCAGACATTCGACCCGTACTGGCGAGCCTACGTGGATGGCAAGCCCCAGCCGCTTCGCGCCGATGCGGCGGGATTTATGCTGGTACATCCCGCGCCCGGGCGTCACTTGATTCGAGTCGTCTTCGAGACTCCGCTTGAGACGGCCGCCGGCCGGATCACGGCAGTCCTCAGCATCGCCGCTGCGGCGCTGCTGATGCTGAGACCACGCCCGCGCCTCAAAACTGTGGTCTTGCGCTCGCAATAAACTGGTACGCAAACATCGTTTTCCACAGCCGCGCGAGATCATAGCTGATCCGTTCCGCCGCGCGGACCATCAGAGAGTCGGCGTAACGCGGAAACGCAGAACTGAACGGTATGCCCGTAACGCCCAGCCAGTCGATCCGGAAGCCGGCCTTCACCAGAAGATCGCGCCAGCCGTCAAGCATGTAAAAGCGCACATGCGTACGGTCAAACAGCCCCGTATCATGCTGCGGGAAACGGCCACACAGAATGTTCAGCCGGAAATAAAGATTACCGCTGTTGGGAACCGACGCAATCAGCCGCCCCCCTGGCGCCATCACCGACCGAAGCTGCTCCAGCAGAAGGTCCGGCCGGCGAAAATGCTCAAGAACATCGGCGGCCAGAACATAGTCAAATCGGCGCGGAAGATCCGGCAGGCCTTGCTCCAGATCTGCTTCAATGAGTTCAACGCGTTCAGGAAAATTCGGGCCGTACCCGCCAGCGCGCTCGATGCCCGTGACGCGGAAGCCTCTATCTGCCAGAATTACAGCCAGATAGCCGGTTCCGCAGCCCACATCGAGAACCGTCGCGCCTTTCCCTTCCTCAGGGAAGAGCCGCATCAGCACGGAGTGACTGCTATAGGGCGTTCGCTTCAACCGGTAGGGCGATGTGAATTCGCGCGTCGCAGTCAATCCCTTCAGTCTGCCATGCGCCGCCCGCATTGTTGTGCCACAGTGAAGTTTGACAATGTCGAATCCGGTTCCCACGATTTTTGTGACCGAGCCGGGGCGTTTTGCTCGATTGATATGGCTCTTTCGGCGTGCGGGCGTGGCCGCGTATGAGGACAACTGCTTCGGAATCGCCAAAGGCGCCGCATACTCGTCGTTGCTGTCGATATTTCCAGTTCTCACCACTCTCACCGCCGTTTTGGTGCAGGCGAATGCAGTAGCAGTGTCCAACGTTATTTCGCGCGTGATCTTCGAGGTCGCGCCGCCGGGGACGGAAGTTCTGCTGGAGAACTACCTGACCGTCCAGGGGAAGCGCCCGGCTGAGTTGCTGATCACCGCCATCATTCTGTCGGTCTGGGCCGCGTCGGGGGCCATGATGAGCCTCATGGAAGGTTTCCAGGCAGCATACCGGATCCCCACCGGCCGTCCGTTTCTGAAGCAGCGCGCGATTGCCGCCGGCTTGGTAGTATGCGCCGCGGCGCCGCTGGTTGGCGGTTCCACGTTGATCCTGTTCGGATCCCGCACGGAAGGCGTAATCGTCGGCTGGCTCGGCTTTACGCCAGAGGCGGCGCAGCTCAAGACCTGGGTCATCTTCGTCAGCCGTCTGATCCGTTACACGCTGGCCTTCGGGTCCATTGTGCTCGCCGCAGCCCTTCTGTACCGCATCGGCCCGAACCGCCAGATCCGCTTCCGAGCTGTGTGGCCGGGCGCGTTTGTCGCTACCGCGCTCTGGGGCGCCGCCACGCTCGGCTTCGGATGGTACGTGCGAAACATCGCCAATTACAATCTGCTCTACGGCAGCATCGGCGCAGTGATCGCGCTTCTGGTCTGGATGTACGTGCTCGCCGTAGTGGCGCTGTTTGGCTGCGAATTCAATGCCGCAGTCGAATATTTAAACCGCGTGCGAGAGCGCGCCGTTGTCCTTCACTCATGACCTTCGGAACGCCGCGGCGCTACGCCGGCTTACGCGCCACAAACCACCGGCTCGGCGCACACCATAAGATCTTCAGTCCGGATTCCCGCACGATCTCCGCCCCACAGGCCAACAGCTTCTTCTTGTATTCCGCGGTTCGCGCAATATCAAAGATGGCGACGTGACCGCCCGGCGCGAGCACGCGCCACATCTCTTCGAGCGCCTTGGCGCGCCCGTCCGCCTCTTCGATGTTATGCAGCGCAAGGCTGGACAGCACGACATCGAAGGCTCCGTCTCTGTAAGGCAGCTTGCGCGCGTCTCCCGTATCCACCTTGATTTTCTCGGCCACGCCCTCGGCTTTGGCATTCGCCACCAGGGCATCCGCACAGTTGCCTGAAAGATCCTCCTCACGCCAGGAATCGATGCCGGTTACTCGACCTCGCACCCGCTTCGCCGCCGCGATCAGCAGCAATCCGCGTCCGCAGCCAACATCCAGCACCTTTTCGTCGCCTCGCCAGGGAATGGCATCCATCATTTCATTGCGTACGCGCGGTTTTGCAACGCGACTGCTCCAGTACATGAAGATCGACGTCGCAATGAACGCCGCGCCCAGGCACCCCAGCGCCGCGAACAGAGCCGCGCCCTGCCGCGGAGCGTTATCGAGGTTCATGAAATAAAAGCCCGCGCCGAGAGCGAGCAGCAGAGCGCCCCGCACCAGCAAGCGCCGCTGCACATGCGGAGCATCGATTCCGTAATCGGCCTGTTTTGGAGCGTCAACTTGGCGCTTCGCAGCAGTCGGCATGGCGACTTAGTGAGTCGCCTCGGCCGGCTCGAGAGCCTTTTTAAATTTGCATTCGCCGTTTGGGCACTGCGCGACGGGTCCGGCCTTCAGCCATTTTTCGATCAGGTAACTGGACCCGCATTCGGGGCATTTTTCGGGCAAAGGCTTCCCCCATGCCACGAAATCGCAATCCGGATAGCGATTGCATCCGTAGAACGTCTTGCCCCGCTTGGAGCGCCGCTCGACAATCTCGCCCTCGGAGCAGTTCGGGCATGCCATTCCGATCGTCTTCTGCTTGACGTACTTGCAGGTCGGATAGTTGCTGCATGCCGTGAACTCCCCAAAACGTCCATGTTTGAGCACCAGGTTATTGCCGCACTGTGGACATTTCTCTTCAAGCGGAACGTCAATTTGTTTCTGCTCTGTCGCCCCGATACGCTTGGTCGTTTTACAGTCCGGATACCCCGAGCACGCATAGAACTGACCGAAACGTCCCTTTCGCAGCACCATTGGCCGCCCGCAATTTTCGCAGTACTCCTGCGAATCTTGTTCGGTGAGGTCTGCGCCTTCGACATCCGGCAAATCGACCGCGAGCTCGCGCGTGTTCTTGCATTCCGGGTAGCCGGTGCACGCGATGAAGCTGCCGTGCTTGCCCCATTTAATAACCATGGGCTTGCCGCATTTCTCGCAGGTCAGGTCGGTGGGGCGCTCCATCCGCTTGATATCGGTCATGTTCCGCGCCGCGTGCTCGAGATCTTTCTCGAACCGCTCGTAAAACTCCGACATCGCCTGACGCCAGTCGATCTTGCCCTCCTCAATCTCGTCCAGTTCTTCTTCCATTCTCGCCGTGTATTTCACGTCGAACAGATCGTTGAAGGATTCCAGCAGCAGGTCCGTAACCACCATGCCGAGCTCTGTGGGGACGAATTTGCCTCCCTCCTTCTTAACGTACTCGCGTTCCTGAATGGTGGACAGAATGGAGGCGTATGTAGACGGCCTGCCCACGCCGTCGGCCTCCAATTCCTTCACCAGCGTTGCTTCCGTATAGCGCGGCGGAGGCTCGGTGAAATGCTGCTGTGGTTCAAGCGATTTCAGCCGCAGGACCTCGCCTTCGGCGACCGCCGGAAGCTTGTGCTTGAGCTCCTCGTCCTCTTCGTCCTTCTGGTCCTTGCCTTCTTCGTAGACCTTCAGGAAGCCATCGAATTTTTGCACGCTGCCGGTGGCGCGAAACAAATACTTCGCGCCGTCCTTTCCCTCGGCCGCAATGTCGATCGTCGTTTGATCAAAGAGCGCCGGCGTCATCTGCGACGCCACGAATCGCATCCAGATCAGACGGTACAGCTTCAATTCATCCTCGGCCAGGAATTTCGAAACGGATTCCGGCGTGCGCTCAACCGATGTCGGCCGGATCGCCTCATGCGCGTCCTGAGCATCTTTTTTGCTCCGGTACAGGTTCGGTTCTTCGGGCAAATATTGTGATCCGAAACGGGAGCGAATGAGTCCCCGAACCTCGCCCAGCGCTTCATTCGAGACGCGCGTCGAATCCGTACGCATGTAGGTGATCAAACCGACCGACCCTTCTTCGCCCAGTTCGACCCCTTCGTACAGCCGCTGCGCGAGCATCATCGTGCGCTTGACGCTGAAGCGCAGCTTGCGCGCAGCTTCCTGCTGCAGCGTCGAGGTAATGAAAGGCGGAACCGGATTCCGCTTCTTTTCGCGTTTGACAACGGACTGAACGACGAAGCTTGCATCCTGAACCTGCGCGACCAGTTCTGCCGCGGCCGCCTCATTTGGGATTTCGACGGCCTCGTCGTTGCGCTTGCTGAAGCGCGCCGTGATTACGGGCGGCTTCTTCGCGCTGAGATGGGCGTCGATGGTCCAGTATTCGCGCTTCTGGAAGGCGCGGATCTCGCGCTCACGATCAACGATCAGCCGGAGCGCAACGGTTTGCACGCGCCCCGCTGAAAGACCCCGCCGCACTTTGTCCCATAACAGCGGTGAAATCTTGTAGCCGACCAGCCGGTCCAGCACGCGGCGCGCCTGTTGAGCTTCCACCAGGTTGATGTTCACCGAAAGTGGTTTTTCAAACGCCTTTTGAATGGCGTTTTTTGTGATCTCGTTAAACATCACCCGGAACACACGCCGCCCGTTCCGCTTGTCCTGCAATTCTTCCTGCAAGTGGTAACAGATCGCCTCGCCTTCGCGATCGGGGTCGGCTGCGAGATACACCGCATCGGCGGACTTGGCGGCCGTCTTCAGCTCGCTGATCAGCTTCTTCTTGCCTTCGATAACCTCATACCGCGGCTCGAAGCCCCGCTCGATATCAACAGCCAAGTCCTTCTTGGGCAAATCCTTAATGTGTCCGAGCGAAGCCTTGACGACGTACTGTTTGCCGAGGTACTTACTGATCGTTTTCGCCTTGGCCGGCGACTCGACGATCACGAGATTTTTAGCCATATGGATGACACAGATGCCTGGAGCGGAATTTCCGGGCGGACAAACGCGATCTTACCATGCGTTCACTGAACCGAAGCAATACGCAAGTCCTCTTACGCCCGCGTCGCGCCCGGTCAAACTCACCCGCGAAATATCGTAAGTGCTTGCCAAATCAACGACTACAGGGCTGCTCTGTCCACAGCCTGACGAAGTGCTTGCCGGGGAGTTGCCGGACCAGCCCGGCCATTTCCAGTTCGAACAAACCAGCAATTATTTCTGATGACGAACAGGCGTCGCAGGATTCCAATAGGGCGTCGATGTGGGTCGGCGAGTCCGGTTTCAGCGCCGCAAAAATAGTGCGGCAGATCTCACCCATGGGCCCGGGGGGGAAATTCGGCCGGTTGTTCTCCTGCGAGGCGCCGAGCGGCAGCGACCCTTGGGCGCGCTCAGCCAGACGGCGCCGATCTTCCGGTTTGAGTTCGACGACCACGTCGTTCCATTCCTGAACCAGCTTCGCGCCCTGCTTGATCAACAGGTTAGGGCCCCAACTCATTCGTGAAGTGATGTTGCCCGGAACGGCGAAAACCTCGCGGTTCTGGTCGAGCGCCAGCCGCGCTGTAATCGATGAGCCGCTGTACTGCGCGCCCTCGACCACCACCACTCCCGCGCTCATCCCGCTGACGATCCGGTTCCGCACAGGAAAGTTCTGCGGGTATGCCGGAGAGCCCATAGGAAATTCCGAGATCAAAGCTCCTCGTTCAGCAATCTGTTCAGCCAGCTTACGATTTTCGGCAGGATAGATAACATCCACGCCGCATCCGAATACCGCCGCAGTGTCGCCCCCGGATGCCAATGCAGCCCGGTGCGCCGCAGTGTCAATGCCTCGCGCCATCCCGCTGATGATGGTAAGGCCCGCGGCTGCGAGATCGCCCGCCAATCGCTCCGCAGCGGCTGTACCATATGCGGTTGGCCGGCGGGTTCCGACAATGGCGATCATAAGGCTCTGTAGGAGCTCAATCCGCCCTCGAACGAACAAAGCCAGGGGCGGATCGAAGATTTCCCGCAGCGCAGGCGGATACTCCGGCGAAGTGATCGGCACAAGCGCTGCGCCGGCGTCGAGCAACCGCTGCTGCTGCAACACCGCATCCTCAAACGTGCAGCCGCTCACAATGGTTTGCGCGGTCGCCGGCGGCAGCCCCATGGCTTCGAGCTCAGATCGGGAGGCGCGAAACACCGCCTGCGGCGATCGCATGCGCTCGATCAGATACGCGGATTTGCGCGCGCCGAGCCCGGGAATCAGTTTCAGCGCAAGCCAGTGCAGTTGTTCGTCGGCCGAGATTGAGGTCAAGTATTTGTGTGTGAGAGAGCGAACGATGCTCTCAAGCGCAGTGATCGACCAGAACGGGCTGGACTGAAGGCCAAAATACCATCTTCAGATGGGTCAAATTGTACGTTGACGGCGTCTACACTGTGCACGATAATTTTCGTGACATGGAGGAGTTAGTCTATGCTTCGAATTCAGAAAGCACTGCTCACGGGTCTGTTCGCCCTCGCCGCTAATACCGGGTGGGCCGCTACGATTCTCTCAGCAACTCTCACCACTTCTCAGGAAAACCCTCCAACCAATCCCACCACCTCCACAGGCGCAAGCCGCCCGGCGCCTTTCGGCACGGCGACCTTCATTCTGAATGACGCGATGTCTGCATTGACCTTCTCGGCCACCATTTTCAACATCGACTTCACCGGATCTCAGACGCCTGATACGAACGATAATTTGGTTGCCGCGCATATCCATGCCGGATCGGCTGTAACGCCAACGACAAATGGTCCCGTCGTGTGGGGCTTCTTCGGTATGCCGTTTAATGACACGAACTCACCGACGCCGGGCAACGACTGCACGCCATTTGCAACTGGCGTCGGAGGGACCTGCGCCGGCACGTGGGACAGCACGGAAGGCAATGGCGCCGGAGTCAATCTCGCTGCGGAGCTGCCTTTCATTCTGAGTGGAAAGTCTTACATCAATTTTCATACGGTTCAGAACGGCGGCGGCGAGATCCGCGGTAACATACAGGTTGTGCCCGAACCGACAACTCTGACATTGTTCGGACTCGGAGCAATCGGGCTGGCGGCATTGCGCCGTCGTATGCGTTCGTAGCCGGTCATTCGGTTTGCCGCCGGAGCAGGGTCCGGCATCCCGTCACGGATTTCGGCGATTCTGAATACATAAAGAAATGACCGGTGGTCCGGCCACGTCCTACGACCAGAACCGTTCATGAATCCATTCACGCCGCGGCCGCGTCCGGCCGATGTCAACCCGTGGCTTGTCGCGATTGCTGTGATGTCGAGCACGTTTATGGAAGTCCTCGACACCACCGTGGTCAACGTTTCGCTGCCACACATTGCGGGAAGCCTCTCGGCGACCATTGAAGAGACCACCTGGACTCTGACCTCATACCTGGTCGCAAACGCGATTATTCTGCCGATGACAGGCTGGCTGGCCAGCGCATTCGGCCGGAAGCGCCTCTTGCTGCTGTCAGTTGTAGGCTTCACTGTCTCGTCATTTTTCTGCGGACTTGCCCCGTCGTTGCCATTTCTGGTCGTTTTCCGCATCGTTCAGGGCGCCTGCGGTGGAGGACTTCAGCCGCTTTCGCAGGCCATACTGCTGGAAGCATTTCCGCCGGAAAAGCGTGGCCAGGCAATGGCATTTTGGGCCTTGGGCATCGTCGTCGCGCCAATGCTTGGCCCGGTGGCGGGCGGATGGCTTACCGATAACTACAGCTGGCGCTGGGTGTTCTACATCAATGTGCCGATCGGGTTCATATCGATCTTGCTTACGCAGCGATTTGTGTTTGATCCCTCGTATCTGCGGCAAAAGATCGTTAAAGTCGACTACTGGGGCATCCTGCTGCTCGTCCTTGGAATCGCCTGCCTCCAGATCATGTTGGACAAGGGCCAGGAAGAGGACTGGTTTTCCTCGCGTTTCATTGTGAGCCTGGCAGCGCTGGCCGCGGCTGGACTGACGGCCCTCATCATCCGAGAGCTGATGACAGACCATCCGATCATCGATTTGGGCGTCTTCCGCTACAAATCGTACGCGATCGGCACCTTTTTGATGACGATTCTCGGGTTCGTTTTGTACGGAAGCACGGTTCTGCTCCCGCTCCTGATGCAGGTGTTGCTGGGCTACACAGCCACGCATGCGGGCGTAACCAATCTGCCGCGCGGGCTGGCTTCGTTTCTGATCATGCCGGTCGTCGGCCGCTTGACAGGCAAAATGGACGCCCGCAAGATGCTGGCCATTGGCCTCACCGGCGGCGCCATCGCCATGTACCAGCTTGCACAGTTCAATTTGAACGTCGGGTTCTGGAATTTTTGGTGGCCTCTGATTGTGCAGGGAGCCGCGCTGGGCTTCATCTTCGTGCCGCTCACTACGGTGACAAATAACCCGATCCCGAAAGAACGGCTGGGAAACGCTACCAGTCTGTTTAATTTAATGCGAAACCTGGGCGCCAGCATCGGCATCGCGCTGGTGCAGACCTACCAATTCCGCAAGCAGCAGACGCATATCAATATTCTCGGGGGCCATGTCAATCCCTATAGCGCGCAGGCCAATCACATGATTGATGCCTTGCGCGGCTCATTCCTTGCGCGCGGCGCCGACGCGGCGGACGCGACGCGAAAGGCCTATGACGCGATGTGGGGAATTATCCAGCGGCAGGCGGCGATGCTCTCATATAATGACACGTTCTTGCTGCTGGCGCTCCTTTTTGTCGCAATGCTGCCCCTGCTCCTCCTGTTAAGGAGACCCAAAACGGGCGGCGGCCCGGTCATGGCGCACTGAGCGTCGTTCGGAGCGCAGTTGACGCCGCGCCGCTAGGGCCGAATACCGCGTCGCGTCGGCTTGACCGGGCCCTCATCTTCACTCGATTGGCGTTGTTGAAGAGCACGGACCTGTGCGCCGACGCGCTCTCTTGCGTGGCGTGCTGCGGGCAGTGGATCGCAAAGCGATCAATAATTGAAAGAGTTGACTAGACCACTATGGCCAAGCAGGAGGGTTTTCACGATCTGCCGCTGGCGCCTCCGAGCGGCGGGAAAGAACTGTGGCGCTGGCTGCGCGACGAGTTGCGCACGGCGATTCTGGTTGGCCGCTTAAAGCGCGGCGCCCGCCTGCCTTCTAGCCGGGGATTGGCGCGGGAGTATCAATGTTCTCGCGGCACAGTGGTCAGGGCCTTTGAGCATCTGCGAGCGGAAGGGTACATCGAGGCGCGCCGGGGAGCGGGCACGTTTGTGGCGCTCGAGCTGCCTGACGATTCGCTCGCGGCGCGCCGTCCGCGAGTTCGAGTTCTAAACCAGCCTTCGCGCGCAGGTCTTTCCAAACGAGGGCGCATGACCACTGAGCACGTCATAACTCTTCCTCCGTCGCGATCCGTGGGACGGGCTTTTCGCTCCTATGAGCCGGCGATTGATCTGTTTCCAGTTAACCTCTGGTCGCGGATCGCCGGCCGAGTGGTGCGGCGCGCGCCCCGATCTCTCTACGGGCAAGGCGACGCGAGAGGGTACGCGCCGCTGCGCAAAGCGATCGCCGACTATATCGGCGCGACGCGCGGCGTGCGTTGCGAGCCCGACCAGGTGCTTGTCACCGCAGGCGCGCAGCAGGCGCTGGATCTTGTCGGTCGCTTGCTTCTCGATCCGGGCGATGCCGTGTGGATGGAAGATCCCGGTTACCCGGGAGCCGCATGGGCGTTCAGAGCGGCCGGCGCCCGCATTCTGCCGGCGCCGCTGGACCGGGAAGGGCTCCGAACGGACTGGATCCGCCGCCAGCGACGTAAGGCGAGGCTGGTCTACACCACCCCGGCGAACCAGTTTCCGCTGGGTATGACAATGTCGCTCCCGCGCCGCCTCCAACTGCTTAATTGGGCGCTCTCGGAAGGAGTATGGATCGTCGAAGACGAGTACGACGCCGAATACCGCTATTTTGGTCCGCCCGTGCCAGCGCTGCAAAGCTTGGATGAATCGGGTTCGGTTATCTATATTGGCACCTTCACCAAAATGCTGTTCAACTCCCTGCGGCTGGGTTTCATAGTCGTTCCGAAGCGGCTGGTGGATGCTTTCGTCGCCGGTCGCAGTCTGGCAGACCGGCATCCGCCGGCGCTTGAGCAGGCGATACTGGCCGAGTTCATGTTGGAAGGGCATTTCGGGCACCATGTCCGTCGTATGCGCCAGGTGTATGCGGAGCGCATGACGGCTCTGGTCGAGTCCGCGAAAGGCCGGCTGAGCGGTTGTCTCGACGTTCACCCTGTGGCATCGGGCATGCGTACGATTGGCTGGATTCGAAATGGCGAGAGCGATGTGGCCGTGGCCGAACGGGCTCGTTCCCGCGGACTGGAACTCGCCGCGCTTTCGCACTTCGCAGTGCGCTACATGCCGCAGCCGGGCTTGATCCTTGGATTTGCGGGATGCACGCCGACCGAACTGCACCGGGGCGTCGACTTGCTCGCGTCTGTCCTGGGCTGAACGCCTGGCCCGTAGCGTTTTGAAGCCCCGCGACCAGGCATTGTGCGCTGGAAGCGTCTGGCGGAAAGAGGGCTCTTGATCAAAAACGGGGGCAAACCGTGATCCCAGATTGGTAAAAACAATCTTGGGAGATAACGTTTTGACCGAATCCGAGATCCTTTTAGGTCTGCCCGACTTTCAGATTAGCGACATTCAAAGAGAAGGGGGAAGCCTGAGCCCACTGCCAGGGGACGCGGTTGCGCAACAAGGGGTGGGTGCACCGCCGGGTGCGCCACGAAGACTGGGGTTTGCGGCACAGCTTCCTGGAGGTGGAAGTCCCCAAATCAAAGTGTCTGGAATGTGGGCGCTCGTCCCGCCAGCCGCTCCCAGGGATTCTGCCTTATCAGCGCGCCAGCGAGGCGTTTCAGAAGGCGATCGTCCTGGGCCGCTCGGAAGCGGCTTTAGAGGCC
>DASRCT010000033.1:0-30675 GCA_035652975.1 Bryobacteraceae bacterium | reverse complement strand
CATGCGGCGATCGAGGCGACCTTCACGGTAGGCCCGCCCAAGATCCTGAACCAGATCATGTGCCGTCATGAAGTACGCGCCAAAGCCAGCCTGAATCGCGGCTTCGGCCAGTGCGACGCTCAAGTGCGTTTTTCCCACCCCAGGCGACCCCGAAACATAATGCCCATGGTCTGAAGACCATCAGAATTCAATACCGGTGGCACCCGCTGTTCGGGCAGGAGCTGAAGCTACAACGGGTAGCGAAGTTCCCACGCGGTGAGTGTGTATTTTGCGAGTTGCCAGACGGCACGATTGGCGGGCTACCCGCGTGGATGACGGATCCGACAGTGTGTGGCGTCATCGAAGTCGGCGAGGTCATGGTGTCAGCCGAGGCGCTGGCCGAGTTGCAGGACGTGTTGGATAGCGCGATGCGCCGCGTCAAGCCAGCACTGGAGAAGATGCCAGTGGAGGCTCCTCATGACTCACAGCAAGAAACTGGATGCGCAGATGAACCTGCCGCTGTGTCAGACCCCGCCAACGGACCTGCCCGGAAACAAGCAACGCGAACTGGCCGCGGCGCTCGCCGATCTGCTCTGGAGCGCCGCCGTGGCAAATGATGTGCCCGCAGTCCAGCCAACGGGAGATGAAGCATGAACGCGAACGTCAAGGTGACTGCGGATCATCTGACACGGCCGAGCGATCGTGTACATCCGGCAGTCATCTCCTGTTCAGGTAGCGTGTAATCTCGAGAGCCAGCGGCGGCAGTACGCTCTGGCAGACCAGGCTCGCCAACTGGGCTTCCAAAAGGTGGAGGTTATCGACGAAGACCTTGGTCGGTCGCGTTCCGGACAGGTTGATCGCCCTGGCTTTGCACGGCTGGTTGCCGAGGTGTGTACCGGCAGCGTCGGCGCGGTGTTCTGTATCGAAGCTTCCCGCCTGGCTCGCAACGGCCGTGACTGGCATCACCTGATCGAGCTGTGCGGATTGGTGCGAGCGCTCGTCGTGGATCCCGATGGCATCTATGATCCGGGGCTGCTCAATGACCGGCTGCTGTTGGGACTCAAAGGCACGATGAGCGAGTTCGAACTGAACCTTCTCCGGCAACGCTGTCAGGAAGCGATTCGTCAGAAGGCTCGCCGCGGGGAACTGCAGTTTGCGCTCCCGATCGGCTATCGCTGGGCGCCGAATGGAAAGATCGAGAAAGATCCGGACAGGCGCGTCCAGCAAGCGATCGAACTGGTCTTTTCGAAGCTGGTGGAATTTGGGAGCGCACGCCAGGTGTTGCTGTGGTTCCGTAGCGAGAAGGTGAGCCTTCCCGCCATGATGTACGCCGAATCCGGCCGCGAACTGGTATGGAAGTTGCCGGTCTACAACACCATCTGGCACATGCTGCGAAACCCGATGTACGCCGGCGGCTACGCTTTCGGCAAAACTGAAGCTCGCACCAGAGTGGTTGGGGGACGCGCCCGAAAAACCATCGGCCACTTCAAACCGGCGGAGAGTTGGACGGTCTTGATTCGCGATCATCACGCTGGCTACATTACGTGGGAGCAATATGAGCGCAACCAGGCAATGCTGGCCGACAATGCACATATGAAGTCGCGCATGGAGCCGAAGGCGGGACGTGGCGGCCGGAGCCTGCTGGCCGGTTTGTTACGGTGCCGGCGATGCGGCCGGATGCTGCATGTCGCTTACAGCGGCAACCGCAGTGAAGTGCCGCGCTATCACTGCCGCGGTGCGCAAATCAATCATGGCGAGGCATGGTGCATTTCCTTCGGCGGACTGCGTCCCGACCAGGCGATTGCCGCGGAAGTTCTCAACGCCGTGGAAGGCAACGCGATCGAGGCGGCAGTAGAAGCGGCCACGCGAATCGCTGAGCAACGCACGCAGCAGCGTCAGGCACTCGCACTGGAGTTGGAGCAGGCGCAATACGAGGCGCGACTGGCGGCGCGACGCTACGAGGCTGTGGATCCAGACAATCGGCTGGTAGCCGCCGAACTGGCGGCTCGATGGAATGCAGCCTTGCAAAGGGTAAGTGAGGTAGAAGCACGGCTCCGACACATCGAAGCAACCAACGAGGGATCTGCAAAGATCCCGAAGAAGGAAGCACTGCTCAGCCTGGCACAGAACCTGCCAGCGGTCTGGAACGCGGAAGCAACGGACATGCGATTAAAGCAACGCATCATCCGCATACTGATTCAGGAGATCATTGCTGATGTGGATGAGCAGACCAGCGAGATCGTGCTGGTGATCCACTGGACCGGCGGGCGGCATTCCGAACTTCGGGTGAAGAAGAATCTGACGGGTCATCACAGCCGATGCACGAGCCTGGAGGCAATCGAGATCATCCGCCGCATGGCAGGCCGTTTTCCGGACGAGCAGATTGCTGCGACATTGAATCGCCTGGGACTAAAGACAGGATCGGACAACAACTGGGTTGAGCTACGTGTCCGCACTGCACGCAACTACCATAAACTGCCATCCTACGATCCGAACCTTAGGCAGAACATATTGACTTTGGAGGAAGCTTCGGAGAGGCTCGGAGTAAGTCACAAGATCGTGCGGCGCTTGATCGATGCAAAGGCAATCGCGGCAACGCAAGTCGTACCTTGGGCTCCTTGGGAGATTCCGGCGGAGGCGATCCAGTCTGAGCAAGTCCTGCGGGAAGTCGCCGCCGTCAAGCGCGGCGGTCGTGTCGAGCAGAGGGATCAGGACGTTGCGTTGCCTATGTTTGCAGGGATCTGAGAGTAAGCAGAGAGACTCGGCGCCCGTCGGCCGGAACCTCGGCTGCGGACTTCCAATGATTTCAACGATGTAGCAAGGAGGTGCAGAATGTCTCTGGATCGGGCGGACCGAGAAACACAACATTGCTCGCCTCATGAATGAAGCGCAGCGTTCGTAACTCGCGAATCTGCCGCTCGTCGATGGACGGCTGGAACCCGAAGTCGAACTGATCGAAGGTCTTCAGAAAGGGCAGGTGCGCCAGTTGCAGGCGCGCGCGCAGATACCGGCTGCGCCGCGCGTCCACTTCACAGGCCAACAACTCATCGAGGAAGTCCGCATAGCTCGGCTCCTTCTTGGCGGCCTGCTCGAGCAAGCCCTCCAGACGACCCTCGACCGCCTTCAGTCCAAGCGCATTCAATGTGCTCTGTAGCCGCTCGACAGTGGTCATGCCACACCTCCGTCGACCAAGCTTTCGTAGGCGGCAAGCGATCGCGCTTCGACCACCGGCGCCGTCTCGTGCAGATGAACGAAGATCTTATCGCGTCGGTTTCGCGGGTTGAGCGGAATGCCGCGATGGTGTTCTGCATGGGTGACCACTCGATGACGGCCGGCGCCGTCATGAACGGCGATCCGTTCGGCGCCGTAATGCACCTCGACGCGGCCGGCGCGTTCGCGCACCCAGACCTCTTTGCCCGCATACTGCCACGGGACCGAGTACCGGCTGCCCTGCCAGGATACATAGGCATCGCGCGCCACTCGCCGCAGTTCGTCGTCGACATAGGGATACGGCGGACGATTCGCGAGGGCGTGCAATCGTGTCCGTTCGAGGTTCCATCGCTGCGCGGGTTGCTCGTGTGTGGTGCCGTGGATGCGCTGGTTCGCCACATTCCACACCCAGGCCTTCATCTGTCCGTTGAGATCTTCCAGCCCCGCCGGTTCCTGGCCCAACAGCTCGCATAAGAAACTTCTGCGCAGATACTTGATCCCGGATTCAACCTTGCCTTTCGTCTGGGCGCGATACGGCGCACACAGCCGCGGCGTGAATCCCCAATACCGCGCGAAGTCCAAGAACATAGGGTTCCACACCACTTCGCCGCGATCGTCGATGCCGGTCCACACCGTTCGCATGCGGTCATACAGGATCTCTTCCGGCACTCCGCCCAGCTGTTCGAAGGCTCGCTCATGCATCCGCAACAACGTGCCCAGCTTCTGGTCTAGCGCCGCTTCGGCCACCATCATGCGGCTGTAGCCGAGAGTGAAGGTGAAGCCCAACAACTTCCGCTCTTCGCCGTTCATCTCTAGCGATCCCAGGTGTCCCCAATCGACCTGCGCTTGACGCCCTGGCGGCGTCTCGAACCGCCGCACCGCCGCGGATCGCGCCTCCTCACGCTTCGGCTGCAAGTATTCCTTCACGGTGCTGTAGCAACCCTCATAGCCTCGCGCCCGCAGTTCCCTTACCAGCACGACGGCGTTCCATACTCCGGCCGCCAATCTCTGGTCGATATACGCCTGGAACCGGTCCAGTTGGCTCGGCCGTTTCGCCCGCGGTCCGTAGCGCGGCTCCTGACCCGGCTTCGCCAGGTACTTCCGCACGGTCTTCCGGTCGAATCCCGTCACGGCTGCGATTCCGCAAATCGATAATCCCTGCCGTCTCAGCTCTTCAATCTGGTTCACCTCTACGCTCCGTAACGTCGCCGGCACCTCCTCGGTGCCGTTCTAACTCAGTTCCGAGGTGGGGATTTTTCAAATGGCGATTTGGGGATTATTGCACTGGCGCTGACATTGCAATCGCCCGCGTTCCTGGAGGCGCTCGAAAGCGAGGGATGGAAGGATGACCGGTAGTCGGCGCTCTACGGCCGGCGTTCTGTCGCAAGCGTCTTCAAATAGGCAATGACCCCGGCGCGCTCGGCGGCATTGTCCAGCCGGAAGGACATGTCGGTTCCCGGCGCGACGCTGTCCGGATCGGCGAGCCACTTATCGAGCGTCGCGTCGTCCCAAGTGATGCCCGCTTTTTTCAACGCGTCAGAATACTGAAACCGAGCGTCACGGGCGGCGGGCGATCCGTAGACATTGCGCATCGGCGGACCGACCTTAGCCTGGTCAACCCCATGGCAACCAGTGCAGCGCCGCTCGAAGACATCGCGCGCGCTCGACGATTCGCCAAGCGGCGCATCGATCACCGCGAGCTTGTGGCTGCCGGCGACGAAATTCACGTTGCAGACGCCGAGCGCCTGACGTAATCTCTCCGCCGGAACCTTCACCGGACCGGGGGCGGGCGCTGTTCCGGGCGCTGGCTGCGGAAACGCCGTGGACATCGCGGTGTGGAATGTGACGTTGCCTTCGACCTTCTGCATGGTTTGATGAATGTGGCCGTTGAGAATTGTCACCGAACCGAAACGTTTGAGCAAGGCGAGCGCCTGCTCACCATCGCCGGTTCCCCATCCCCACTGCGGATAGACGGACCAGAGCGGAATATGCGCGAACACCACAACAGGCGTGCTGGCCGGTAGTCCGGCAAGGTCTTTCTTCAACCACTCCAACTGTTCCCGACCGATTGCGCCCAATCCTTCGAGCTGAACCACATTGTTCAATCCGACAAAGTGCACGCCCTTGTGATTGAAGCTTTGCCAGCCGCGGCCTGATGCGCCCTTGCCGAAGCGCTCCATATACTGCCGTCCGTCGTCTCCTGTAACATCGTGCTCGCCGGGAACGTAGAATACCTGCTGCTGGCGCGAGCCTTTCAGGATCTGCTCGAGCTGATCGAACTCAGCCGTCTTGGCGAGATGCGTAAGATCGCCAGTGTGAATCAGAAAATCCGGAGCACGCTCGAGCGCATTGATTTTATCGACGGCTGCTTGCAGCGTGCCAGAGACATCAGGATTAGCCGGCTTGTTGAAGCCGATATGGCTATCGCTGATTTGCACGAAGGTGAAATCTTCCGCTTTCGTTTTCGGGGCGCCTAGCAACCGCGATACTGGAACACCGCCGGCCAAGGTCCAGACAAGGCCTGTTCCTGCCCACTGCATGCATTTGAGAAATCCGCGCCGGTCGATCCCGTCCGAATTTCGAACTTTCCCGGGCGCATTTGTATGGATTCGTTTGGATGACATGTTTTTCTCCTTCGGCTGATTACTTAACGGCTTTTGGAAGCTGCACCGGGGACACGCCGGCCCGGCTCACAACAACCTGCGCGACGCCCTGTCCGAGCGCCAGCCCCTGATCGACATCGTTCCGGTAATGAATGCCGGCGTAGAACGTGGAGAGACCGCCCTCCTGAGCCTTCGCCGACAACATGTCGGACGCATTCGGAAAAACGGCGCTTAGCGCGCCCGCTGCTGCCGCAGAGGCGCACGCATGTCCCGAGGGATAACTGGGATGCGCCGGCGTTGGGAAAAGAGTTTGGACGGCTGAATCCGCCTGTACGGGCCGTAGTTCGAGATACGCGTACTTCGTATCCCAGCAGGCGATGGTGGCATCGTGCTGCGACGCCGTCACCAGCGCATAAATCGCCGCGGCGAGCGGCGGATTGCGATCGATGCGGTTTTCGAACAGCATCTCGTTGGTGGTATCGATCCAGGGATCGATAAAGGACGGCTGCCAGAACCATGCAATATGGCTGGTCTGCACGGTATGCGCAAAGTTTTTGACCCCGTCGACCTGGGCGGAGAAATCGGGAGATCCGAACGCGGGCGGCGGCGGGAGCCGCAACTGGCTGCCCGAATCGAGCGCCCATGGCGTCCAACTGCCGGCCAGCGGAAACGACGGGGTCGGGCTGCTCCAGACGCCGGCTTTCTGAGGGAACGAACCTGTGAACACTGCATCAGAGCCGTCACCCTTTCCCCAGGCGATCACTGCATCGGCCACCGCGCTGCCCAATGCCGCGCCGGCGTCCACGTCAGACGGAAATTCCGCGCCGGCGTACAGTCGGGAAATCCCGGCGGCCGCCGCCATCGATTCGAGCGCGCTCTTTCGATCCGGAAACAGGTAAGCCAGTACCGATGCGGCTGCGGCGGCCGTCGCCGAATATTCAGATGGGTAGGACGGGCTCGCCGGGGTATCGATCAGCGGGACGATCGCAGAATCGAACTGCGCGGGCCGCGGCCGGTTATATGCGTATTTCGACGCCCATACGGCTGCCGTCGCGTCATTCATCGCGACCGCCACGAGCGACATGACGCGGGTCGCCGCCGGTCCGCCGAGGTTATGATTCGCGATCTCCTGCTGCGCGATCTGAATCCAGCGATACGCGGGCGCGCCCGCATTCCAAAACCGGACCAGCGCCACGGCGGAGTCGTCACGCTGCGCCGCGAGCGATTTCAAAGCGGCGGCCTCATCCTGCGTATGCGCATCCGAGGGCGGCGCGGGACTCTCATACTCGCCGAGGTCTTTAATCACCCAGGTTCTCGGTCCGGCGTTCGGGTCAACTTGGGCGTTTGCGGTTGCCGCTGCGAAAAGCGCCAGGGCCGCCGTCGTAATGGAAAACAGATTCATCGATTCACCTCTCGCTCGAGATGACACAATGGTGCGAAGCGTTATTCCCGTTGCGCGATGTCGGGAATAAACCGGCGCGCCGATGTGTCGTGAACAGAGCAGGCGGGTTCCAGGCGAGGTTACTTGGACGACACAGCCAGAAATTTCGAGTTGCTGATGTGGCCCCATCTGCGCGCGGCCTACAACCTGGCGCGATGGCTGGTTCGCAACGACCACGACGCGGAAGACATCGTGCAGGAATCGTTCGGGAAGGCCTTCCAGGCGATGCACCAGTTTCGCGGCGGCGATGCGCGCGTATGGCTGCTCGCAATCGTGCGCAATATGGCGATGAATTTTCTACGGCAGCGCAGGCCGGGGCGGGAGATGCAATGGGGCGAACACGCGTCAGAGCCCGCCGATACCGCGCCCACCGCTGAGCGCAGCCTGATCCAGCAATCCCGCCGCGACCGCATCCGCACAGCCATCGATCAGCTTCCGCCCGAATTCCGCGAGACGCTCATCCTGCGCGAAATCGAAGAAATGTCTTATAAGGAAATCGCAGCAGTGTTGAAAGTGCCGATCGGTACTGTGATGTCGCGATTAGCGCGCGCACGAAATCTGCTGGTCCGCGAACTGGCGAGCGAAGCAGGAGTGGGACGATGACGTGCATCGAAGCCGAGCCATTGCTGAATGCCTATCTCGACGGCGAGCTGGATGCGCCCTCCTCGGTCAACATAGAGCGGCATCTTGCGGACTGCCGCGCGTGCCAGGCGCAGTATGGGACCCTGGAGCGTCTTCGCGATGAAATCGCAGCCGCGGATCTGCGGTATGAGCCGGGGCCCGAACTGGAGCGCAGAATCAAAGCCGCGTTTACGCCGGCGAGCGCTCCGCGGCGACGCGCGGCATGGTGGGCGCCGTCGCTGGCGGCAGCGGCAATGGCGGCCGCGGTTCTGATTGCGTTAATCGTTCCTGCGCGGATGAGCGGTCCGACCGCTGAACGCGAAATCCTGGACAGTCATCTGCGTTCGCTCATGGCCAATCACCTGGTGGATGTTCCCAGCTCCGACCGGCACACCGTAAAGCCGTGGTTTCAGGGCAAGACGAGCTTCTCTCCACCGGCGCTGGATTTGACCGCGCAGGGGTTCAACCTGGTCGGTGGCCGTCTCGAGATCGTAGGGGGACGGCCCGCGGCGGCGGTGGTATATAAACGACGCGATCACGTCATCAACCTGTTCATCTTCGAGGGCGGCGGCTCAGCGGCCGGGCTTTCTCAGCAGGAGGTGGACGGATATCACCTGGTTCGCTGGACCGCTGGTGGGCTGAGTTATTGCGCGGTGTCCGATCTGAACGCTGCCGAGTTACGCGCGTTTGCGGAAGAGTTCCGGCGTCACTGACACGTTTCCGGATTCGCCAGTTCGCGCGCGAGGGGTTGGCCCGTTAGCAACGACCGCCGGACAACGAAGCGTCTCTTCGCAGCCGATAGCCACAGTTCCACCGGCCACTTGAAGAATGCATGCTTCACACGCCAGTTCAGCGGTATTCCTGCCAGCGTCACTGCGGCGCGGAGGGCGCGCGACGGCATCCTGCGCCTGATGGCGTTGATGCTGTTCAGCAGCAGAAGGTACCGGATGCCCCGGTTCAGCGATTCGAACGCGCGGCCGCGCAGCCACGGCAGGTGATTCGAGCTCAGGTCGACATTCGACCATCCGGCCAAGGTATCGGGTTCGCGCATGCCGCGCCGCCGCAGCTCTGGCCAGATCGGAATGCCAGGATACGGCGTGAACAGGTTCGGAGAGAAACTCACGTTCGGAAATCGCCGGCCGATTTCGGCCATGGCTCGCAGCGTCTCGCCTCGATGGCGCTCGTCTTCTCCGGGATAGCCAAAGATCAGGTTGAACGTGACGGCAATGCCGGCCTGGGCTGTCTTCTGCGCGGCGCCGTAGATATCCGCAAGCGTCTGATGGCGCTTGTTCATGAGCTTCAGAACATCAGCGGAGGCTGACTCGGTTCCGAAGCCGATATGGCTGACGCCGCTCGCCGCGAGCAGCTTGACGTCGTCATCGCTCATCCGGCACAGAAGGTCCGTAGAGCCCTGAAACGTCCACCGGAACCGCGCGCCGGATTCGAGGATGCCCTTGGCGACCGCAACCGCGCGATGCACATCGACCAGGAAGTTCGAATCGAGCAGGCACACTTCCGCCAGACGATGCCTCGCCACGAGGCTCGCGAGATCGCTCACCACGCGCTCCGGACTGTAGGCGTTGAAGCGGCGATTGTAGAACACCATATCCGTGCAGTAATTGCAGGCGTAGGGGCATCCGATACTTGTCGCGTATGGCAGTTTGCGCTCGCCGGCCGCGCGCTCATAGGCATCGAAATCGATCAAATCGAAGGCTGGCGCGGGCAGGGAAGAAAGCGGCGCAACGGGCCGGTCCGGATTCTCGCAGATGCGATGGCCGCGTTTAAACCAGCAGCCGGCCACCAAATCGAGCGGCTTGCCGTCTTCAATGCGCCGCAATGCTTCGACCAGCGTGATCTCGCCCTGATGCCGGACCACAACATCGACAAAATCCTCGCGCAGCGTTTCCGCGGTCAGCAGACTCGGATGCCAGCCGCCGAAAATTACCGGGAGCTGCGGGCGCAACTGCTTGACCATGCGACTCACGCGGATGGCGTCACGTATCATGGGGCCGGTGAGCAGGGATACGCCGAAACAGAGGGCGTCCGGAATCTCGCGAGCAATCCTGGATTCGTAATCGGGAAGCAGCGCGCCATCGATGATCCGCGGCTCGTAACCGGCCTCGCGCAGCGAGCCGGCGAGGCTCAGAAGGCCGAGTGGCGGGCCGAGAATTCGCCCGGCATACGGCGGAAGAAACAAAACTACTTTGCGGGAAAACACGCGTCGCTGGCTGGTTAGACCGGATTTGCCGCCGGACGGGAACTCGAGACAAGCTTTATTGCAGCGCGATCTGAACCGTATTGGCCGGCTTCCTGTCAACCGTAAGCAGCACGTCCACGACGTGAATGCGCTCCCTCACGATCCGCCGAGCAGGTCGTGAGGGAGCGCGCCCGAGCAGGAGGAGAAGGCTGCAAAGCTCACGCGGATGCCGCCATGCCATGAATCACTTCAAGAACGCCGTGCAAAAAACAGGAGACTTCGGGGCGGGTGATGCAGTATTGGGCCGCGGTTGTCGCGAGGGCGCCGTTCAATACGCGAATGTTTACGGCCTCGGGCACGCTGCGGAACATGTCCTCATCCGTATCGTCATCGCCGATGCAAATCGCCTGCTCAGCGACTGCGCGGTAACGTTCGAGGATCCAGCGGACGGCGTCGCCTTTGTTCCACTTCACGCGGGGGCGCAACTCGAGAACGCAGTTGCCGGTCCGCACCTCAAAATGCGACGCGTCCACGGTGCGCAGCACGATATCTTTTAACGCGGGGATATGCCCCGGCGCCACTTGCCGGAAATGCACGCTCGCCGACAGGCGTTTCGTCTCGACAAAGGCGCCCGGTATATGGCGGATCGCTTGCCGGACGCGATTGCATTCGGCGGGCAAAAGCGGCCGCACCGATTCCGCTCCCGGCGCAACGAACTCGATGTCGGGGGCGTGAATCTCAAGGCCGTGATCGCCTCCGTAGATCAATGGCAGCCCGACCCGCGCGGCCACGTCGGCGCAGGAACGGCCGCTCAAGACCGTTACGGTGACAGTCCGGTCGCCCGCCAGCCGTTTCAGCGCAGCCAGCGCTTCGCAATCGATCTCCGCAGCGCTGGGCGTTTCTACGATTTCCGAGAGGGTGCCGTCAAAATCAAGAAACAGGAAGATGCGGCGGTATCGCTCGATCGCGCCGCAAATCTGATCCCAAATCTCGACTGCCTGACCCGCTTCAATCGTGGTCACATCCACCAGTTGGTACATGATCATCCCCTATGCAACACTGGCTGCGAGCCGGCCGAACGGCGCGAATTCGCGCGATTCACTTCCGGCGCGCCCGAGCTGTTCGATTTCCTCAAGCAGGGCTCCCGCCCAGCGAAAGATATTATTATTGCGGACTGTCTCGCGCGCGGCAGCCATGCGGCGCTGGCGCTCGGAGCGCGGCATCGTAAGCGCCGTCGAAATCGCGTCGCCGATCGAGGTTTCGCAAAAGGGGTTGACCTGCAAGGCCGTTTTCAGTTCACGCGCGGCGCCGGCGAAACGGCTGAGGATGAGAACGCCGTCCTGATCGATGCGGCTGGCCACGAATTCTTTGGCGACGAGGTTCATCCCGTCATGCAGCGGCGTAACCATGCAGAAGTGCGCCAGCCGGTGCAGCGCGGTCATTTCCGCCAGCCCCGCATTTCGCTTCTCAAACACTACCGGCTGCCATCCGGCTGCGCCCCAGCGGCGATTGATGGCGTCCACCTGCTCTGCAATGGCGCGCTCCAGACGTGCATAGGTCGAAATGCCGCACCGGCTGGGCACTCCCACTTGGACGAACGTCAACGCGCCCCGCAGCGTCGGACTGCGTTCGAGCAGGAGGTCGAGAGCGCGAAGCCGTTCGGGAATGCCCTTGGTGTAATCGATTCTGTCGATGCCCAGGCCGATGTAGCGGACGCCTCCCAGACGCTCTCTCCAGGCGCGCATCGCGTCCTCGACTTCAGGCGAGGCGGCGATTGCAGCGTGCCGCTCAAAGTCGATGCTGATCGGCGCGTCGCGCACCACGGTGGAGTGTCCGTCCAGGCGCACGGTCCGCCGCAGGCGATCCGTTTGCGCGGGCAGGACGCTGTCTACTGTGTCAATAAAGTTCACCGAGTGGCGATCGAGGTGGAAGCCGAGCAGATCGTTGCCCAGCATTCCGTCGAGCAGCTCGTCGATCCACGGGAAGGTTTGCGCGATCTCCGGTCCCGGCCATGGAATATGCCAGAAGTGGGCCACGCACAGCCTCGGATTTTCACGCTTGAGCAATCGCGGTAAAAGAGCCAAATGATAATCCTGGATAAACACAACCGCTTCCCGGCCGCGCGCTTCATCCAGCACCGCCTGGGCGAACATTTCATTGACGCGGCGGTAGGCGCGCCAGTCCGCTTCGCGGAACTGCGGCCGCTGATACACGTTGTGGCACAAGGGCCATAGAGCCTGGTTGGCCAGTCCCTCGTAGTAGTCATGTTGCAGCTCCGCTGGAATCCATAGCCGGCGCAGCGTGAAAGCCGGATTTTCCGGCGGGACGTTCACGACGCCGGAAGGCGATGCGGTTTCTCGGTCGGCCGATCCCGTGGCTTGCGCAACCCATGTTCCGCCGGCGGCTGAAATGACCGGTTTCAGCGCGCTCGTCAGTCCGCCCGCGGGCGAAACGCAGACGATTTTGCCGTCATGATACTGATGAACATAGGGTTCACGGTTCGAAACAATGATCAATTTCTTGTGCTTCAAACATTTACGGGCAACTGCCTCGAGCCGTGCTTGGGTCCACATGACTGACTTATGCCCTCTGAACTGAGGTTAATCTCCGTTCATCTAAAATTGAACCCCCTTAATACACCAGTTAGACGCCCCCTCGAACCACCATTTTCAGAATTCTTCATCGAACGTTATTCTAAAATTTGAAGGTTGATGTGCGGACTAGGCGCAAGACGTTGTGGGCGCCCCTCACGGCGGGTTTCGGCGCGCTGCTCGTCCTGATCGTGCTGGCTACAGTGACGACGCTGACGAAGAGCTTTGCAATCTTTCAGCAGCTCTCGACCGCGCACGACACCCACGATCGGGTCGCCGAGGCGTTGCTGCGCCTTCGCGCGGACTTGTATCTGGCAGGGATTCTCAAGCGCGACTTCCTGCTGGATCGCAGCGAGAATCAGTCCTCGAGCTACGGCGAGCAGTTCGCGAAGATTCAAAACTCTGCCGAAGAGAGCCTGCGTACGATTGAGAACTCGCTCGGCCACGAGCGGCCGCAATCGGTGGCCAGACTTCGATCCGAAGTAACCAGTTACATACGCCCGCTGCGGCAGGCGCTCGATTGGGAGCCGGTGTACGCGCCGGCGCTGCGCGCGTACCTGCTCCGGCTGCAATTGAGGCAGCGTACGTCGGCGCTCCAGATCGCCGCGGAAATAGAGAAGTTGAACAGAGACGCTTTGACGCGCCAGCAACACGAAATCGCGCAGGCGGAAGGGGAGTTCCGGCGGACGCTGCTGGTCATTTCCATTGCGAGCGTTCTGATTGGCCTCGCGGTGGCGGCGTTCACGGTGTTTTATACGCGACGGCTGGAGAAGCATTCCGATGAGGTCCAGTCCGAACTGCGCCGCCTCTCGCAGCACATCGTTCAGGTGCAGGAGCACGAGCGCAAGAGCATCTCGCGGGAGCTGCACGACGAAGTCGGTCAGATGCTGACGGGTTTGAGAATGGAGCTCGCCAACCTGGACGGGCCCGCGATCCAGCAGAGTCCGGCCGATTACCAGCGGCTCCAGGAGGCGAAGCGCCTGACGGAGCGAACTCTGCAATGCGTGCGCAATCTTTCCATGCTGTTGCGGCCTTCGATGCTGGATGACCTCGGGCTGTCGCCGGCCGTCAACTGGCAGGCCAAGGAGTTCTCGCGCCGCAGCGGCATCCCCGTGGATGTCGCGATCGAAGGCGAAGTGGACTCGGTCCCGGACGAGGTGCGGACCTGCCTGTATCGCGTGGTCCAGGAGGCGTTGACCAACGTCGCCCGCCACGCCAGCGCCAAACGAATCCGTCTTCTGATGAAACGGGAAGGCGAGCATGTCAGCGTCGCGATTGAGGATGACGGCGCGGGGTTCAACGTGGGAATGTCGCGCCCTAACGGGCTGGGGCTGATCGGCTTGAAGGAGCGCGTGGCCGAACTTTCGGGCACTGTGCAAATCGCGTCCGCTCCGGGAAAGGGAACGCGCGTTTTGGTGCAGATCCCAGTCGCCAGCGCGGTGGCGGCTTGATCCGGGTTCTGATTGCAGACGATCATTCGGTGGTGCGCCAGGGGCTGCGTGTGTGGCTCGAGCGCAGCGGCAGCATCCAAGTGGTGGGTGAGGCCGCCAACGGGCGCGAAGCCGTCGCCCTCACGGAAGAACTGAAACCGGATGTCGTCATCATGGATATCGCGATGCCGCTGCTGAACGGCATCGACGCCACCGCGCAGATCACCCGTCGCGACCCGAACGTCAAAGTCATCATCCTCAGCATGCATACCGACGAAAGCTATATCCTGCGGGCGCTCGGCGCCGGCGCCAAAGGATATTTGTTGAAGGAATCCACCGAAACGGATGTGCTCCCCGCTGTCCGCAACGTGCAAGAAGGCAAGCCGTATTTCAGCCCCTCGATTACGCGGGTCCTGCTGGAGGACTACATTCGCGTTCTGCGACAGAATAATCTCCAGGACTCATACGATCTGCTGACGGAGCGCGAGAAAGAGGTGCTTCAGTTGCTCGCGCACGGGAAGTCGAACAAGGAGGTCGCACAGATTCTGAACCTGAGCCCGCACACCATCGATTCGCACCGGACGAATCTCATGCAGAAGCTGGGCGTGCACAACACGGCGGAAATCGTCCTGTATGCCGTTCGCAAGGGAATCATCGTCGTTTAGCCGCCGCTCCGCCGACCGGGGGCGGTCCGCCGGTCAGGACGGTTCCCTCCCGCGCCTGCTGGGCGTCATTGTTGGGGATGGCCGCGGCTTGGCCGGCCATGCGCCCCTCACCCGGTCTGCGCGTCGGACCGGCGTTTAGGTCGTGTTCTCCAGCAGGCTCCAATGGAGCGCGCGGCTGAATCCGATCGCGGAACTGCTCGCGCGAAAGCGGGCTTCAGGCGAACCGATTCTCGACCTCACGGAATCCAACCCGACGCATGCGGCGATCGAATATCCAGTGGCGGAAATCAGCCGCGCTCTTGCGGATCCGCGGATACTCCGATACGACCCGAATCCGTTCGGGAGCAAGGAGGCGCGCGAGGCGGTCGCCGGCTATTATTGCGGCCGGGTCGACCCTGCCCGCATCCTGCTGACCGCGAGCACCAGCGAGGCCTATGCCTACCTCTTCAAGCTGCTGGCCGATCCGGGCGACGAAATCCTTGTCCCGCGCCCTTCGTACCCGCTGTTTGACTATCTGGCCCGGCTTGAGTGCGTCCGCATGACGCAGTATCCGCTGTTCTACGATCACGGCTGGCATCTCGATACGCACGCTCTGCGCCGCGCCGCGACAGAGCGGACGCGGGCAATCGTTGTGGTGAATCCGAATAATCCTACCGGATCGTATTTGAAGGCGCAGGAAGCGGCGGAACTCACGGCCATTGCGCGCGAGCACGGCTTGGCCATCATCTCCGATGAGGTATTTTCGGACTATTGGCTGGACCAGGACTCACAACGCGTGAGCACGCTCGTCGCTGCTCATGAGGCGCTGACATTTTCGCTCAGCGGGCTTTCCAAAACAGCGGGGTTGCCGCAGATGAAGCTGGCCTGGATCGTGGTGAGCGGTCCGGAGGGCGCTATGCGCGATGCCTGGGGCAGGTTGGAGCTGATTGCGGACACGTATCTTTCGGTGGGCGCGCCGGTGCAAGCGGCCTTGCCGCGCCTGCTCGGGATGCGCGACTCCATCGCGCAGCAGATACGCGGACGCGTGGCGGACAACCTGGCGTTTGTTCGAGAGACGATGCGCGCAACCGGCGCCCGGCTGCTCGATGTCGAGGGCGGCTGGTATGCGACGCTGCATATGACCAGCATTCGAACGGAGGAGGAATGGGCTCTCGGGCTGCTTGAACATGAGAATGTGCTCGCGCAGCCAGGCTATTTTTACGATTTCGAATCCGAACCCTTTCTGGTTCTGAGCCTGCTCACCGAGCCGGCGATATTCCGGGAAGGCGTCCTCCGTATCGCGGCCTACGCCTGCGCGGCGCGGTCCTGATGGCATGGATACGCGCTCGCTCCAGCAACTGTACCAACGTCGAAGCTCAAACCACTGGAAATACCGGCTCCGACGCTGGCTCGAGCCCCCGGCGCCGTTGGTCATGAATCCGGGCGAGCCGTCCGATTTCCCGCTGGGCCGGTGGAATCTGTACATCGGCGGCGCCGGACGCACGGTGGAGGGGTATGTCAATCTCGACCTGTTCCCGATGCCGGGGGTTGATGTGGCCGCCGATGCTGAACGGCTTCCGTTTCCCGACGCCGTGTTCCAGCGCGTGGAATGCGATGCCGTGCTTGAACATGTCCGCCGTCCGGAACGAGTCATGCAGGAGATCCGGCGCGTGCTGCGGCCCGCAGGCTACGCGCATATCGTCACGCCGTTCTGCCACCCGTTTCACGAATACCCGAAGGATTACCGGCGCTTCACCCTGGATGGATTGAAGGAACTGGCGTGCGGGTTCGAGGTAGTCGCCGAAGGATGGCGGACCGGGCCGACCGCGACGCTGCTGGTGTTTGTGATCGAGTACGCCAAATTGCTGCTGCCATTCCGCTGGTGGAGAATTTTGACGCACGGAATACTGGGGTGGCTGCTGTTCCCGCTCCGCTACCTCGATTTGATCCTGCTGCGCTCGCCCAGGGCGGCGCGGATCGGGAATCATTGCTATTTGTGGCTGCGCAAGCCAGCCTAGCCGCTGGCGTGTTCCCAACCAAAGATCAGTTGAAACGCCGGCGTCAGGCTGCGCCTGGGGCCGGGCGGCCGCAGGCCGCTCTGTCAGGGTCCCGCCCTCTCCGTAGCCGGCGTGATCGCTTCTGCGGGCGCCTGGGCTGCTTCGCTCTCCGGCTTCCAGCGCACGATCGGCTTCCGCGCCGCGGTGACCTCGTCTACGCGACTGGTGCGCGTACTGTGCGGCGCCTTCAGCACGATCTCGGGGTTCTCCTCCACCTCGCGCGCGATCGATATGAGCGCGTCGCAGAACAGATCCAGTTCCTGCTTGCCTTCGGTTTCCGTGGGTTCAATCATCAAGGCGCCGCGTACGATCAGCGGGAAGCTGACCGTGTACGGGTGGAAGCCGTAGTCGATCAGGCGTTTCGCGATGTCGCCGGTGCGAACGCCGCGCGCCGCTTGCCGGTCGTCGCTGAATACGCACTCGTGCATGCTCGGGGCGTCGTAGGCGATCTGATAGTAGGGCTCGATCAGCTTGCGGATGTAGTTGGCGTTCAGCACCGCATCCAGCGTGGCTTTGCGCAGACCTTCGGCGCCGTGCGCCATGATGTAGGCCAGGGCGCGGACCAGCACGCCGAAGTTTCCATAGTAGGCTCGGACGCGGCCAATGGTCTGCGGCAGATCATAATTCCAGGTCCAGCTTCCGCCGGCGCGCTTCAACCGCGGCGCGGGCAGAAAAGGCTCAAGTTCCCGGGTGACCGCCACGGCGCCGGATCCGGGCCCGCCGCCGCCATGCGGCGTCGAGAAGGTCTTGTGCAGATTCAAGTGCATCACATCCACGCCAAAGTCGCCCGGCCGCGCGACGCCCACCAGCGCATTCATGTTCGCGCCGTCCATGTACACCAGCGCGCCCTTCTCGTGCAGGATGGCGGCGATGCGGGTGATCTCCTCTTCAAATACGCCCACCGTGTTCGGGTTCGTCACCATCAGCGCCGCGACGTCTTCGTTCACAGCGCGGCGCAGCGATTCGACATCGATCATGCCGCGATCATTGGACTTGATATTCTCGACGGAGTATCCAGCCATGGTCGCCGTGGCGGGATTCGTGCCGTGAGCGGAATCGGGGACCAAAATCTTCTTGCGGGGGTTCCCGCGCGAGGCAAGCAGCGCGCGCGTTAACAGGATTCCCGTCAGTTCGCCATGCGCGCCGGCCGCAGGCTGAAGCGTGACGGCATGCATGCCGGTGATCTCGGCGAGCGCGGCTTCGAGCGCCGCAATAATCTCCATCGCCCCCTGAGACAACGCCTCCGGCTGATAGGGATGCGCCCACGCCAGGCCCTCGATTCGCGCCACAACTTCGTTGATCCGCGGATTGTACTTCATCGTGCAGGAGCCCAGCGGGTACAGGCCGAGATCGATCGCGTAGTTCCACGTGGACAGGCGGGTGAAATGCCGGATGACATCCACCTCGCTCACTTCAGGAAAGCCGGGGATCTCATCACGGGTATTCTCTGGACCGAGCGCGTCCACCGGATCCACGGCCGGCACATCCAGCTCCGGAAGTTGATATCCCTTCTTGCCGGGCGAGCTGCGCTCAAACAGCAACGGCTCGTTCTGGTTGATGTGGGTTCGGACTTTCCTGATCATTTCGAGCTGTCCGCTCCGAATGCATCCGCGACGGCGTCCATATGCTCGCGCTTGGACATCTCGGTGCAGCACAGCAGCATGCAGCCGTCGAGTTCTGGATAATACCGCCCGAGCGGCAGGCCTCCGATAATCTTCCGGCCGAGCAGAGTGGCGTTGATCTCCTCCGGCGAGCGCCCGTTGGCGCTCACCACGAACTCATTGAAGAACGGCGCGCGGAAGCGCAGCGGCAGCCGGTTGGCGAGATATCGCGCCTTGGAAAGATTCTGAACAGCCAGTTCGCGCAGACCCTCCTTGCCGTAGACGGCCATAAACACAGTCGCCATCAGAGCGATCAACGCCTGGTTGGTGCAGATATTCGACGTTGCTTTTTCGCGGCGGATGTGCTGCTCGCGCGTCGCCAGCGTCAGGCAGAAGGCGCGGTTGCCCTGCGCGTCCTTGGTTTGGCCCACCAGCCGGCCGGGCATCTGACGAATGTAGGTTTGTTTGGTGGCGATGACGCCTGCGAACGGGCCGCCATAGCTCGGCGAAATGGCGAACGATTGCAGTTCGCCGGCGACAATGTCGGCGTCAGACGGCGGTTCGATGAGGCCGAGCGCGACGGCTTCTGTGAACACATCCACGAGCAGCGCGCCCTTTTTGTGCGCAATCGCCGCCGCTTCCCGGATGTTCTCGACAATGCCGAAGAAGTTCGGCGATTGCACGATGACCGCCGCCGTGTTGTCGTCAAGCCGGCGCTGAAGATCGTCGGCGTCAATGCGCCCCGATCCGGGGTCGTAGGCGAACTCCTCGACGGGTATGCCCTGATGCTGCGTGTAGGTGCGCAGCACCTCGCGGTATTCCGGGTGCACGGAGCGGGCGACCAAAACCCGGTCGCGGCCTGTGATCCGCGCCGCCATCATCGCCGCCTCCGGAGTCGCCGTGGAGCCGTCGTACATGGAAGCGTTCGCCGCGTCCATGCCCGTAAGCTGGCACACCATCGTTTGAAATTCAAAGATGGAGGTGAGGATTCCCTGCGAGATTTCCGCCTGATACGGCGTGTATGAGGTCAGGAATTCGCCGCGCGAAACCACCGTATCGACCAGTACGGGACGGTAGTGGTTATACACTCCTGCGCCGAGAAATGACGCGTAGCCGTTTGCGCCCTCCGCGCCGCGGGCGCGGAAGTAGTCAACAATCTCGTATTCCGATTTCCCTGCCGGCAGGTTCAGCGCGCCATGAAACCGGACCTCCGGCGGCAATTGGCGGAAGAGGTCTTCGATTGCCTGGACGCCAATTGCGTCCAGCATTTGACGACGTTCAGAGTCGGATTTCGGTAAATAGCGCAAGGGATGATCCGTGCATGGCTCGCCGGCAACGAGCGCTGCGCGGTTACGCTTTAAGCGCCAATATAATTCTGGTAGTCGGCGGCGCTCAGCAGCTGATTCAATTCGTCCGGGGCCGTCAATCTGATTCTAACAAGCCAGGCCTCGCCGTGAGGATCCTGATTGAGCTTCTCGGGCGCGGTTTGGAGCGCTTCGTTGACTTCGACCACCTCGCCGGAAACCGGCGCATAGATATCCGACACCGCCTTCACCGATTCCACCGAGCCCAGCGTCTTCCCCTGTTCGAGTTTCGCGCCGACTTTCGGCAAGTCGACATATACGATGTCGCCCAGCTCTTGCTGAGCGTGGTCCGTGATTCCGATCCATCCGGAATCGCCGTCCACGCGCACCCACTCGTGTTCTTTGGTGTAACGGTAATTTTCTGGATAAGCGCTCATTTTGATCGTTTATAGAATGGCGTTGGAACAGTAACCGCCTCTACCGGCTGTCCACGGATGATCACCTGTATGGAACGGCCGGCTTCGGCGAGCCGGACGGGCAAATAACACAGGCCGATGTTCTTGTTCAGCGTGGGCGAGGGTCCGCCGCTGGTCACCCATCCGGCCGGAGCTTCATCAACGTACACATCATAGCCGTCGCGGGCGATCCCCCGGCCGCGCATCTCGAATCCGATCAGCTTCCGTGTGACGCCGCGCTCCGCCTGCCGGGCAAGCGCCGTCTTGCCGATGAAGTCTGGCTTCTCCATCTTTGCGATCCAGGCCAGATCGGCCTCGAGCGGAGTGATGGACGCCGTGATTTCATGCCCGTAGAGAGCCATCTTCGCTTCCAGACGGAGCGTATTTCGCGCGCCGAGACCGCAGGGCCGGATCCCGAACTCCTGGCCCGCATCGAGCAGGAGGTCCCATATGCGCGGCGCCTCGTCGGGGGGTATGTAAATTTCGAATCCGTCTTCGCCGGTATATCCGGTCCGCGCAATCCGCGCCCACGCCTCGGCAACTTCGTCGTCTACGAAATGGTAGTAGCGGATGCTCGCCAGATCTGCGCGGGTGAGCTTTTGCAGGGTGGGCAGGGCCTTCGGCCCTTGAATCGCAAGCTGGGCGTAGCGGTCGCTTGCGAACTCCACCGTCGCCCGGACCCGGTTCAGGGTGGAAATGTGATCGTAATCCTTCTCCTGGTTAGAGGCGTTAACGCATAAAAAGAAATGATCGTGGTCTACCTTATGGACCAGGATGTCATCAACGAATCCCCCGTGCTCATAAAGAAGACCGGAATAGTGGACCTGGCCGATCTTCAGCTTCGCGGCATCGTTCGAGGAGACGTAGTTCACCAGGTTCAGCGCCTCTGGGCCGCGGATCTCAATCTCACCCATGTGTGAGACATCAAACAGCCCGACGGCTTGGCGCACGGCCGTGTGCTCCTCGATGATCCCTGAATACTGAACCGGCATGTCCCACCCGCCAAAGTCGACCATTTTGGCGCCCATGCGCCGGTGCACGCTGTTGAGCGGAGTGGATTTCAGCGCCGTGGCGGAGGTCATGCAGCCACAGATTACCAGATGCTGGGCCACGCCGGCATTTAGTACTATTTTTCGTCGGCCGGCGCGAGATTCCGGCTGAATTCGCATTACAAGTAAGTGAGCGCACGGACTGCGAGGCGCATATCGGAGGCGTACAGACGGACTCGGCGGACAGGTCGCGCTGTCCGCGCGTCGGTTGTGCGCAGGTTCGCAAGTTGGTGAGGAGAGGGCCCGTTGCCGGCCCGCCATGGGCCGTATGAGAGCCGGATTCGCACTGGTTGACTGTCTCGGGTCAGCGCAAGTCAGTTCCGATTGTGAAACAGACATGTACCCGGAACAACGAAGCCAACGCCCGGGAAGTGAAGAACGCTACCGCGCTCTCTTCGAAAATGCGCCGGTCGCCATCTGGGAAGAAGATTTCTCTCAAATCAAACTCCTGCTTGAGCAATGGGTCCGTCAGGGCGTGGCCGACCTTCACGGTTATCTGTCCCAGCACCCGGAGCTCACGATGGAATGCGTCCGGCGGTTGCAGGTTCTCGACGTGAATAAGCGCGCCGTTGAGTTTTATGATGCGTCCGGGAAAGCGGAACTTCTTGCCGCCCTGCCAGGCCTGTTCGATGACGCCGCTCTGAATATTTTCCGGGATGAAATTGTCGCTTTTGCCTCCGGTCAGGCAGAGTTTACGGCGGAGCTGCCGACCCGAACGCTGACCGGCGCGAAGAAAATCGTCGAGATGAAAGTCACGCTTCTTCCAACGCCCGCCGACGACTGGTCGCAGGCGATCGTATCGTTCGTCGATGTCACCGAGCGCAAGCGCGTCACAGAGCGCTCGCTAGAAGCGCAGAAGCTTGAGAGCATCGGCCGCCTGGCGGGCGGCATCGCGCATGAGTTCAACAATCTGCTCACGGTGATCAACGGGTACAGCGATCTGCTGCTCGCGCGCCCGACCCTCGCCGGCGATGCTCGCGCCGATATTCAACATATTCGCGATGCGGGCGAGGATGCCGCGTTGCTTGTCCGCCAGCTTTTGGCGTTCAGCCGCAAGCAGGCGCTGAAGCCATCCATGCTGGATGTCAGCCAGGTGATTCGGGATATCGAGACGGCGTTGAGATCGGCGGTTGGCGACGATATCGAGACGGTGATGGAATTAGCCGCCGGTCTGCCGCCGGTGAAGGCGGATCCCGTGCAGATTCAGCATGTTGTGTTCAGTCTTGCGGCCAACGCCCGCGACGCCATGCCGCGCGGCGGCCGCCTCACGATTCGGACCGAGCGCGCCGTCGTGGCCGAATCCGAGCTGAAGCAGCTCACCGCGGTCCACCCCGGCCTGCATGTGCTGATCACCGTCGCTGATAACGGAACGGGTATGGACGACGAGACGGCAAGGCACTTGTTCGAGCCTTTCTACACCACGAAAGATCCGGGCAAGGGGACCGGGATGGGGCTTGCTTCGGTATTCGGAATCGTACGACAGAGTGGAGGCGACATCGCGGTCACCACGCGCATGGGCGAAGGATCGAGCTTTCGCGTATATCTTCCCGCGGCGCAGAGCGAGCCGCGCGAAACCCTTGCGTGAGCGGCGCACGGCGGTCCGCCCGCACGCCGGCGCCACCACGCCAGTGCTCGAACGCCGCCGGCGCGGCAGAAACCGCGCACGTCTAACAGCCGGCGCCCAGAGCCGGCGCGGCCGCCTCAGGGCCCGGCCCCGGGCAACTCGCTCCGCAAACTAAGTCCTCTGCCCGATTGGGCCGCCTCTCGGCTCGCCCGTACACTGATGAGGATTGCATCGCTTGCATCCAATGGCGAAACCCCCAAAATCGCACTACACCGAGGCAGAGGCGGCCGAGGAGCTGGGACTGACCATCGAGGGACTGCGCTCGCTGATCAGGACGCATGTGGCCAGCAGCGAAGAGGACATGATCCATCTCCCAACCGCCATGTTTCAGCGTTCGGACCTGCTGCTTCTTAGATTTATTGCGAGTCAGCGGCCGGCCGCCACAACTCCGGATTAACCAGGTTTGCGGGCCTGCGCCCTTCAACCGCCGCGATCGCGTTCTCCGCTGCGAGCACCGACATCCGGCGTCTCGTATCGACGGATGCGCTGCCAATATGCGGCGCAAGCACCACGTTGTCGAGCTCAAGCAGCCCGGGATGCACCTTGGGCTCGCGCTCGAAAACGTCGAGCCCAGCCGAAGCAATCCATCTCTGCTTCAGCGCTTTCGCCAGCGCCTCTTCGTCCACCACCGGCCCGCGCGCCGTATTGACCAGAATCGCGCTGGGCTTCATCATACGCAGCTCGGCCTCGCCGATCAGATGCCGCGTCGATTCGAGCAGAGGAACGTGAAGGCTGATAAAGTCCGATTCCCGCAAAACGCGTTCCTTGCCGGCGAACTCCGCTCCCAGTTCACGCTCCATCGCTTCCGGCGCGCGTCGCGCATCGTGGTAGAGAATTTTCATGTCGAACCCGCGGGCGCGTCTCGCCACGGCCTGTCCAATTCGGCCCAGTCCAAAAATGCCCAGCGTCCGGCGGTGGACATCCTGGCCCACCAGCAGATCGATACTCCACTTCTGCCATTTCCCGCTGTGAACAAAGGCGTGCGCCTCCACAATACGCCGCGCCGCCGCCAGCAGCAGAGCCCACGCGAGATCGGCCGTGGTGTCCGTCAGCACATCCGGCGTATTGGTGACCAGAATGCCCTTTCGCGTCGCCGCGGGCACATCGATGTTGTCGAATCCCACGGCTACGTTTGCGATAACGCGGACGCCCTCAAGCTGCTCGAGCACATCCGCGCTGAAGCGATCCGTCAACTGCGAAAGAATCGCCTGTTTGCCGCGTGCGCGCGGGATCAACTGCGCGGCGGGCAAGCCGTCATCGGAATCCACGTAGT
Source organism: Bryobacteraceae bacterium (assembly GCA_035652975.1). GTDB lineage: Bacteria > Acidobacteriota > Terriglobia > Bryobacterales > Bryobacteraceae > TMP-7. Next base: position 6,596 of record DASRCT010000033.1, on the reverse strand, counting down.
CCACATCAAAGCGCTCTTTGAGCAGCCGGATCGCTTCCGGATATATTCTCTTGGTCACCAGGACCGCAGCCTTCATTGCTACACTGGACCTTTCCTGCGCGGGAACGCTGATATCGCGCTCTTCGCGAAACACGATCATAACCGATCACCGATGGAGGAATGCTACATGGCGAAGCTCGGATTTATCGGCCTTGGCATCATGGGAATGCCGATGGCTCGCAATCTCCTGAAAGCCGGACATCAGGTCGCGCTGTGGTCCCATACCCGGTCCAAGACCAAAGAGCTGGCCAAGGAGCCGAACGCGGTCGAGTGCGCGTCGCCGAAGGAGGTCGGCGAGAGAGCAGAATGCATCTTCTACTGCGTCGGGAATTCGGACATGTCGCGCGAGGTGGCGATCGGCGATCACGGCATCCTTCACGGCGCCAGGAGCGGCGCGGTTGTCGCCGATTGCAGCACGATTGATCCGGAGGTGAGCGCCGAGATTGGCTCGGCGCTGAGCGCCAAAGGCATTCAGTTTCTCGATGCTCCCTGCACCGGATCCAAGCTGGGCGCCGAAGGTGGGACGCTGACGTTCATGATCGGCGGCGATAAAGCCGTGTTTGAGCGCGTCAAGCCGTATTTCGAGGTGATGGGAAAGCTGTTCTATTACTGCGGACCGGCGGGCAAGGGACTGCACGCTAAGCTTACCCAGAATCTGGTGCTGGCCAATATGATGTGGGCCTTTAACGAAGGCATGGTGCTCTCCACCAAGGCTGGAATCGCTCCGGAACTCATGCTCGAAATTCTGAACAACAGCGCGGCCAAAAGCGGCTTAGTCGGCTTCAAAGCGCCGTATGTCCTCAACCGCGATTTCTCCACGCACTTTTCGACCAAATGGATGCACAAGGATATCGGGATGGCTCTGGATGCCGGGAAACGGCTGCAAGTGCCGCTGCCCCAGACCGGCGTGACGCAGCAAATGTTTCAGGCGGCTCTGTCGATGGGATTTGCCGAAGACGATATGTGCTCTACAATCAAAGTGTTAGAGAAAATTACCGGAGTTGAGGTCAAGAAATCCTAAAATTTATACAAAAAACTGTTGCGTTTCTGAATTCCATATACTAGTATTGGAATCAAGCCGGGGAGGCAACTCCCACCAAAGCGAGACTAACCTCATTTAAAGACCCCTGAAGCAATCCTCCCCGGCGCCCGAAAGGGTTCTTACCTTGAAAAGAAAGACCGCTGGAAGCGCCGAGAGGGAACAGGTGAGTTCGTTTCGTCGTAGTGTAGGCTTACAATGAAGTCGTGAGCAAGCCCGTGAGCGCGGGTGAGCGACCGGCCACCCTCAGCGGCATTCCCCTGAAAAACACGTACAGGCCAGAAGACATATCCGGTCTTGACTACGCGCGCGATCTCGCGGATCCGGGCCGCTTCCCTTACACGCGCGGCATCCACGAGACGATGTACCGCGGCAAGTTGTGGACGATGCGGCAATTTGCCGGCTTCGGCACGCCTGAGGAAACAAACCGCCGCTATCACTATTTGCTCGAACAGGGCCAGACCGGACTATCGGTCGCCTTCGATCTGCCGACGCTGATGGGCTACGACGCCGACCATCCGAACTCGCTCGGCGAGGTCGGAAAATGCGGGGTGTCCGTTTCGTCGCTGGCCGACATGGAGACCGTTTTCCGGGGCATCCCACTCGGCGAGGTCAGCGTATCGATGACCATTAACTCGCCGGCGGCTGTGATCTGGGCGATGTTTTTGGCCGTCGCCGAGAAGCAGGGAGTGGCATGGACGCGCGTTGCGGGAACGCTCCAGAATGACATTCTCAAGGAGTATATCGCGCAGAAGGAGTATATTTTTCCGCCGCGCCCGTCCATGCGGCTGGTCACGGACACGATCGAATTCGGCGCGCGCCACACGCCAAAGTTCAACCCGGTTTCTATCAGCGGGTATCACATTCGCGAGGCTGGATCGACCGCCGTTCAGGAACTCGCCTTCACGCTGCGCGATGGGATTGAGTATGTGGAGTGGGCGCTGGAGCGCGGTCTGGGAGTGGACAGCTTCGCGCCGCGCCTGAGTTTTTTCTTTAACGCGCATAACGATTTCTTTGAGGAGATTGCGAAGTACCGGGCGGCGCGGAGAATGTGGGCGCGCATCATGCGGGACCGCTTTGGCGCAACCGAAGAGCGCAGCATGAAGCTGCGGTTCCACGCGCAAACCGCCGGCTGCTCCCTGACCTGGCAGCAGCCGTACAACAACATCGTCCGCACTACGATTCAGGCGCTGGCGGCCGTGCTGGGCGGCGCGCAATCGCTGCATACCAACTCCCTGGACGAGGCCTACGCTCTGCCCAGCGGACAGGCAGTCGCCATCGCGCTCCGGACCCAGCAGATTATCGCCTACGAAAGCGGCGTGCCATCGGTGGCCGATCCGCTTGGCGGCAGCTACTTCATCGAGGCGCTGACCGCCGAGATGGAGAAGAGCGCGGAGGAGTACATCCGGCGCATCGACGCCATGGGCGGCATGATCCCGGCCATCGAGAGGGGGTTTCCGCAGAGCGAGATCGCCAACGCGAGCTACGAATATCAGCGCTCCATAGAGACCCGCGACCGCCTGATCGTCGGCGTAAACGCGTTCACCGAAGCGAACCCGGAGCGGATCGAGCTGTTGCAGATCGATGAAACGGCCGAGCGGGAGCAGGTCCGCAAGCTCGCCGACCTGCGCGCGGCGCGCGACAATGCGCGCGTACGCTCCGCGCTCGATGCCCTCCGGCGCGCCGCCCGGGGGACGTCGAACACCATGCCCTACCTTCTCGACGCCGTCCGCGCCTATGCCACGCTGGGCGAGATCTGCGACGTGTTCCGCGAAATTTTTGGAACATACCAGGAAACCAGCGTTTTATAATTGACGGCAAGGCGATTCGCGGCGGCAGGTTGCGCAAGGGCGGCTGAGCCAGTCAGGCTTCGCCGGCGCCGCAACCCGCAGGAAGCGGTTGCCGATCCGGATGCACAACCGAATCCGAGTGCTCGTAGCCAAGCCCGGACTGGATGGGCACGACCGCGGCGCCAAAGTCATTGCTCGCGCCTTGCGTGACGCCGGAATGGAAGTGATCTACACCGGCCTCAGGCAGACGCCGGAGATGATCGTGAATGCAGCTTTACAGGAAGACGTACAGGTAATCGGCTTGTCGATACTTTCCGGCGCGCACAACGCCATTGTGCCGCGCATCATGGAACTGCTTCGCGAGCAGCAGATGGACGACGTTCTTGTCGTAGTCGGCGGTACGATTCCAGACGAGGACGCCCAAAAACTGAAGAGCATGGGAGTGGCCGCCGTATTTCAGCCGGGCGCGCCGCTGGACGAGATCGTGAACTTCATCCGGGCATCAGTGAACGAGCTTGTTTAAGCAGCGTCCGGGCGGCTGAAAAGAAGAGGAACATGCAGGAAAAACTGAACATTGCGGTGTTCGTCGATTACGACAACATCGAAATCGGCGTCAAGTCGACGCTGCGGCGCGAGTTCGACGTATCGCTCGCGCTCGATTCCCTCAAAGAACGGGGCGATATCGTCGCCAAGTTTGCGTACGCGAACTGGAGCCGCCAGGAAGGGGCCACGCGCCAGATGGCCGAAAACGCGGTCCAGATGGTGCAGCGCATCCCCTCGCCGCGCGGCGATAAAAACGGCGCGGACATCAATCTGGCTCTGGATGCGCTCGAAATGGCCTTCACGCACAATCACGTGAACGCGTTTGCGATCGTGAGCGGCGACAGCGACTTCATTCCGCTGGTGAACAAGCTCAAAGAGTTCGGAAAGACCGTTTATGTGGTCGGGGGCAAGGCTTTCACCAGCACGATTCTTCAACAGAACTGCCACGAATTCATCAGCTACGAATCCCTGCTGCTCGATTCCGAAAAGACCGAGCGCCCGCAGGGACAGCCATCGCAGCAGAAGCGCGAATTTCAGCCCCGCGACCGCCGTCAGCGGCCGGCGCCGCTCGATCTGGCTCAGGCCATGCCGCTGGTGGAACGCGCGCTCCAGGTGCTTGATCGCCGCGGCGTGCAGCCGCAGCTCGGGCTGCTCAAATCCACGATGCTCCAGCTCGATTCCACCTTTAGCGAGCGCGCCTACGGCGCGGGTAGTTTTTCGGAGTTCATCGACCGCCTGAAAAAGGCCGACTTCGTGAATGTTATCGGCCAGGGCGGCCGCACGGTGATCGAGCGCAAGGGCACGGCCGCGCCGGAACGCGCCGCGGCCAAGCCGGAAGAGGCGCTGCCCGCGCTGCGCGACGTGCTCGAAACACACCGCCTGGAGCTGGAGAATGGAGCTACCGCCGACGAGCTGGCAGCCTGGGTCGCCGACGAACAGCCCAATCTCGATTGGAAAGCGTACGGGTTCCAGGAATTCGCCGAATTCCTCAACTACGCGCAGGACAAACTGCTGGTGCGCGTGGAGCCGGATGAAGAACGCGGGCTGGTGGTTTATCTGGGCGCGGAGTTCTATCCGCCCGCTCCGCCTGAGGAGCCCAGAGCCGCCGAGCCGGCGATCGAAGAGGAGGAGGAAGGGCCGCAGCCCTTTGTCGCCGGTCAGCCGACGATTTTTGAGCCGAACCCTCCGCCTCCTCCGCCGCCCAAGCCAGTGCGAGCGCCTCGCAAACGAGCCACCAAGAAGGCCGCTGGCGAAGCCGCCAGCGTACGACGCCCCAGGCGGAAGAAAACCGAATGATCGAACGAATCTGTCCGCCCGGGACCCCCACGCCGCGCGGCCCCTACGCGCCAGTTGTCCGCGCCGGCGATTTCCTGTTCGTATCCGGCCAGGGGCCGGTTGATCCGGCGACGAACCAGTTTTCTCACGGCGACATCCGGCACGAGACCCGGGTCACGCTGGAAAATATCCGCCGCATTCTCGAAGGCTGCGGAGCTTCGCTTGCCGATGTCGTGAAATGTTCGGTGTTTTTAGCCGACGTGCGCGATTTCGCGCTGATGAACGAAGTCTACGCGGAGTTTTTTGGAGACCACAAGCCGGCGCGGACGACGGTGGAAGCCAAGTTCGCCAATCCGGAAATGAAGGTGGAGATCGACTGTATTGCGTACCGGCCCGATGCAGCCCGCCAGAGGCGCTAGGCGGGAACGGCGTTTGTTGCTGGCCCGGTTGAACTTACGGATCGCCCTGCGCTGGGCGGCAAGCCGGCGCCGGGTGGTCTCAATTTCGGGTTGGACTTCTGGCGCGTCCTGGTATAATTAAGTCAGATGTCAGCTTATTCCGCTCCCGCGGAAAATGCATTGAGCAGAACCTGCCTCAGTCCTGCCTCGCCCCACAGCACCTGATGAAAGCTAGCGTACCGATCAGCCGCGGCATTGAATCTCTGTTTGGAACCCGAGACGAAAACATCCGCGTTCTGGAAGATAACCTCAAGCTGAAGACGCGCCTCTTGAACGACGCTATTGAGCTCGAAGGCGAGGCCGACAATGTCTCCCGCGCCGCCAGCATTCTGGAGGACTACTTCGCGCTGGTTCAGGAAGGTCATGTATTCAACAACGGCGACCTGAACAGTTATCTGCGCGTAGTCACGGGCGACGCCGAGACCACGCTGCGAAGGCTTGTCGAGAGCGGCCGGTCGCGCAGTTTCGGCAAGAAGACTCTTGCGCCAAAGACCATCAACCAGCGCCGGTACGTGGAGGCGATTGAGCGCAACGATCTGGTGTTCGGCGTCGGTCCGGCCGGAACGGGCAAGACCTACCTGGCAGTGGCGATGGCGGTTTCCGCGTTGATGGGCAAACGCGTGAGCCGGATCATTCTCACGCGGCCGGCGGTCGAAGCCGGCGAGCGTTTGGGCTTCCTTCCGGGCACCTTGCAGGAGAAAGTGGACCCGTACCTCCGGCCGCTTTACGACGCGCTGTTCGACATGCTCGAAGCCGAGCGCGTTGAAAAACTGCTGGAGCGCAACGTGATCGAGGTGGCGCCTATCGCCTTCATGCGCGGGCGTACGCTGAATGACAGCTTCATTATTCTGGACGAAGCGCAGAACAGCACGCCCGAGCAGATGAAGATGATTCTGACGCGCACCGGCTTCAACTCAAAAATGGTGGTTACGGGGGACGCGACGCAGATCGATCTTCCGAGCGGAAAGCGCAGCGGCCTGATTGATGCGGTCGAGATCCTGCGCGGCGTCGAAGGGATCAGCTTCATCCAATTCGACGACCGCGATGTGGTGCGGCACTCGTTGGTGCAAAGAATCGTGAAGGCGTACGAACGCTATCAGGAGAACATCGCCGGCCGCCAGCTTTCCTTAAAACTGGATGGGGGCGGCGAACGGGAAAACGGAGCGCAGACTCCGGAGATCGCGCCGCCTGCGTCATCCCGCCCGGACGCGGCCATTCCGCTGGCGTAACGGGTTGCGTATGCCCGCTCCCGAGAGCGCGATTTTATTCCGTTGCGGTTCTGCGGCCTTTGACCGCTCGCGGCTGCGCGGATTCGCCGCGGCCTTGCGTGATAAGGTCGCCGGGGGCAGATCGTTCACCTGCCTGATCGCCCGCGACCGCGATTTAGAGCGTCTCAACGCGCAGTTTCTCGGCAGGGATTATCCGACCGACGTCCTCTCCTTCCCTGCCGGC
>DASRCT010000032.1:0-4756 GCA_035652975.1 Bryobacteraceae bacterium | reverse complement strand
GAGATAAAGCAGCCTGTGGCGCGGGTCGTATGCGGTTGGAGGGTCCGGCCCGCGGCGATGGCCGTTAGCACGTCTTCAAGATCGTGCGTGGTTGCGTTCGGCCGCGATTTGCCGAACGTCGCGTACTGATCGTCAATGCGGCCGCGATAGACAATGTGGTTGTCGCAGTACACGACCGCTTCGGGCGTAACTTCGGCGTGAGTGAGCGATACAAGCTCATGACGAAAGTCGAGCAGGGCCCCCATGTGATAGCCATACTCGGCCATGTGCCTGCGAACGTCCTCCGGCGTTCGCGCAGAGTCCACATACACCAGCCAGAATGCGATCCCCTTAGGGGCGAAAGCGGCGTGCAGGCGTGAGATCTCGGGAGCATAGCGGTTTGAAATCGGGCAATCGATGCGCGTGAAGATAAATACCGCCGCGCGGCTCTCAAGCGGCCGCACATCGCGCCCGTAGCTGTCCTTCAGCATCAACCCGGAAGCCCCGGCCGCAGTTCCAAGAATCGCGGCCAAGCATATCCACCGCACTCGATTATTATGACGCCCTTGTTAGGATAGGAGAGCGCGCAGGCCGCGCGGCGCGGCCTTAAACCGGAGGAGAAGTCCGCGGAATTGGCCGCTCCGAGCGAGTCCATTGTGCGCGGCGTTGGTCAGATTCGGCAGTTTTTGGCATGGCGATTTCCCGGCGAACGCTGATCCGGTCACTGTGCCGGACAGCGGCCGTGTTCAGCTTCGATCAGTTGCTTGGAAGCGTTCCGCTCGGCGTGCAGTTCAAGAATGTGGCGCGCGAGGCGGGACTGCGCGCGAAAACCATATTCGGCGGAGAAAACCGCAACCGTTTTTTGCTGGAAACAACCGGCTGCGGGGTCGCTTTTTTTGACTACGATCACGATGGATGGCTCGACATCTTCTTCGTCAACGGGGACCGCTTCGAAGCGAAGTGGACTGATGCGAACCGTCCTACCAGCAGGCTCTACAAGAATAATCGCGACGGCACATTCACGGATGTGACGCCGGGGTCCGGGCTGGCGCGCACGGGCTGGGGGCAAGGCTGCTGCGTCGGCGACTACGACAACGATGGTATGGACGATCTGGTCGTGACCTATTGGGGCGATTGCGTTCTGTATCACAACGACGGCAACGGAAGATTCACGGATGTGTCGGAGAAAGCCGGACTCGCGAAAACGATGCGGCTGACGCCCAAAGGCCTTAAGCGCTGGAATACCGGCTGCGCCTTCGTCGATTATGACAAAGACGGATGGCTGGACTTATTCGTCGCCAACTACATCGACTTCGATCCGAAGACTGTGCCCGTTCCGGAATCCGGCAATTGTCTGTACAAGGCAATCAAGGTTGCCTGCGGCCCGCCGGGTCTGGACGGCGGCCGCAACGCGCTGCTTCACAACAATGGCGATGGGACATTCACGGATGTATCTGAGAAGGCGGGCATCTGGAAAACGCCGGGAACTTATGGTCTCGGCGTTCTGGTGAGCGACTTCGACAACGACGGGTGGCCTGATATCTACGTGGCTAACGACTCAACGTCTTCAGCCCTCTACCGAAATAATCATGACGGCACGTTCAACGATATTGCGATCGAAGCCGGAGTGGCCTACAGCGCGGATGGCAAACCGCAAGCCGGCATGGGCGTCTCCGCGGCGGATTATGACGGCGACGGCCGCTTGGATATCGTCAAGACCAACTTCGCCGGGGATACCTCGAGTCTGTATCGCAACCTTGGCAATAACTTCTTCGAGGACGCGACCTTCCAGTCCGGCTTGGGCCGGAACACGCGATTTCTTGGATGGGGCGCAATGTTTCTCGATTTCGACAACGACGCATGGCCTGACATTCTGCTGTGCAATGGCCACGTTTACCCCGAAGTGTCGGAAACGGCGATCGAATACGGCTACCGGCAGCGTAAGGTGCTGTATCGCAATCTCGGCAACGGGCGTTTCGCCGACGTGTCCATGGACGCGGGACCGGGCATTCTGGAGGCCGTGCCTGGGCGGGGCTGCGCAGCCGGGGATTTCGACAACGACGGAGACATCGATGTCGTCGTCAACTGCGTCAACGACGTTCCGCAGCTGCTGCGATGCGATTCGACGCTGAAGAACCGCTGGATCAAGATCAAGTGCCTCGGAACGAAATCGAACCGGTCGGGAATCGGGGCTCGGATTTACTGCGTGGCCGGCGCGAGGCGACAGATGGACGAAGTTCGCAGCGGCGGCAGCTATATCTCTCAGAACGATCTGCGAGTGCACTTCGGCCTCGGACAGGCAGACCGGGCCGACGTCGAGGTGCACTGGCCCAGCGGAATCGTGGATAAACTGCCCGGGCTGGCGTGCAACCGAATCTATACGGTTGTCGAGGGCCAGGGCGTCAAGCCAGCCTGACCCGTTCGGACTACGCTGAAATTCGGACTACCCTGAAAGCAGGAGGAGGCCATGTATCCTCTGAAGAAAGGCAAAATCGCCAAACAAGCCCATGTCGGCCTGCCCGAGGGCGCCTTTGAAGAGGAGCACGGGCGCAAGGGCTTTTACGGCAAATCGGCCCACCTGTATCACATGCATCCGCCGACCGGCTGGATCCGGTTCGAAGGCAAGCTGCGGCCGCATTGTTTTGATCTGAACAAGCTCGAGCCATCGGACTTGACAGACGCTTGCGGATCGCCCGTGGCATTTCTCGGCAACGACGACATCCGCCTGTATGTTTCCCGCCGCTCGCATCCGATGCCATTCTATTTTCGCAACGCCGACGGCGATGAATTGTATTTTGTACACCGCGGCGAAGGGGCAATCGAGACCGACTTCGGGCCACTGAGATTTGAGCGCGGCGATTACATTGTCATACCGCGCGCGGTGACATACCGGATCGCGCCTGACACCCAGGACAACTTTTTTCTGATTATCCAGTCCAAGTCGGAATTCGAGCAGCCGCAAAAGGGGCTGATCGGACAGCACGCGCTCTACGACCCGAGCGTGATTGAAACTCCGGAACCCGCGCCCATTCTGGACGATGCTCGCGAATGGGAAGTCCGCATCAAAGTCGACGAGGAATACTCGAAGGTGTTCTATCCATGGAACCCGATCGACGTTGTCGGCTGGAAGGGCGATCTGACGGTCTGGAAGCTCAATATGCGCGACATACGGCCGATCATGAGTCACCGCGCCCACCTTCCGCCGAGCGCGCACACGACATTCGTGACGAACGGAGCCGTGATATGCAGCTTCCTTCCCCGACCGCTCGAACAGGACCCGGACGCACTCAGGGTTCCGTTTTTTCATCGCAATACGGATTACGACGAGTTTATCTTCTACCACGATGGAGACTTCTTCAGCCGGCAAAATATCCGACCCGGCATGGCGACGCTGCATCCGCGCGGCATCCATCACGGCCCGCACCCCAAGGCGCTGGCGAACCAAAAGAACAAGAGCCACACCGATGAGTACGCAGTGATGCTCGACGGACTGAATCCCATCCGCGTGCTGCCGGCGGGCGAGCAGGTCGAATGGAAAGAGTACTGGACGAGCTGGACAGAAAAGTAGTCTCGCAGCGAATCGGCATGGCGCAGGCGGCCAGCCGGATTGAAACGCGGATGCGAGTTTTCTGCAAGAAGATCGCCGCGCCGGAGCGCCGTCGAAAGAGCAGCGGTCGATAATATAGGAACATGCGACCAGCCGGTACGGTGTTCCTCCTCGCTAACGCCGTCATGTCGGCCGCGGGCGCGTCTCGATTTCGCGTTCAGGAAATCGCGGCCGGCCTGGGCGTTGTTTACGCGGTCACCGCCGCCGACGTCAACGCGGATGGCAAGGCGGATATCGTGGCCATCAATCCAACGCAGATTTTGTGGTTTGAGAATCCGGGCTGGACGAAACATGTTGTGGCCGAGCGGGTGACCGCGCATGACAACGTCGCTATTGCGCCTTACGACATCGACGGAGACGGGAAACTCGACTTTGCTCTGGGAGCGGACTGGCAGCCAACAAATACCAGTTCAGGCGGATCGCTGCACTGGGTCAGTCACTCCGGCGCTGTGCACGATATTGCGACGGAGCCGACAATACATCGCATTCGTTGGATCGATGTCGACGGCGACGGGCGCTCCGAGCTGGTGGTCGTTCCCCTCCACGGTCGCGGCGCGGCGGCGCCGACCTGGTCAAACGGGCCAGGGTCGCGCATACTGGTTTTTCATATCCCGGCTAATCCCGATCAACAGACCTGGCCAGCGGAGGTTGCTGACAGCTCACTGCACATCACTCATAATTTCGTCGGCGTGAAGGGGGAGATTTGGGTCGCCAGCACGGAAGGCGTATTTGCTTTGAAGCGGCAAGGCGATGGGAAATGGTCAAAACGCCGAATCGCCGAGGGGAAGCCCGGAGAAATCAAGCTGGGCAGCGTGAAGGGCGCGCGCTATCTGGCAACCGTAGAACCGTGGCATGGCAACAGCGTGGTGGTCTACAAAGAAACGCCATCCCTATGGGCGCGAACGGTGATCGACGATTCGCTCAGTCAAGCGCACGCGCTTGGCTGGGCTGATTTTGATGGCGACGGCGATGATGAACTCGCAGCCGGATGGCGCGGAACGCCATGGGGGCTGGCGTTGTACAAATTGGCCGGCGGCGCCTGGAAGAAAACAATCATCGACGACGGGGTGGCGGTAGAGGATCTGGCCGTCGCCGATCTGAACGCCGACGGCCGGCCGGACATAATTGCGGGCGGCCGCGCTACGGGAAACATACGTATTTACTGGGCGG
>DASRCT010000031.1:0-17638 GCA_035652975.1 Bryobacteraceae bacterium | reverse complement strand
GTGCGTGATCGCATTAGCCCACGGGCCGAGCGGCGCTCCGCGGCTCGACAGCCAGTGATACTCCTGGACCGCCTCGTTCAACGTGCCGACCGGATGGGTCAGCCAGCCGGCCGGATAGCGCGAAAAATCGTCTTGGAACAGTACGCCAGCGCGCAGGCCGGGCTGTGACAGCGCGATTGCTGCGGCGATAGCAAGAGCAGGTTTAGTCGAATGCATCAGAAATCCAGTCTCGCCCCGAATTGGAACGTCCGGGGAATATAGTTCGGGTTCGAAGTTCGGATCTGTCCAAAGGTCGAGCTGCTCACATTTAGGTCCGGCGCGTCCAGCATCGGGACGTTGAATGGATCGAAAGCGTCGATGCGCAGTTCGATGCGCGCACGCTCGCGGATCTGGAAGCGCTTTTGCAGACTCGCGTCGTAGTTCATGAAGCGCGGCCCGATTACCGTTCCGATGCCTGCCGAGCCGAACTGCCGCGTTGGGTTCGCTGCGCTCGCGTCAATATAAGGCGGGAGCCGGTACGCGGCAATATCGAACCATTGACGCGCGTTCTGCCCGCGCGATCCGCCATGATCGATGGCTCCGTTGCCAATGCGGTCGGCGCGGTTAGCCGCCGCCCCGGTCGGACTCTGGCCGACTCCGGCCATAACGGTAAGAGGCGAGCCGGACTGCCACGTTCCCAGACCCGACAGAGCCCATCCCCCTGCAACCGCATCCACCCACTTCGATATGTGGTTGCCAAACCGGCGTCCCCGCCCAAATGGAAGTTCATAGACGTAATTCCAGTGGAACACGCTGTAGGGCTGGGCGGAGATCGGACCGTAGTCGTAGCGCCAGAGCGCGCTGATCACGGGGTTCGTGGCTTGGTACTGATATCCAAACAGACGCGAATACGAGTAGTTCACATCAAACAGGAGCCCCTGGCTGAACCTGCGGCTGAACTCGATTTCGCCAGAATTGAAATTGGAGTTGCCGCCTTCCGTGTTTTGGCCGAACGTCGAGCTAAATTGCGGCCATTGTCGCGCAGTCGGATCGCCGGCCTTGCGGGAATCGCAGGAGACCGGACCTGGGACGCAGGCGTTAGAGGCAACCAGACGCGCCAGGTTGCGCCCGAGATTGCCGAGATAGCTGGCGCGGATTGCCATTGAGCCGCCGATTTGGCGCTCGACAGTCAAATTCCATTCGTACGCTTTCTGTGTGGGATAGTTGGGCGTGAATCCTCCGATAGCGCTTAACGCGTTCGCAGCGGCGGCCGTGCTTCCGTTTGCCGTGGGATTCTCGAACGTGTAGAAGCGGTTTACGTCGACGCCATTGGAGATCAACAGCGACCTCGACAACTGCGCACGATACGTAAACGGCGGTGAATTCAGTTCATTGCTGAAGGCGTTGAACGTGATGTCGTTGTTGTAGATGCCAGCGCCGCCACGGATCACAAGTTGCGGTCCAAACTGATAGGCAAATCCGACGCGCGGCGAGAAATCGCGGTTGTTCGGAACCGCGAGGGCGTTCGTCAGTCCGGCTGCGCTTGCCTGAACAAACAGACTCGAGAATTGCTGGAATGCCGGCTGGATCAGCGACTGGCTCCCATCCGGAATAACCACCTTGCCAAGCGCGAACACTCCGTTGGCAATGCGCCTATCCGTCGATTCGAACAGCCCGAAGTTGTCATACCGCAGCCCGAGATTCAGAGTGAACCGCGAAGTGATTTTCCAGTCGTCCTGGACAAAAAGAGACCAGTTCGTTTTCTGCAAAAACCCGCCGTGCGGCCCAGTTGTCACGTCCGTGCTTGAAGGGTATCCCAGCAGAAAATCTGCAAACGCGTCGCCGGTCGCCGAAACCGTGGATTTTGAATTATTGAAATCCGAAGCGGTGGTGTAGCGGCCGTAGGGCGGCGACGCCAGCTCCTGCGTCTTGATGCCGTGCAGGAACGCGAAGCCGGCGTGCAGATTATGATTTCCGAGCGTCTTGGCGAATGTAGGATTGATTTGGTAATCGTGATCCTCGCTGAAGTTGAACAGCAGGCGGTCGAAAAGATTGCTAATCCCCAACCCGCCGGGTCCGTTAGCGATGGCGGGCGGGCCGGCGAATGGCGGTTCGGCCGTGATTCCCTGAATCGAAATCGAAAATACCTGGCTTCCGCCGGACGGAATATTCTTGAACGGCTCGTTTCGATAGGAAACCTGGATTTTGAACAGCGCTGTAGGCCCGAGCAGGCGGGTCCAGTTGCCAGTGATTGATTGCGTATAGTAGTTCTTCGTCGTAAACCCGTATGGGCCCGGAACGCTGCCGCTATATCGCGACGCCTGGTCAATATGGCCAATCGTGGAGCGCACAAACAGCTGGTTCCTCTCGTTCCTGTTGTAATCCCAGCGCGCGTCGTATTTCTGCGATTTATCGCTGAGCGGTTTTCGGAAAATACTGTTAAAATTTGCCAGATTTCCTGCGGGCAGAGGCGCCGGTGGGATCATTTTGAGCAGCTCGGTCGAGACCGGGTCGATGCGATTTGCTGGAATTACATTGCCGGGGAACGGCTGCCCGCTCAATGGGTCGTACAGAGTAACGGGCGCAGGTGTTCCGTTCGCGGCCGTGCGTTGCAGCAGATCGCTCAAATCGCCGCTGCGTTCCGCGGCGGTCGGATACCGAGCAAACTGCACATCCATCAGCACGTGGCTGAACGCTTCGGCGGCAATGAAGAAAAACATCCTGTCTTTTGTGATCGGTCCGCCCGCGCTTCCGCCAAACTGGTGGCGGACGAACGACGGCGGCTGCGGCAGCTCCCACCGTCGAGTGGACAGTCCACCGGATTGGTAGAACTCATACAAGCTCCCGTGCAGTTCATTCGTACCCGACTTGGTGGCCACGATGATTGCAGTCGGGGCGGCGTACTGGGCGTCGCCGCCGTTGGTCACTAGCTTGAATTCGCCGATTGTATCTATGTTCGGCATGGTGAGATCCGCGCGTCGGCCGATGCCGTCAATCGCCGGATAACCGGTCGTCTGAAACGGATTCAACTGGCCGCCATCGGCGACAACCTGCATGGCGCTCCGGCTGCCGTTCTGAAACGTGCCGCCCACCGTGTCAGTGCTGCCGTAGGGAACGCCCGCCGTCTGACCCACGAGAGTCTGAACCTCGCGGACGATGATCGGCAGGTTTTGGATCTGCTGTTCGAAACGGTAGTTCCCCAGTTCCTGGGTTTCGGTATCGATGATCGGCGCGGCGCCGCTGACCGTCACCTGCTGTTGCGCGCTGCCCAGCTCCATCGAGAGATTTAGCGTGAGCGCCGAATTAATGTTGATGATAATGCCTGGCTTCGTAAGCGTCTTAAAACCCGATTTCTCGATGCGAAGCGTATATTCGCCAACAGGCAGCGGCGACAGCACGTATGTTCCGGAGGCGTTCGTTTCCACGACGCGCACCGCGCCAGTGTTTACGTTCGTCGCTTCAACCTGCGCGTTCGGGATGGCCGCGCCGGCGGGGTCAGTGATGACCCCTGTAATCTGGCCGCCTTGCTGGCCAAACGCCAGGAGGGCTGCCGTCAACAGTAAAAATCCTGGCCGTCCGGCCCGTTGGGAAGCACGAGACACGTTGACTCCTAAAACCCTCAATTGTATTCGAGCGTAGAATAGGTCAGGTGATTGAGACGCGGTACCAGCAAATTGTAACGGCAGTGGACGCTGAGTTCGCCCGCAATCGCGAACTGCACGGCGCCAAAATTCATTGCCGGCCGGGCTGCACCGAGTGCTGTCACCACGTCTTCAGCATCACCGAAATCGAGGCCGCGCAGATTGCAAAGGGCCTTGCGCGCCTCCCGCTTGAATTGCGAGCCGCTGTCGAGGCGCGTGCGCGCGAGTACATCATTCGCGCTCTCATCCGCGGCGACCGCCTGCCGTGTCCGGCGCTCGAGCAGGACGTCTGCTCCATCTATGAGCATCGTCCGTTGATGTGCCACAAGTTCGGCATGCCGCTCTACAACCCGGAAAAACCAGATCGCATCTTCGCCTGTGAGCTGAATTTCAAGGCTGGCGAAGAGATTCGCGATCCGCAATTGATTCCTGTCCAGACCGCCATCCATGCGGAATGGAACGCATTGCAGGCGCAATACAGGGCCTTGTCTGGCGCTCCGTCGCCCGGTCCGTTGACCGTAGCGCACGCGATCCTGCGCGCCAACGGCGCGTAATTTGGTACTCTCGGCCAATGGACCATCCCGATACGCGGCTGCTTGCGCGCTATGCTCTCGGCGAAATCACGGATGACGTCGAACTCGCCGCCTTCGAAGATCACCTGCTCGCCTGCGAGGACTGCCGGCGTCGCGCGATCGCAGTGGACCTGATAGGGACCTCGGAAGGAAACGCCCCGTTGTCTCTGCATATCGCTGCTGACTCCGGCGGCCTTTCCGCTCTGTGCGGCGACACGCAGTCGCGCAACATCATTTCTGAGAATCTTCTCGGCGGTCTGGAGGCCTCCCTCGTGTGCCCCAAATGCCTGGCCCTGGCGAAGGCCGGCCGGCGCCCGAATTAGCCTTCAGCCTGCCCGCGCCGGCGCTCGGGGCCGCGCCAGGAAGACGGGGTCTCGCCTCCGCCGCCTTCCCGCGCGCCGCCGGCAGCGCAAGCCGGTTGGCGCGTCGCATTCCCCGACCTCCTCCGAGCCCCGTCAGCGCTATGCTCGAAGCGATGCGGCGGCGAGCGTACGTGATCGGATCCGGGCCCAACGGCCTTACCGCCGCGATTGTACTTGCGCGCGCGGGGCTCGAGGTGACGGTGCTCGAGGCGCAGCCGTCAATCGGCGGAGGCGCGCGCTCGATGGAGCTGACGCTGCCGGGCTTCGTGCATGATCTTTGTTCGGCCGTCCACCCCATGGCAGCCGGATCGCCCGTGTTCGCTTCCTTCCCGCTCCATGAGCACGGACTCGAATGGATACAACCGCCCGCGCCTCTCGCGCATCCTCTCGACGACGGCTCCGCCGTAATGCTGGAGCGGTCTGTCTTGGCCACAGCCGCGCAACTCGGACGGGATGGTCCGGTCTACACTCGCATTGCCGGTCCGCTCGTCGAGGCCTGGGATCAGCTCGCGCCGCAGATCCTCGCGCCAATCATTCGCCGCCTCCCGACCCGCTCGCTGGCGCGCTTTGGACTGGCGGCGATGTGGCCGGCCGCCGTGACGGCGCGCTCGCTGTTCCGGACCAGGCAGGCGCGCGCGCTGTTTGCAGGCCTGGCTGCTCACTCGCTGCTGCCGCTTGAAGCCATGGCCTCGGCGTCTTTCGCGTGGGTGCTCGGCCTGCTCGGCCATGTCGCCGGCTGGCCGATCCCGAAGGGCGGATCGCAGCAGATCGCGAATGCGCTGGCGTCGTATTTCGCGTCCCTCGGCGGGCGCATCATTGCGAATACGCCGGTCCGGTCCCTCCGCGAGCTCTCGGACGCCGGGCTGATCCTGTGCGACGTCACCCCGCGCCAGTTGCTCGAAATCGCGGCGGATCGCCTGCCGGACAGCTATTGCCGAAGTCTCGAAAAATGGCGCTATGGCCCCGGCGTGTTCAAGATGGATTGGGCGCTCAACGGTCCGATTCCTTGGAGAGCGCCCGAATGCGCACGCGCCGCGACGGTTCACCTCGGCGGCCGGTTTGAAGAGATCGCGGCGTCTGAGCGCGCGCCTTGGGAGAACAGGATTGCGGAGCGGCCCTTCGTCTTGCTGGCGCAGCCCAGTCTCTTCGATTCGACGCGGGCGCCCGCCGGAAAGCATACGGCCTGGGCCTATTGCCACGCGCCCAACGGGTCGACGCACGACCTCAGCGCGCGCATCGAGCAACAGATCGAGCGGTTTGCGCCGGGTTTTCGCTCCAGAATACTCGCGCGGAGCGCGATGAACACGGTCGAGATGCACAGACACAACGCCAACCTCGTGGGTGGAGACATCAGCGGCGGAGCGCAGCATCTCAGGCAATTGTTTTTCCGTCCGACCTGGCGTCTCTACAGAACACCCGCCGATGGACTGTACCTGTGCTCATCCTCTACGCCGCCCGGCGGAGGCGTCCACGGCATGTGCGGGTATAATGCGGCTCTGGCCGCGCTGAAAGCTATTGGCCGGAGCGATCCGGGGCTGAATGTCGATCGCGGTCGCCTAGAAAGCCCAGGCCGGGCACGCGAGAAAGCGCCCGCTTGAGCCCTCGGGCTGGCGCAGCCAGCCAGCCAACGCCTGCCGCGGTCCTCTGTTGCGATTGTTGCGAGAGCGGGGCGTCGGCGTCAGCTTCGACAGCCGATCTGCGATGCCGTCGCTTCGCTTTGCCCTTCACAATCGGCGTCTTGGCGCGGCCGGTTTCATTGTTCTTGGCGGGGGGCGCGCTGGCCAGCGATGGCGCCGGTTCGGACCCGCGCTCGGCCGGCGGCGGTGTGGAGGGCGCGGCAGGCGGCTGCGGCGCCGGGTGCGCCGGAATCGCCGCAGCGCCCGCCCGAGACCAGAACCACCACCCCGCGATGAGCGCTGCCGCCAGCCCGACCGTCACGCCTGCCCACCACAGCCGCTTGCCCCCGTGCGGCGGGATCGAATCGGTCGCCAGACGATAGCCGCCAGATCTTAAGGCCGCTGTGTCGAACGGAAACTCGCGATAGCTGGCATAGCCCCGCAGCTGACCATCCTCCTGGATGAAGAATCCGGCCGCCGCAGGCCCGTTCTCGACAGGCCGGATCAAAAGATATACCATCCCCGGATTCGTGAAGAAATTTTCGATCAGAGCCGCATCGAGCCGGTCCAGCCGGAGTTCGTTTTGTAATCTGCTGCGGAACAGCCCAACCGGGTCCAGCCAGGAGCGCCGGCTTGGTTTCGGAGCTCCCGCCGCTGGGTCAAACAGCTCGAAATCTTCAATGTAGGCGGTCCGTGTCGTTTTTTGCCGCTCGATGCGGCCCAGCAGGATCCCGTGGATCTCGCCAAGACCCCTCTGGAATGTTTCGGATACAAGCTTCTGCAGGCGTTCTACTGCCGCCAGGCTCAGATAGACCTCGACCGGCTTTCTGTCGATCGACCAGACGTAGTATTCACCTGGCATCCTCGCACATCCTGCAATCTTTTTACCGAGCATAATTGCCTCACGCAACGCCGGCGACTGGACCGCAATCGCGCATCTTACTGAAAAATTTACCGGTATGCAGCAGACCCGAATTCGTTTCGTAAATCGTTTTGTAAACTGAAGGTAGCGATGGGGAGCAAGAATTCGTTCGGCGCATTATCCACGTTGAAGGTCGGAGACCGGCAGTATCAGTTCTACCGCCTCGAGGCTCTTGACAAGGCTGGCGTCGGTTCCACACACCGGTTGCCCTATAGCATCAAGGTGCTGCTGGAAAATCTGCTGCGCTTTGAAGATGCTCGAACGGTCAAGCCGAACGATATCGAATACGTTGCCAGGTGGACGCTCGGCAGCCCGGCCCGGGAGATTCAGTTTCGGCCGGCTCGCGTGCTGCTTCAGGACTTTACTGGAGTGCCGTGCGTTGTGGACCTCGCAGCGATGCGGGACGCGCTGGCCGCGATGGGCGCCGACCCCAAGCTCGCCAATCCGCTGATTCCAGCCGACCTGGTTATCGATCATTCCGTGCAGGTGGATAAGTTCGGAACGAGCGACGCGTTCCTGTACAACGCGTTGCTGGAATTTCAGCGGAATCAGGAGCGCTACGCTCTGCTGCGCTGGGGTCAAACTGCGTTCCGGAACTTCCGGGTGGTTCCGCCCGATACTGGCATCGTCCACCAGGTCAATCTGGAGTACCTGGCGCCGGTCGTGTTCTCATCCGGCGGATTCGCGTATCCGGACACGGTAATGGGCACCGACTCGCACACCACCATGATCAATGGCCTGGGCGTGGTCGGATGGGGCGTGGGCGGCATTGAGGCTGAGGCGTGCATGCTCGGCCAGCCAATCTCCATGCTGCTGCCGCCCGTGGTCGGTTTCAAGCTGACGGGCCGGCTGCGGCCGGGCGCCACGGCGACCGACCTGGTCCTGACCGTGACGCAGATGCTGCGGAAAAAGGGCGTCGTCGGCAAGTTCGTTGAATACTACGGCAATGGCGTGAAGACCCTGAGCCTGGCGGACCGCGCCACCATTGCCAACATGGCCCCGGAATACGGCGCCACCATCGGCTATTTCCCCATCGACGAAGCCTCGCTTGACTACTTGCGGATGACCAACCGCCCCCCGGAGCTCATCGCTCTGGTTGAGGCGTATACGAAGGAGCAGGGTCTGTTCCTTGGCAAGGACGCTGCTGCGCCGGTTTACAACGACACGCTCGAACTGGACTTGGGCACGGTGGTTCCGTCGCTGGCAGGTCCGAAACGTCCGCAAGACCGCATCGATCTGCCCGACGTGAAGAAAAATTTTCTGAATGCGCTCGGCGAGGCCCAGCGCATTGCGAAAGTCGCGCAAAACGGGGACGCCTACGAGATTAAAGACGGCTCGGTGGTCATTGCCGCCATCACGAGTTGCACCAACACCTCAAATCCGTCCGTCATGCTCGCCGCCGGTCTTCTTGCCAAGAAAGCTGTCGAGCGCGGGCTGAAAACCAAGCCGTGGGTCAAAACCAGCCTGGCGCCGGGTTCGAAGGTGGTGATGGATTATTACCGCGAGGCGGGACTGCTGCCATACCTGGAACAGCTCGGATTCCACCTGGTGGGTTATGGATGCACGACCTGCATCGGCAACAGCGGTCCGCTTCCGGAGCCGGTGGCGAGCGCGGTCCAGGAAAACAAACTTGTTGTGGCCGCCGTTCTCAGCGGCAACCGCAATTTCGAAGGGCGCATCAATCCCCTGGTCCGGGCCAATTACCTCGCCTCGCCGCCGCTGGTGATCGCCTATGCGATTGCTGGCGCGATGGACGTGGACCTCGATCGCGAGCCGCTTGGCATCGGGTCAGACGGGAAGAAGGTGTACCTCGAAGACATCTGGCCTACAGAGCGGGAAGTTGAAGAAACGGTCCAGCGCTGCGTCCGCAGCGATATGTTCCGCAAGGAGTACTCGGAAGTCTTCGAGGGCGATGCGCAGTGGAAGGGAATGAAGATCCCCACCGGCGAGGTCTTTGCGTGGGACCCGAAATCGACGTACATCAAGAAGCCGCCGTACTTTGAGGCGATGGTCGATCCCGCCGCATCGGTAAACGATTTCAGCGGGATGCGCGCTCTTGCCGTTCTGGGCGATTCCGTAACCACCGACCATATCTCGCCGGCGGGCAGCATTCCGATCGACAGTCCCGCCGGGAAGTATCTGATCGCGCATGGCGTGAAGCCCTCAGATTTCAATTCCTACGGGTCGCGGCGCGGCAACCACGAGGTGATGGTGCGCGGTACGCTGGCCAATATCCGGCTGCGCAACCTGCTGGCGCTCGGAACCGAGGGCGGCTGGACGACCCACATTCCATCCAATGAGAAGATGTTCATCTACGACGCCGCGATGAAATACGCCGAGGAGAAGACCCCGCTGCTCATCATCGCTGGAAAGGAGTATGGCTCCGGATCATCGCGCGACTGGGCGGCGAAGGGAGTGCTGCTGCTCGGAGTGCGCGCGGTAATCGCCGAAAGCTTCGAGCGCATCCACCGGTCCAATCTGGTGGGCATGGGCGTGCTGCCGCTTCAGTTCATGCCGGGTGAAAACCGCGATTCGCTGGGTCTTACCGGGTTTGAGATTTACGATATCAGCGGCATTGCCGAGGGGCTTTCGAACTCGAAGAAAGCCGTGGTCACGGCAACAGCCGCCGACGGCTCCGTGAAGCGGTTCGAGGTGGTGGTGCGGGTCGATACGCCGCAGGAGGCCGAATACTACCGCAATGGCGGGATTCTGCCGTACGTGCTGCGGCAGCTTGTGAGCGCGTCGGCGGCTGTGAGTTAGGCCGTCGTGACGCTTCGCTCAACCAGGAAGGCGTCCACTTCCAAGCGGGCCGGGACCGACGACTGCGCGCCGGCTCGGGTAACCGATATGGCCGCGGCCGCGTTTGCGAACCGCAGCGCGGCGGCGGTCTCGAGTCCTTCAGCCAGCGCCACGGCCAGCGCGCCATTGAAGACGTCGCCCGCAGCCGTGCTGTCCACGGGCTCGCATTCGAAAGCCCGGGCGACGATCGAGCGCGCGCTGTCGCGGTAGAAACAGCCGCGATCGCCAAGCTTCAAGATCACGGACCTGGGACCCAGCGCGAGCACCGCATCGGCGACGCAAGGAGCGTCTTCCAGCGCGATTCGCGACGGCTCGCGGCCGAGCAGAAGGTGCGCCTCGGTTTCGTTGGGCGTCAGAATATCGACCAGCTCGAGCAGATCGCGCGGGAGCGGTTGCGCCGGCGCAGGATCGAGAATCGTTCCGGCGCCTTCCGCGCGCGCCAGGGCCAGCGCCGCGCGCACCGCATCGAGCGGCGTTTCGAGCTGGAACAGCGCCAGCGCCGCGCCGCGGAATACGCTCCGCAACCCTTCCATATCGGCGGCGCGAACGGCTGTGTTGGCCCCCGGCGCGACAACAATTGAGTTCTGCCCCTGACCGTCAACCCATATGAACGCCACGCCGGTCGGCGCCGATCGCGTCCCATGCACAAACGACACATCGACGCCGGCCGCCGCCAGGCTCGCCTTGAGGTGATCGGCAAACCAGTCGTAGCCGACGCGGCCCGCCATCCGGACATTCAGGTCCGGTCCCGCCAGTTTGCCCGCGGCGCACGCCTGGTTGGCGCCCTTGCCGCCGGGCGTCATTTGAAAACCGCCGCCGAGCACGGTTTCTCCAGCCGCCGGCAGACGCTCGACGCGCACAGAAAAATCCATATTCAGGCTGCCGAGCACGACGATGCTCCTGTTCATCGAATTATCGGGAGAGGTCGATTCCGAGCTTCTTCAGCTCCTCAGCGTAATATCGCTTGTGCAGGAGGTCCCACTCTTCGGTGCCTTCGGGGATGTCGCGCTTCTGCGTTCGGATCTTAGTGCGCGCCGCGCGGTCCACGCGGTCTTCCATGGTGAGCAGATCCGTCATCGCCTTCACCAGCTCCAGCCTCACGTCATTGGGGTCTTTTTTCAAGCGGAAGTCGCGCGATTTCCGGAGCGCCGTCACAATTTTGTGAGAGATGTCATTGACCTTGTCGCGCGACAGCTTCATGGCGTCGCCGGTGTCGCGCCCGGATGCGCGAATCACCTTGCGCTGGTTGATCAGCGTGTTCTTGATGCGGCGGAACATCTCCTGATAGCTCACGCCTTCGCGCCGCATGTAATCCTCGTACTGGCTCAAGACCTCGCGGACCTCCTCGTTCAGCCGGTCTTCGACCGCAAGCTCCTCCTCAATGATGCGGGCAATGGCCGCCGCAGCCGAGTTGATGTCGGTGGTCTCAATCACTCTGGGAGAAAGTCGGGTCACGAGCTGGCGGGAAAGGTAACCGATAAACTCCCTCGCGAGAAGCATCCTATTTATGTAAGTTTAGCAAAACGTTCCAGATTTACGCAGGATCGAACGCTGGCGACGTTTTGATATCCTCGTGACTTGGCCAAGATATTTCCGTTCCAACCCTACAGATATTCCGCGCAGGCCGGAGATTTGAACCGCCTCATCACCCAGCCGTACGACAAGATCACGCCGGCGATGCAGGCGCGCTATCTGTCTCTCAGCCCCTACAACCTGGTGCGGGTGATCCTCGGCGAGCGGAAGCCGGAGGACAGCGATGCGGATAATGTCTACACCCGGGCGGCGAATTACTTGAACCGCTGGATTGAGCAGGGAATCCTGGTCCGGGACGAATCGCCGGGCATGTATGCATATTTCCAGGAGTTCACGACGCCCGGCGGCGATGAGCGCCTGGTCCGCAAGAGCTTCATCGCGCTTGGCGCCGTTGAGGATTACGGCCAAGGCTCGGTGCACCGGCATGAACAGACCCTCTCCGGACCCAAACAGGACCGCCTGGAGTTGTTGCGGCGTACGCGCGCGCACTGCGAACTCATCTTTATGCTCTACCCGGATCGCGAGCGCGCTGTTGACGCAATTCTTGACGAGGTCGCGCAGGGGGAAGCCGACGGCGCGGTAACCGACGAGTACGGCGCCTCGCACAAGATCTGGCGGATTGCCGACGCCGAGCGCGTGCGCCAGATGCAGCAGATCCTCTCGGATAAAAAGCTGCTGATCGCCGATGGGCATCATCGTTATGAAACCGCGCTCGCCTTCCGCAACGAAAACCCGGGGCTTGCGGATGCCCGTAAAGTTCCGGTCGCCCTGGTCAACATGTATTCCGAGGGACTGCGGATTTTGGCCACGCACCGCGTCCTCTCCGGGCTGCCGGATTTCAATCTCGACCGTGTTCTTGCGGCCCTCACGCCGAGATACAGGGTCGCCAGGTTCGAGGAGGACGCGGAGGCGCGCCGCGCCCTGGAGGAAATCGACCCGCGCCGCATTCGGATCGGCGTGGCAGGGCAGGGCGCGCGGGGGATTTGCGTGATCGAGCGGGAGCGCGCGGCGGGAGAACTCGACGTACGCGCGCTGCATGAGGAGATTCTGCGCGACGCGCTCGGCATCAGCGACGAGGCGGTCCGCAACGAGAAGCATCTGCGCTACGTGCGCGGTCTCGAGCCGGCGATCGCCGAGGTGCGCAGCGGCGCCGCTCAGGCCGCCTTTCTGCTCCAACCCGCCTCCATCGAGCAGGTGGCTGAGGTTTCCTTCGGCGGCGGCGTAATGCCGCAGAAATCGACTGATTTTTATCCGAAATTGCTTTCGGGATTTACGATTTACCGCGTTGAGAAATAGGCGGAGGCGCGCCAGGCCTGCGGCGGCGTTCTGAATGACGTGAGCAGCATCGGCGCCATCATCATCGGGGGCGGAATATCCGGGCTCTCTGCCGCCTATTCCCTGTCCCGAGCGGGCTGTCCGGCCGTGCTGATCGAACGCCGCCCGCGGCTTGGCGGCGTGATTCAAACCGAGCATGTTGACGGCTGCGTGCTCGAAGCCGGACCGGACAGCTATCTTG
Source organism: Bryobacteraceae bacterium (assembly GCA_035652975.1). GTDB lineage: Bacteria > Acidobacteriota > Terriglobia > Bryobacterales > Bryobacteraceae > TMP-7. The sequence goes on along the minus strand of DASRCT010000031.1, from coordinate 4,698 downwards.
CGGTCAAGCCTGGCGCGACGGAGCTGATCCGCGAGCTCGGGCTGGGCGATCAGATCATCGGATCCAACGATCACCTGCGCGTGACTTACATCTGGCGCACGGGGCGCCTCATTCCGCTGCCGGACGGTCTGATGATGATCGCGCCGACCAAAATCGGGCCCGTAGTGCGCACGCCGCTGTTCTCCTGGCCGGCAAAGATCCGAATGGGGCTGGAGTATTTTCGGCGGCCGCAAGGCGCCGTGCGGGACCGCTCCGTCGCGGAGTTCATTGCCAGCCACTTCGGCCGGGAATCGCTCGACTATCTTGCGGAGCCGCTGCTCTCGGGCGTCTACGGCGGCGATCCAGGACGTCTCAGCGCGTTGAGCGTCCTGCCCCGGTTTGTCGAACTCGAAGCGAAGTATGGCAGCTTGACGCGGGGCATCTGGAAAGAGCGCGCGGCGGCGGCCCGCAACAGCCAGCCGGCCGCGCCCCCAGGCGCCCTGTTTTGCACGCTGCGAAACGGCCTCGGCGCGCTGATCGCCGAACTCGAGCGCCGGATCGCGCCGGCTACGACCGTGATTCGCGGAACTGCCGAAGCGCTGCAACGGGCGCGCGCGGGGTATCGTGTGCGGACGAACGGCGAATGGCTGGAATGCGAGAACGTCGTGCTGGCGTGCCCGGCGTACGAATCCGCCGCGCTCGTTCGCGGCGTCGACGGCGAGCTCGCCGCGTTGCTGGATCAGATCGAGTACAGCTCTTCAGTAACGCTGTCGCTGGTGTATGAAAAGGCGGCGCTGCCGGGAGCGCTGTACGGCTTCGGCTTCCTGGTCCCCAAGCGGGAGCGCAGGCGTCTGGCGGCCTGCACCTGGGTGCACAACAAGTTTTCGCATCGCGCTCCGGACAACCTCGCCGTGCTGCGGTGTTTTTTCGGCGGCGCTTCGGATGAGACCATCCTGGAGGAATCCGATGAGTCGCTGATTGCGATCGCGCGGGAGGAACTTGCGCGCATGCTGGGATTGACCGCCGAACCCCGCTTCGCCAAAATCGCGCGCTGGCCGCGGTCAATGGCGCAGTATACGGTCGGCCATCAGGAACGGTTGAAACGGATCGAAGCCCGCCTGAAGCAGACGCCTGGCCTGCGCCTGGCCGGCAACGGATATTACGGCATCGGGATCCCCGATTGCGTGAAGACGGGCCGAGACGCCGCCCAGGAAATCATCGCTTCGGGAGGCCGGACCGGCGCGGTTTAATTTTTACATAAATGGCCGTCGGCCGAATCGTAATGCTCTCCACATCGTCTTCAAGCGCGAACGGCTCGCCGATCTTCGCGTTGGGATAGAGCGGCATGAAAAACGCGCTGATCAGAAAATCGAGCACCCGCCCCGTTGCCGCTACGCCGGAGATCTCCAACCTGCGAAGGTAGACCGTCGCCTGGCCATTCGCCGACCGTACTTCGAGGGTCGCAGCGACCGGGCGCTCGCCCGAAATCAACTTGTCGATGAACCAGTTCGGCGCCGCGCCGCTCGCCCGGCGAAGCTTCTGAAAATCGAGGAGCGCGCGGCCGGTCGCGACGTTGTCGCCCAGTTCGGCTTGCGGCTCGCGGAATCCAGGTCCGACCTCCCGGGGCGCTTCCACGCGCGCCCAGGCTTCAATCTCGCGCTTGCTGAACGTCACATAGGAGCCCGGCGCCGCTCTTCGCTCCTGAATCGCATTCAGCTTGCGCCTGGCGCTCTCATAGTCGGACGAGGCTGCGTGAACGGCGCAACAGGCGATAAGGCCGGCCATGGTGATTCGCCTCACGCTTTGAGTGTAGCGGACCGCCCGTCGCCGGCTTCCTCCGGCGGCGATATACTCATGCCGGATATGGAGGTGGGGATGAAGACCGCAACGTTGATTCTGGCGCTTGCTGCCGCGGCGCTCTCCTGGGGGCAGGCAGCCGGAAGCGGCGACGATTTGCAGGCCGAGTACGCAAACCTCAAAGCCGCCCAGGAGAAAAAGGACGCCGACGCTGTGATCGCTTCGGCCAGGCGCATCGCGGAGCTCTCTCGCAAGATCAGCAGCGCCGCCAAGCCGGAAGGTATGAGCGATGAGGATTGGAAGCACAAGCAGGAGTATGCAACCCAGGTACAGCAATACGCTGAATATGCGCTGTGCGAGATGGCGCTGCAACCGCCCGGCCCCAAGACATTAACCGTGGTCGACGCGCTGGTTGAAATCAATCCCAAAAGCCAGTATCTCGCGCGAACGTACCCCAATTACCTGGTGGCCCTGAACCAGACCGCGCCGGACAAGCTGGTTCCTTCGGTCGAGAAGCTGGCGGCGAATGATCCCAACAATGAAGACCTGCTGCTGGTGCTTTCAGACGCATATCTTTCGCGCAAAAACAACCAGAAAGCGCTCGAGTATTCGACTAAACTGATCGATGTTCTGAAATCAAAGCCCAAGCCCGAGGGCATCTCTGACGCCGACTGGGACAAGAAGAAGGAAGCCGCGCTGGGCCGCGCGTACTGGACCGCTGGCATCGTGCACGCCACCGAAAACAAGTTCTCTGAGGCCGATCAGCAGTTGCGCGCGGCGCTGCCGCTGATCAAAGGCAACGACCAGATGATGGCCGGCGCGCTGTTCTATCTTGGCGTCGCCAATTACCGGCTCGGACAGAAAAGCAAGAACCGCACGCACATTCAGGACGCGCTTCGCTTCAGCCAGCAGGCCGCCGCGATCAAGAGTCCGTTCCAGGCTCCGGCGCAGCAGAACGTGAAGGCGATCCGCACCGAATTCCATATCCAGTAAGAGGGCCGCGTCAGCGCGCTGATACACTGAAATCGTGATCCACCGTTACGTGCTGCACAACCAGGAGATCCGCGAAGCAGCGGAACCGACGCTCACGCCGGGACAACTTGGATTGCTGGCGGGGTGGGGCGTTTTCAGCACGATCCGCGTGTATGACGGCGTGCTGTTTGAGTTCGACCGGCACTATGCCCGCATGAAGCGGGATGCGCAGCTTATGCGCGTGCCCTTTACGCTCCCCGCCGAGGAGATGAAGCGCCGTTTGCTCGAACTGATTCGCGCCAACCAAGCCGAAAACGCCACGCTTCGCGTTATTGTCGTCCGCAATCGCGGCGGCTTGTGGGAGGGGCCGGGCGTCGCCCCGGAGTGCGACCTGATCGGGCTGACGGCTGATGTCGCCGAGTGGGGACGTACGGTGCGGCTCGGCGTTGTGGCGAATGCTCGCTACGCCGCATCGCCCTTCGCCGGCACGAAGGTGCTCTCCTGGGGGCAGAACCTGACCTGGTATGAGCAAGCGCACATCGACGGCTTCGACGAAGTGGTGCTGCTCAACGAGCGGGGGGAGGTGGCCGAATGCACCTCCGCCAATATCTTCGCGGTTTTCGGGAGCAAGGTGTTTACGCCGCCGCTGTCGTCGGGCTGTCTGCCCGGCGTGACGCGGGACGTTCTGCTGCATGACGTGCGCATCCCGGGACTCAGCATTGAAGAGCGGGCGCTGCGCCTCGAGGATCTCGCCGCCGCGGATCAAGTGATGATCACCTCCACAACGCGGCAGTTATTGCCGGTGGTTCATATCGAAGGCATTCAGGTTCGGAACGCCAGCCGCGCCTGCGAAGAACTCCAGCAGGCGTTCTCGCGACATGTGGATGAATACGTCGCTGCCCACCGGGGCGCGGCGGTCCAGGCGAGTTAGTGCGCCGCCGGCTCGCAAGCCGGCAGCGCCGTGAATGAACGACGAATTAGCCGCGCGCTGGCTCGCTCTGCCGGTTAACGCTGCGAGACCACTCCTCAACCTGCCTCTCGGCTTCATCTTTCGAGCATCCGTACCGCTCCTGGATTTTGCCCACGAGCTGGTCCTTGCTGCCCGCGAGAATCTCGACGTCGCTGTCGGTGAGTTTCCCCCACTGCTGCTTCAGCGAGCCTTTCAGTTGCTTCCAACGGCCTTCAATGATGTCCCAGTTCATTGGTCTGATTACCCCCACGCCTTGGAAAGCAGATTCGCGGCCAAAAAATGAAAGCGTGTAAGTTCAGCGACTTACAACGCCTGTTCCAGTCCGGCGATTGTAAATTACACCGCTACGATGATAAATGTGAACTGATACTTGTAAAGACGCGTCTGTTGAGGCAGGACGCGGACTGCTCACGCTTGCAAAAGTACCAAAAATGGTGACCCAAACTTCCGTACTCACACAATCTGACCTGCCGGGCATCGAGCTTCTTGGCCGCGGCAAAGTTCGCGACGTGTACCGGGTCGGCGACAATCTCCTGATCGTCACGACCGATCGCATTTCGGCCTTCGACTACGTTCTCGCCACGGGAATTCCGGAAAAAGGCCGCGTATTAAACCAGCTCACGCTGTTCTGGCTGGAGCATTTGAAATCGCTCACGCCGAACCATCTGATCACCGCCGATGTCGCGCAGTATCCTGCCGAGTTAGAGAGGTATTCGCCGCAACTCGAAGGGCGCTCGATGCTGGTGAAGCGGGCGAAGATGGTGGAGATCGAGTGCGTCGCCCGCGGATATCTTTCGGGATCCGGATGGAAGGAATATCAGCAGCGCGGAACCGTATGCGGCATCGCGCTTCCGCCCGGATTGAAGGAAAGCGACAGGCTTCCGGAGCCGATCTTCACGCCGGCCACCAAGGCGCAGACCGGGCATGACGAAAACATTTCATTTGAGGCCATGGCCGGTCTGATCGGTTCGGAGTTATCG
>DASRCT010000030.1:0-53801 GCA_035652975.1 Bryobacteraceae bacterium | reverse complement strand
CGGTCATGAACTCCTGTTGCAATGCTACAATCTACCGCATCGGCGCGCGCCGCGAGATCTGCATGTGCGTGATGATGGTCGCCGCGATGGCGACCGCCGCCGCATCGCAGGCGTCGGCTGGCTTGACCGTCAAAAATGGCGTTCTCCTGAAAGACGGGCGGGCCTATCGGGGCATCGGCGTCAACTATTTTGACGTCTTCTATCACCTCCTGAAAAATCCCGATGACGGCAGTGTTCACGAGGATTTCAAGCGGCTGCGGCAACGCGGCATACCGTTTGTGCGATTCGCCGCCAACGGCTTTTGGCCGCGCGATAATGAACTCTACTTTCGGGATAAGAGCGCCTACTTTCAGCTGCTCGATTCCGTCGTTCACGCGGCCGAGCAAACTGGCATCGGCCTGGTCCCCAGCCTCTTCTGGAACTGGTCCACGGTTCCAGACCTAATGCATGAGCCATTGAGCGCTTGGGGGGACCGCCAGAGCCGCACGCACCGCTTCCTGCGCCAGTACACGAGCGAGATGGTGAGCCGCTATCGCAGCTCGACGGCCATCTGGATGTGGGAGTTCGGTAATGAGTACGACGATCAGATCGATTTTCCGGAAAACGCCCCGCCGCGGGCGCCAGTGGTTCCCGAACTGGGCACGCCCGCGTCGCGGTCCCAGAAGGATGACCTCACGCTTGAGTCGCTCCTGACCGCATTTCGCGAATTCGTCAGAACAGTGCGCAAACTTGACCGCGACCGCGCTATCTCGAGCGGCAACGACATCCCGCGGGCGGATGCCTTCCACCGGCACAAGACCGGCGCAGGCGACCTGGATACCCGCGCCCAATGGAGATCGATGCTGCTTAAAGAGAACAGCCCGTTCCCGGTCATCTCCATTCACGTCTATTTGAACCGCTCGCGCCCATTCTTTTCCGACGGACCGCTGGACCCTGCGGCGGCAATCGAAGTGGTGAGCCGCATCGCGCGGTCGGCGAAAAAGCCCGTCTTTGCCGGCGAATTCGGACCGACAGGGAAGGACCGCGATGCTGGCGTCCGGCAGTTCCGCGCCCTGTTGCGGGCGATTGAAACCTCAGGCGTGCCGCTTGCGGCCGTCTGGAATTTCGGCCCCCGGATGCCCTTCGAGGGAGTGAACTGGAATATCGGCTTCGACAACGAAAATGCGTGGATGCTGGATGAAATTGCGGCAGCCAACGCCAGAATGCAGCAGCAAGCGCGCGACCGGGCCCCGCTTCCGTAAGCAGGCGCAAGCGCTCTACAACGGCTGGTTTTTTGTACGCACCAGCGAAAGGAATTCGTCCCGGGTCTGCTTCTGCTCGCGAAAAGCCCCCAGCATGGCGCTGGTCACCGTGCCGGAGTGCTGTTTCTCGACCCCCCGCATCATCATGCAGAAATGGCGCGCTTCGCAGATCACGCCCACGCCGCGCGCGTTCAGCACTTGCTGAATGACCTCGGCGATCTGATGCGTGAGCCGCTCCTGCACCTGAAGCCGTCGCGCGAACATGTCGACGATGCGCGGAATCTTGCTCAAGCCGATGATCTTGCCGTTTGGCAGGTAGGCCACGTGCATCTTGCCGAAAAACGGCAACAGATGGTGCTCGCACATGCTGAAAAACTCGATGTCCTTTACGATCACCATATCGTCGCAGGACTCATTGAACAGCGCGCCGTTCACGATCTTGTCAAGATCGGTTTCATAGCCGCTGGTCAGGAACTTGAGCGCTTTTTCAAAGCGCTCCGGCGTTCTGAGCAGACCTTCCCGGGTCGGATCCTCGCCGATTTCCTCGAGAATCGGCCTCATGTGCGCGGCGATGGAGCCAGGCTCGACGTGGCGTTTTGGCAGCTCGAGTATCGCGTTTTTCGTTTTCATGCGAGTTCAAAAATGTTGCGTTTGGTCTCCTGGATTCGAATACGATCAAGTTCGGGCGCCCCGGCGGGAAAGGCTCGATCCCAGGCGGTTGCAAGCCGCCGCCGGATTTCGATCGCCAGATTCTCGGTGGTTGGAACCACGTCTCCGAAACCGGGCGCGTCCAGGTTCAGGTTCCGATGATCAAACGCATCCAGAACCTCAGCGCGGACGAGACCGTCTAACGAATCGAGATCCACAATCCGGCCGGTCGCTTCGTCCAGCGGACCGCGAACGCTGACCTCCAGCACATAATCGTGCCCGTGACCATATGGATTGTTGCACTTGCCGTAGATGCGCGCGTTCTCCGATGCGGCCAGCGACGGCGCATGCAGCCGGTGCGATGCAGAAAACCGGTAACGGCGCGTCAGCGTCATCATTCACCTGAATAGTCGACAAACAGATCTTCTGTTTCGTAGAGCCGGACTCGAGCAAGCTTCACGTTCCCGGAAAACCGCGGCGCGAGCCTCCTCCAGATTTCGACCGCAACATTCTCCACCGTCGGAACAACGCGATCAAACGGCGGGACCTCGTAATTCAGAAACCGGTGGTCCATCGCTTCAATCACCTCGCGGTTGAGAATATCTTTCAGTTCCTTGAGGTCGAACACCATGCCCGTTACCGGGTCCGGATCGCCTTCCAGCGTAACTTCCAGCCAGTAATTGTGTCCGTGCCCGTTCGGATTCGCCGCCGCGCCGTACAGCGCGCGATTTGCAGCTTCGTCCAGGTCCTGCTTGCGGCACACGTGCGACGCGGAGAATTCAACGCGACGGGTAATGAACATTCGTTCCAGCTATTCGATGTTCCGGACGACGGAAAGGATACTCTAAAATAAAGAAGGAAACGTCAGAGAGGCCGTGCAAGCCGTTAAAAATAAGGTGGATTTTCTCCTCCAGCTCGCCATCGGCGTTCTCGTCGCCGTCCTGTGCGTGGTTGTGGCCGGCACACTGAACCAGCATATCACCGAGAAGGGCGACACAGCCCCAAATTTCAAAATCACAACGGACCAGGGCCGGACCATCTCGCGCTCCGACTTCGGATCTAAAATTCTGGTGCTTAATTTCTGGGCAAGCTGGTGCCCGCCCTGCATTCAAGAAATGCCCTCGCTCGACGAGTTCACGCGCCGCTTTGCAGACCGGGGCGTGACGGTGCTTGCCATCAGCGTCGACGCCAATGAACAGCGATATCGCGATCTGCTGGATCGCGCCAAGCCCTCGTTTCTGACCGCGCGCGATCCGGGGGGAGAAATCGCGGCCCGCTACGGGACGTTCATGTTCCCGGAAACCTACATCATCGACCAGAACGGAAAGGTGCTCTACAAGGAGGCAGCCGCTCGCGACTGGACAGATCCCGCCTTTCTGAACTACTTCCAGAGCCTGTTGTGACTCCCGCAGTGCTCAGCGCGGTTGAACGGATTTTCGGGCGCGGCGGATATCTCCACAAACCCGAGGACTTACGGCTGTATGAATATGATGGCAGCGTCGATAAAGCGCGTCCGGACCTGGTTGTGTTCCCCCGCTCGACCGAGGATGTGGTCGCCGCTGTGCGGCTGGCGAACGAACACGGCATTCCCATCGTCGGCAGGGGTGCGGGAACAGGCCTGAGCGGCGGCGCAATTCCGCGAGAGGGCGGCATCGTAATTGCCTTCTCGCGCATGAACCGCATTCTCGAAATCGATCTCGAAAACGAGCGCGCCGTCGTGCAGCCCGGCGTTGTCAATCTGGATATTACGCTGGCCGTGCAAGGCTCCGGATACTTCTATGCGCCGGATCCCTCCAGTCAGCGGGCGTGCACGATTGGAGGCAACGTCGCCGAAAACGCCGGCGGTCCGCATACCCTCGCATACGGCGTCACGACCAACCACGTATGCGGCCTGGAAGCCGTGTTGCCGGATGGCTCCGTATTCACAACCGGCGGCAAGGAACTGGATCTGCCCGGCTACGATATCACCGGACTGCTGACCGGCTCCGAAGGGACCATGGCGCTGGTCACCAAAATCATCGTCCGGCTGATGCGCCAGCCGGAGCTGGTCAAAACCATACTTGCGATCTACGATCGCTCAGAGGACGCAGGCCAGACAGTCGCCGAGATTACCGCCCGCGGAATCATTCCTGTCGCGGTCGAAATGCTGGATGGGGTAATGTTGCGGATGGTGGAAGAGGCGACCCGCGCCGGCTACCCCCTGGATGCCGCCGCCGTTCTGCTGATCGAGCTGGAAGGTCTCAAAGAGGCCGTCGATGAGCAGGTGGAGCAGGTGCGCGAAGCGTGTCTGGCCTGCCGGGCTCGCGAGTTCCGGGTGGCGCGCTCGCCCGAGGAGCGGGACCTGCTGTGGAAAGGCCGCAAAAACGCCTTCGGCGCCGTGGGCCGCGTGAGCCCCACCTACTACGTGCAGGACGGCGTCGTGCCGCGCAGCCAGATCGCTCCCATGCTTCGTTACATCGCCGAGGTCTCCGAGCGCTACGGCCTCATCATCAGCAATATCTTTCATGCAGGCGACGGCAATCTGCATCCGATTATTCTGTTCAACCCCCGCAAGCCGGGCGACTTGGATAAGGCGCGCGCTGCAGGATTCGACATTCTCCGCCGCTGCATCGCCGCGGGCGGCTCCATCACCGGGGAACACGGCGTCGGGATGGAGAAGATGGACCTCATGCCGGACCTGTTCTCCCCAGAATCGCTCGACATGATGAGGCGCTTGAAACAGATGTTTGATCCGGACAGCCGGCTGAATCCCGGCAAGGTCCTGCCGACAGGCAAGGGCTGCCTGGAGATCCGTCAGCCGGCGTCGATGACGCTCTGAATCCGGCCGCACGTCTGCCAAAATATGTCCATGCTGTCCCGCCGCCAGTTCGTTTTGTCTGCGGCTGCGGCCGCGGCCTCGAAAGCCGCCGCCGCCCCGCTTACGCCCAAGCAAAGAATTGACCGCGCTCTAAAAGGCGAAGCGGTCGACCGCGCGCCGTTTTCCTTTTGGCATCACTTTCTCGACGCCGATAAACCGCCTGAAGTCCACGCCCGATCTACGCTCGAGTTTCACCGGAAATTCCGCACCGACCTGGTGAAAGTGATGAGCGACTATCCCTATCCCAAGCCGCGGGCGGAATGGTTTCAACTTAAAGTGGAACGCAATCCGTTTCCACAACAGATTCGCGCGCTGGAGTTGATCCGAGATGGCCTGCGCGACGAAGCCTACTTCATCGAGACCATCTTCAACCCTTACCAGATCGCGGAAAAGCTGTCGTCCAAAGACGCTGTTCAACAGCTTCGCGCCGGGAAGCCGCAAACGCTGCTGGACGCCCTCGAGGTGATCGCCCGCTCGGAAGCCAACCACGCCCGCCGCGCCATTCAGGCCGGCGCGTCCGGCGTTTTCGTTTCGATCACAAACTCCGCCGATCCGGAATATGCGAAGTTCAGCGCGCCCTTCGACAAAATGATCTTCGAAGCCGTGCGCTCCGCCCCGCTGAACACCTTGCATATCCACGGCGACAAGATTAATCTGGACCATTTCTCTTCGGGCTGGCCCGCGCCGGTGCTCAACTATTCTCCCGACGCGACTCACATTCCGATCGCCGCCGTGCGGTCCCGGTGGTCCGGCGTGATCATGGCTGGACTGGACGAGAATAACTTCCGCAAGATCCGGGAAGCGCAGCTAAAACGCGTATATCTGGAAGCAAGCCGCGCCGCAGGGAAGAAATTCATCTTTGCGCCGGGATGCTCCGTTCCGAACGATACCACCGATGACGAGTTGCTACGTGTCACCCGCTTGTTTGGCGCCTGAGTGCGCCGCCGCGGCGACTTGATTCGCGATCCAGCCCGGCGCCTCCATGGGAATGAAATGCGAATACTCAACCTGCATATCCCGTCCCTGACGAAAGCGCCAGGCAAGATCTGGCGCCGTGGCTGATCCCATCATGTCCATCGGTTCGCCATCGCTGCGCTTGCGGGCGGAGCGAATCACCTGTACGGGTACGGCAACCTCAGCGATCTCCGAGTAGATATTGGCATCGCTGGCAGCGCTGTTCTCATAGATGGAAGCCTCCACTTCCGGCGGGCATGCAAGCACAAATCCCTCCCCGTCTGGCGCGGGGAGCAGCCCGTAGTTACAGTAATCGCGCAACACGGCGGAATCCCATTGCCGGAACGGATCCCGGTCGCGAAATCGCGCAAACATTTCTTCGGGAGAGTTCCAGCGATTGCGCCGTTTCCGCGCGAAGTGCGGCGCGCCCGGACCGCGGCCATATTCGTGTTCGGCCAGGATCACCGGCTCGATGAGAACGAGCGATGAGAACGCCTGGGGCGCAAGCGCGGCTGCGAGCGCCACCGAATGCCCCCCCATCGAATGCCCCACTCCAACCGCGCCGCGCAACCCCAGCGCCAGGCATAGCTCGGCGATATCCTCGCCCATCCTCCTCCAGCAATAGGGCGGAGGCGGCTTGAAACTCCGCCCGTGCCCGCGCATATCGACCGCTACCGAGCGCTGCCCGGCGAGCCGCGCGATCACTTGGTCCCAGCAGCGCGCGTGAAACCCCGTCGCATGGCAGAACAGAACTGCCGGTCCGCCGCCTGGCCGCTCCCAAATCGCGAGTTCACCCGCGTTCACCGCAACGTATTCAGGGCCGCTGATCTTCACGATCCTGCATCTGTTTCCAGCGTTCGAACAGGCGCAGCGTGATATAGCTCATCGCGCTCAATACCACGGCGACGTCATACGAACGGTAGGCCACGGCGACAGCGGTGGCGCCGGTGGCCAGTATGCTGGCGGCGGTGGCCGTTCCATGAACTCCGAACTTCCCGCGTAAAATCGCGCCTCCGGCGATAAAGCCGATTCCGCCGATCAGACCCTGAATCACGCGAGCCTGCGCCTCAGGCGGACCCGCGCGCTGCGCGATCAGCACAAAACCCGCGCTCGCCACCGCAACCAGCGGGAAGGTCCGCAGTCCGGCCGAGCGCTCATACCGCTCCCGCTCAAAGCCGGCCGGTATCGCCAGGAGGTATGCAATCACCAGGTCCAGAAGAGTGCGCCACTCAATCATGCGCACGCTGATCCCAGCTCTGCCGGCAGCTCGGGGGCCCACACGCCTTCAAAATCGGCAATTCGCGTTTCAATCCGGAGCGATGGAAAGGCCCGACGCACGACTTCCGCCGCCCGCTGGAGCTCGCCGCTCAGATATTCGAATTCGGCGCTCCGGTCGCCCTCAAACCGGGCAAGCCCGCCATAGGCGCCGCAATCCGAATGCACCATGAGAATGACGCGCTGAGTCGCGTGCAGGCGAATGGATATGCGCAACTGCTCAAGGATAAATTCGCGGTCTGACTCGCGCTCAGCCGACGCCAAATTCTTCGCCCCGCCGGCCGCCTGAATCGAGTCCATCCTGTGCACGCCGGCCTGCCTCAGAAATTCTCGGAACGCGGAATCGAATCGATGATCGAAGCACCAGATCACGGCGGCATCCGCCCGGTACTGTTCTTGCGGCGAATTGAAGTGGAAGAGCTTGTTCACGATAGTCAGATTTTCTTTTATTGTAGGCGTCTGCCGCGGCGGCTGGCTCGCGCCCACAGGCGACCTTTCGGCGCAACAATAGAGTCATGCCTGTGGCGCTCGAGCACGCGCCGGTTGTCGAGCTGGAGCTGAAGCTGCCCGGGGGCGGCGGACCCGGCGACCACGGCCCGGATGATCGGGGCGGCGGAGGCGGCGGCGACCGCGATGACGAACGCCGGCGCGGAAACCTCTACCGTTTCGGCCTCGCCCTCACGCTGATCTCAATTACCACCCTGTTCGCAACGCTTTGTCTCATCTACTACGTCCGATCGCGTGCGCCGGACTGGTGGGAGCCCATCGCCCCTCCACGCGCGCTATGGCTGAGCACCGGCATCCTCCTCACCAGCAGCGCCATGCTGGAGCTGGCGCGCCGGGCGCTCCGCGAGCGTCGCTGGTTCGTCTACCGAAGACGGCTGGCTCTCACCAGCTTTCTCGGATTCGCGTTTCTCGCTTCACAGCTGATGGCGCTCACGCAATTGGCCGAACAGGGCGTATTTCTCGCCGGGAATCCGCACGCATCGCTGTTCTGGGTGTTTACAGGCGCGCACGGCATTCACCTGCTCGGCGGCATGATCGCCATCAACTGCATGGTCTTCCGCCGCAAGGCCACCTGGCACAGACACCGGCTGCTCATCAGCGTGATATCAACCTACTGGCACTTTATGGGACTAATCTGGTTGGTTCTTTTCGCGATCTTGCTGATGTTGTAGGCGGGATCGGCTGGGCGGCCCAGAAATGGACCGCCCTGGCGAGTTTACTTGTTCGTGGTGCTCGTGGCGTCGCTCGTTGAACCCTGGTTTTTCTTGCTCTTCTTGCTCTTCTTCGTCTTTTTCGTGGTCTGGGTCTGTGTGGTCTGATCCTGGCCGGACGAAGTCTGTGGAGTCGTCTGGGCCAGCATCACCCCCGTTGCGAGCACGGCAGGAATAATCAACTTCTTCATTGTTTCTCCTTCGCGGAAGGCGGCTCCTCAGTACCGCGCCTTCACACTTTCATCATGTCCGTCCCGTATGCCCATGGCGATAGCCCCTCCGCGGTAGGGACTTTAGCCAAAATGCGGGGCGCCAGCGTGGAAAAGTTTAATGAATTTCGCATAATGTGACCGGCCTTCGGCGGGCCACAGCGCGCCAAGCGATCGACTAACGCGTTACACGCTCTGAAATACAATCGGGTTAGCAATGGCAACAATCCGGAGCGCTTTGTTCACTTCAGCAGACGGTAAGAACCTTGCCTTCACCTTCACTCTGGTAAGCTCCCTGTTCCTGTTGTGGGGCTTTTGCAACGGAATGATTGACGTGATGGACAAACACTTCCAGGAGGAGCTCGGGCTCAGCAAAGCCCAATCGGCATGGGTGCAGTTCGCACATTACCTGGGATATTTTCTGATGTCGCTGCCCGCCGGATGGCTCGCAACCAAGCTCGGCTACAAGCGTGGAATCATCACCGGCCTGCTGATTGTGGCTGCGGGAGGACTCTGGTTCCTTCCCGCCACCCGCATCAATGACCTCGTCCACACCGGGCGCGTTGCTCCTGCACTGGCGTTTGTCGCCTTTCTGGCGGGCGTGTGCATCATCGCTACCGGGCTCACCTTCCTGGAGACGATCGCCAACCCCTACACGACAGTGCTCGGCGACAAGCGCTACGCCGCGACCCGCATCAATCTGGCGCAATCCGCGAACGGCATCGGCTGGATCCTGGGGCCCATTGTCGGCAGCCTGTATTTCTATTCGAAAGATGCGCACGGCCGCAGCACGGGAAGCCAGACGCTGTACATCCCCTACCTTGGCGTCGCAGCGACGGTGCTGGTGCTGGCGGCGGTCTTCGCGTTCGCCGATGTCCCCGAGATCAAGACCGAAGACGATTATCATCGGGACGATGCAACGCCCGCAGCGTCGCATTCCATCTGGTCGCACCCGCACTTTGTACTGGCCATAGCGGCGCAGTTCTTTTATGTGGCCGCCCAGGCGGGAATCTTCAGTTTCTTCATCAACTACATGACCTCCGAAGCGCCGCCGGTCTCCTCCTCCTGGGGCGCCGCGATGAACCGCCTCGCCGCCAACGCCGGTCCCTTGGGCGGCTGGCTTCAGGGCTGGCTCGAAGCGAATCCGCAAGGCGGTCTCGTCGTCAGCAACAAAGGCGCTTCGAATCTGGCGTCGCTCGGCTTCGTGTGCTTCCTGATCGGACGCTTCACCGGCGCTGGCTTGCTGAAGAGAATCCCGGCGCATAAGTTGCTCGGCATGTATGGACTCCTGAACGTCGCCGCCACGTTGCTGGTCTTTTGCAAGCTCGGCTGGACCTCCGTGACGTGCGTGTTCCTGAGCTATTTCTTCATGTCCATTATGTTCCCGACCATCTTCGCGCTCGGCATCTTCGGCCTGGGCGCTCGGGCGAAGAAAGCCTCAGCCTTCATCGTGATGGCCATTATGGGCGGGGCCATCCTGCCGAAACTCATGGGCTACGTCGCCGACAAGTTCGACATGTCGCGCGGCTTTATCGTCCCGATGTTCTGCTTTGCATTCGTCGCCTTCTACGGTTTCCGGTGGCCGGCGCTGAGCAGAGCCCCGGCGCTGCCGCGCGCCGAATCGGTCGCCTCCGCTCGCACAGGGCTCTCCCACTGAGTGGTCAGGAAACGCGCTTGGCGGTGTAGTCGATGTTGAATCCGGCGTCGCTTTCAACGTGAAGCTTCATCTCGTTCCCTGTGACTTTGCCCGAGTACCGCAGCTTCACTTCCTGATCCTGAAACTTGGCTGTAATCGTGAACGATATGTTGTCGCCATCCACCTTGCCGTCCTCGATGGTCGACTTGCCCAGCATCTCGCTGGATGTCTCGCCGGTCAGCTTGTTTCCGTCCTGTTTGAATACGAAGGTTCTCTCCACCGTTCCGTTCGGCGTCTCGGCCGCGCCCTTCCAGGTCCCGCTAACGTCGGCAGCCGAGGCGGCGAGCCCCGCAGCAGCCAGCAAGAACAATAACGCCTTCATCGAATTCGTTCCTTTCTGTCGAAACCGCATGTGTCGCAATATGCGATCAACTTTGAGGCATTTCGCGCGCGCAGTCAAGCGGGAAGCAGAGAGAGAGACCTGCGCCGCCACCCTCGCAGGCTGCGCGGCTTGCGATCATAACCGTATGCGCGTGGCGCTGCTGATTTGCTTCGGCTTCATCGGAGCAGGCTGCTCACAGCGGCCGGCAATCGTCGTCGGCTCCAAGAATTTCACCGAACAGCTCATCTTAGGCGAGATCATCGCCCAGCACATCGAGCGGCGTCTTCACGTGCGCGTGGATCGCAGGCTCAACCTTGGCGGCACGCTGCTGGCGCACGAAGCCGTCGCGAGGGGATCGATCGACTTGTACCCGGAGTACAGCGGTACGGCTTTCGCCGCGGTGCTCAAAGAGACGCCTCCCCCCAATGAGCCGGCCGCGTTCGCGCGGCTCAATCAACAATACGGAGCGCGCTGGCGCCTTGTTTGGATGCCGCCCCTCGGATTCGAAAACACGTTCGCGATGGTGATCCGCGCCTCGGATGCGAAAGCGGGCGGGTTTCAAACGCTGTCCGACGCCGCGCGGCGGGCGGAAGGTTGGCGGCTCGGCGCCGGCTATGAATTCGCGCAGCGCCCGGACGGACTTCCCGGGCTGATCCGAACCTACAGGCTCCGGCTGCATGGGGAGCCTGTGATTATGGATCTCGGACTCCTGTACCGCTCGCTCGAAAACGGTCAGACGGATATGGCCGCCGGGAATTCTACGGACGGCGCAATTGCGGCGCGAGGCTTGGTCGCGCTCGTCGATGACAAACGCTATTTTCCGCGTTACGATTGCGGCATTGTGGTTCGCCAGGACGCCTTGCGCCGCATCGCCGGACTGCGAGCAGCGCTGGCGGAACTGTCTGGAAAAATCTCCGATCGGGATATGGGCAAGCTGAACTTCCAGGTCGAAGCGAAGCATCGCCCGCCCCGCGCTGTCGCTGCCGAGTTCCTCGCCGCCGCAGAACACAAATAGGCGCAGGCGCCGCTTGCGTCCGTCCGCGTCTGTCTGCGGCTTCCGTTATTTCCGGCTGGAGTATGTGTTGAGCGCCTGAACCAGCGCCTTCGCGCCAGGTCGCGGCGCCGGGGCGGTCCCATCCATAATGGCCCTGTTCGAAACGGCGCGCCCGTATAACTCCTGGTTTGCATCGCTGTCCTCGCGGAGCGTAGCGCCGGTGAGGGCGATTCCGGCGAAGACGCCGCGCTGCCGGGACCAGGTCAGAATTTCGGCGTGCATCATGGCGTCCGTCATCGCGCTGGTATCGCGCCCGAGCGGGCCCGCTGCGACCGACGCATCCGCCCCCAGCGTGAACTTGCTGGTCAGCAGCTTCTCCATGCCGCGCCGGTTCATGATCAACATGACCACGTCCGTCTCTGCGCCGCCGATCTGAAATCCGAAGCTGCCGCCCTCCACACGCACGCCGCCAGGGTTCGACCACCCGATATTGTTCTCGCGCCGGCAGGACACGAATCCACGGCCGTACTTGCCTCCAACAATAAACGCGCCCTTTTTCAACCCCGGCACAATCACGATACATTCGGCCTTTGCCAGCAGGTCTTGCGGGATAGCCTTATCGGGCGTAGCCATGATTTCGTTCATGACCTCCGTGGCCGTCCGCAGCCGCTTCTCCGCCTCAGTTTGCGCGCTGAGCGGAACCGCAGCCAGCGCGAGAAAATATGCAAGATGAGTTGTTCTGATCATTGCCTTTTATCCATTCCGGACATCGCCGCGGCGCGAGGCCGGGCGGCGGAGCGCCGCCTCGGCGGAAAATACGGGTCCGGTTCGGGAACCGCCGCTCCGTCCTTACGCGGCGAGGATGCGCCGAAGTTGATGTTGCGCTTCGTATCGCGCATCACCGCCTGCCCACCGCCCATCAAACCCGAATAGTCGCCAAGCACGGTGAGCCAGTGGCCGCGCTTGGCCAGCTCCTCGCGCGCCTCCGCCGGAACGCGCGATTCGATCCGCACATCGCAGCCGCCGATCGTGGCTTTCGTAAATCGCGGCGCTTCCAGCGCTGCCTGGATATTCATTCCGTGGTCCACGATATATGAAACAAATTGCGCCTGCGCCTGCGCCTGGTTCAAACCGCGCATAATCCCGAATCCGATATGCTGGTCCCCCTTCTCCATGAAGGCGGGAATGATGGTGTGAAAAGGCCGTTTGCGCGGAGCCAGAGCGTTCGGATGCGCGGGATCGAACGAAAAAGCGCTGCCCCGATCATGCAAGTGGAATCCCATGCCGTCCACCACAATTCCAGAGCCGAAAATATCAGAAATGCTTTGAATCCACGAGGCGATGTTCCCATCCCGGTCGATCACCGCAATATAGACCGTGTCGCTGCGCCACTCGCGCGGCTCGCCCGCGGGCGCGTCGCAGCGGGCCTTCGCCGGATCGATGAGTTTTGCTCGCTCAGCCGCATACCGTTTCGACAGCAGACCGCTCGTCGGAACAGAGGCGGCGCGCGGATCCCCGATCCAGCGCTTCAAATCAGCGTAGGCAAGTTTCTGCGCCTCAATCCGGTAGTGAAAGGCCTGGGCGCTCGCAGCCGGGTATTCGCCAATCGGAAAGTTCTCCATGATGTTCAGCATCTCGAGCATGCCGATTCCCTGCCCGTTGGGCGGAAGCTCGTAGACCTTCCACCCGCGGTATTCCGTGGAAATCGGCTCCACCCACTCGGATTGAAAGCTGGCCAGGTCATCGGCCGTGATTACCCCGCCCAAGCGCTTCGATGTTTCCAGAATCGCTGCGGCGATCGGGCCCCGGTAGAAAGCGCGCGGACCCTCCTCGGCCAGGATCTCGAAGGCATGGGCCAGCTCCGGATTGCGAACCACGTCGCCAACCTGCGGCGCGCGGCCCTCGCGCAGAAATATGCGGCGCGCGTTCTCATCGGCGGCCAGCTTCCCGGTTGATGCTTCCCAGTCGTATTGAATGATTTCGGTGACCGGGAATCCTTTCCGGGCGTAGTAGATCGCCGGCTGAAACAGCTCGCGCCACGGCAGCTTGCCAAAGCGCCGGTGCATGTTCGCCCATCCATCGACCGCGCCGGGAATCGTCACCACATCAATGCCGCTGGATGGCATGGCGCTGTAGCCCTTCGATCTCAGGTAATCAATGCTCAGTTTCTGGGGCGCCCAGCCGCTGGCGTTCATGCCTGTCAGCCTTCGCGTCTTTGCATCCCAGTACAGGGCGAACAGATCGCCCCCCATCCCGCACATCATGGGTTCGACGACAGCGAGGACGGCGTTTGCGGCGATCGCCGCATCCACAGCCGATCCCCCGCGCGCCAGCGCCTGCGCGCCGGCTTGTGACGCCAGCGTCTGACTGGTCGAGACAATGCCGCGGGACGATATCACCAGCGATCGTCCGTAGGATCGCTCCTGCGCGATTGCGCTGGCCGCCAACAAAGCGAACGCCGTTGCGCTTGCGGCGCACGCCAGACTCCTGTTGGTCATGGCATTATGCCGGCGGCGCGGCGTGTGTGAGGAAAAGCGCCATCTTCGCGAACGAGTAGGCCATGATTGCGATGCACAAGCCTGCGACCACGCGCCACACCGTCTCCGTCCAACCCAACAGGCGGGGCGGTCCGGCGACGATGCCGGCCAGGAACCCGGCCCCCAGCCCGCCGAGATGGGCGGCGTTGTCTACACCCGGAAGCAAAAAGCCGAGAGCCAGGCCGTACAGCGCCCACCGCACGTAGAAGCTTCGCAGCGCAGCGCCGTAATGGGAACGTTCCCGCACGCCAAAAGCGATCATCGCGCCAATCAGGCCCATGAGCCCCGCCGAAGCGCCCACCGAGATCGCCGGGCTCCAGTACATACTCGCCCAGAAGCCCGCAACCGTCGCCAGAAAATAGAAAATGACCAGACGCGCCGTTCCGAAAAACTCCTCCACTTGCGCGCCAAGATCGAACAGCACCCAGGAGTTCATCAGGATGTGCAGCAGGCCGCCGTGAAGGAAGCCAGCCGTCACCAGGCGCCACCACTGATGTCCCGCCACGATGGCCAGCGGATATTTTGCGCCGAAATCATACAGCGTCTGCGGGTCGATTTTGAACAGATCCCCACGCCCCTGCTTCATGCTGTACAGCGCGCTGGCGATGTACAGACCGGCGTTGATCAGCAGAATAACCACCGTGGTGAAGCGCGCATGCGGAATCAGCCCGCCCATGATTTCGCCGGGATTCCGCCGGTCGACCGCGCGCGGACCGACGGGCGTATTGCAATACGGGCAAACGCGGTCATCGGTCGTAATAAACGCCCGGCAGTGCGGGCACATGCGTCTTTTATCCACTACGCGTATTGTACAATCGCGACTTGTGCGCACCCGCTTGTTGGCGCTGATGCTGGCGTTCACGGCCGCGCTGCTTTGCGGCGGCGAGACCCGCAAACCCCTTTTGATCTTCCACCTGCCGCCGGGCAAATATGAACAGGCCGTCGAGTTTCATCGCCGCGCGAACGCCGCGCATTTCGCCGGGTTCGCATGGGAGTGCCTGGCGCTCGCGCTCTGCGTCCGTTTGCAATGGGCCCCTCGCATCCGCACCTGGGCGGCGCGGCGATGGCGCTCGCGCTTGGCTCAGGGCGCCGCCGTCATCGCCGCGGTGTTCCTCCTTCTGTGGGCGTGGTCGCTGCCGCTCTCCCTCTACCGCCGCCATCTGGCTCTCCAATACGGCCTTTCCATACAGCCGTGGATGTCGTGGCTTATCGATTGGATCCAGGCGGGCCTGATCGCGGGAGTCCCGTCCGCCCTGGTCGTCCTTGCGTTCTATGCGCTCGCCCGGCGCACGCGGACCTGGTGGGCCTACGCCTGGGCGCTCGCAGCGGCGGTGATGAGCATTGCGGCCTATCTTATGCCTGTTTTCATCGATCCCCTGTTCTTCCGCTTCACGCCCCTGATGAATACCCGCCCCGACCTCGCTCTGAAACTTGAAGCGGTTGCCAAGCGCGCAGGTTTCCATATCCCGCCTGAGCGCATTTTTGAAATGGACGCGAGCCGCAAGACGCCGGCGGTGAACGCCTACATGACGGGCTTCGGGTCCACAAAGCGCATCGTTGTGTGGGACACCGCGCTCGGCGCCCTCACGCCGCCGCAGATCCAGACGGTCTTCGCACATGAGCTCGGTCATTACGCGCTGCATCACATCCCCCTCAGCCTCGCTGTGTCCGCAGGATCGCTCTTGATCGGATTTTGGCTGCTCGACTGGCTGATGCGCCGGCTGGTTCGCCGCTCCGGACCGCGCTGGGATATCCAGTCGCTGGACGATTACGCCAGCCTGCCGCTGGCGCTGCTGCTCGCCCTGATCGGCGGATTTCTGGCGGAGCCGCTCGCTAATTCATACAGCCGCTGGCAGGAGCGCCAGGCCGATATCTATGAACTCGAAACCATGCATGCGCTGGTTGCCGACGCCGGCCGCAATTCGGCTGAAACCGACCAGGTCATGGCGGAAATCGACCTCGAGGATCCGGCGCCGGATCCGTTCATCCGCTTCTGGTTATTCAGCCACCCTCCTGCCGCCGAACGGATGATCTTCGCCCAGGAGTACGATCCATGGTCCCAAGGCAAGCAGCCGAAATACGTGAGATGACAACGCATCGCTCGGGTGTGAATGAAGCGTACGACGTGGTCGTGGTCGGCGGCGGACCCGCCGGTCTCAGCGCAGCGCTGATGCTTGGACGCTGCCGGCGCCGCGTGCTGGTGTGCGACTCTGGCCGCTATCGCAACGCCTTCTCAGCCGGCGTGCACGGATTCCTGTCGCGCGACGGCATAAAGCCCCTCGATCTGGTGCGCATCGCGCGCCAGCAGCTCCGTCCCTACGGCGTCCGGATCTGCGAAGCCGTTGTTAAACACATCACCGGGCGCAGCGGGCGGTTCCGCGTCTCTCTGGAGAGCGGCGAACATATCGTGGCTCGTCGCGTGCTCCTCGCTACCGGCATGACCGATCACGTGCCGCGCATTGAAGGCATCGACGAAGTCTACGGCAAAAGCGTCCATCATTGTCCGTACTGTGACGCCTGGGAACACCGCGATCAGCCGCTCGCCGCATACGGCAAGGGTCGCCCCGGAATGGGTCTTGCAATGTCGCTGAAGACATGGAGCGCAGATGTGGCGCTGCTCACCGACGGCCCCTCGCGTCTTTCCGCGAGCCAGATCCGGCAACTCGAAGTTCTCGCCATCCCCGTTCGCACGGAGCGGATCGAACGGCTGGTGAGCGCCCGCGGTGAATTACAGAGAATCGTTTTCAAGAACGGCGATTCGCTTGCCCGCCGGGCCATTTTCTTCAACACTGGCCAGAACCAAGCCTGCGATCTCGCCGCCAGGCTCGGATGCCAGTTCACAAAACGCGGCGCCATCAAGACCGACCGCCTCGAGCGCACCTGCATCCCCGGCGTGTTTGCCGCAGGCGATTGCTCCCGCGATGCGCAATTTGTCGCAGTGGCCGCAGCGGAAGGAGCGATCGCCGCCGAGGCGATCAACGTCGAGCTGCAAGAGGAGGACCGGCTGCGCTATCTGAGCGCGAAAGGGATCGTGATTCCGTAACGTCGAACACTGAGATCCGGTTGTAGTACGAACCCATTTCCTCGCACTCAACGCAAGCGCTTTGGATCTTCACGAACCGCGCTTCCAGTCCCCGCAACAAAATCGCATCCACGCTCGGCCGGAACCCGTGTAGGAAATAGACGCGCTGTCCCGGCGAGGCCGCTATCCGGTTCACCAGTCCCTCCGCTTCCCGCCGCAGAGCCGTAAGGCGCGCGGTCGATTCCAGCGGCCCTTCATAGCCTGGATGCCGGTCGATCTCCGCGGGAAAGCTGGTTTCCTTGAGCTCCGCCTGGGATCGCAGATAGTAGTCCATCGGCGCCCGGCTCAGGCTGGAGTACACTACCCAGTCGCCTGCGCGTGCGCTCCGCGCAATATAGCCGGCGCCGGGCCGCGCGTCGCACTTTGAATCCGCATGGAAGACGTAGAGAAAGGAAGGCAGGCTGACCATGGCCAGCAGCGCCGCAAGCTGATTTCCGCGTATCGCCCGAGCGCCGGCGTGCGCCGCGACAATGGCAAAAAGATGGAGCGCCACAATTGTGAAACGGCTCCAGAATACCGGACGCCAGAACGAGAGGACGAGCGGCGCGCCGATCGTGATCAACAGCATCGAGACCACGATTCGCACCGGAACCAGTCCCTCCCGCGGGGGCGCCGCGCGGCGCTTCCAATACGCCCTCGCCACCGCCGGCAGGAACAACGCGAGCGCCCCGCAGTACAGAAACAGCGTTCTCCCGAGCATGGCGACGCCAGGCCGCGGCAGCCACGCCAGCGTTTCGCTGCTCTGCCGCAGTTGCCCGATCAATGCTGGCGACCAGAGCACAGCGAACGGCAGCAGCCCGGCCCCGAGCGCCGTCCATGCGCGCCGCGCGCGCCCCGCCTGCGGCAAGGCGCAGACGCCTTCCGCCAGCGCCAGAAAGAAAAACCAGATGTGCGTCAGCGTCCCCAGCGCAGTCGCGCCCGCCAGGATAAACGTCAATCGCAGTGATGGTTCCCGCCAGAGCCGCAGATAGGCCCACGTCGAGATGACCGCCAGCAGCGACACGAGCGCGTACATGCGCGCGAAGTGCGCGGCGAGCAGAGCCAGAGGACTGAATACGTATATCGCCGCCGCAAGCACGGCTGTACGCCGGTCCCAAAACGAGCGGACCATGGCGTATAACGACGCTGCGCTCGCCGCAAAAAAGATCCCGGACAGAGTTCGCGCCGCAATCTCCGTGAAACCGAACATCCGGACCCACGCCCACAGCAGCAGGAAATACAGCGGCGGATGCACGTCTCTTTGCAGAGCCTGAATCATCGCGCCCGGACTCAGCGCGACGGTCCGCAGGCTCCACACTTCGTCGGCGTTTATCGAACGCGCGTCGCCATAGAAGGCGAACACCGCCAGCGCGGCGATTGCAACACAGCGCAACCCGCGCTTGCGCCACGCCGCTCCCGGCGACGTTGGGCCGGCATATTCTAGTGTTATGGCGTCATTTTCCCGCATGATCCCGATCCGCCAGAATTTCCCGGACCGGCGCCTTGCCGATATTCCCGGAACCGTCCGGCGCGAACTCTCGCAATCCGGCTTCGGGTCGCGACTCAAGCCGGGGGCGCGCATCGCCATCGGCATTGGCAGCCGCGGGATCGCCAACATTTCCACCATCGCCGGCGCCGTCGTAAACTTCTGGAAATCCGCAGGGTTCCAGCCGTTCATTTTCCCGGCCATGGGCAGCCATGGCGCTGCCACCGCCGAAGGCCAGGCCGACGTGCTGGCGCATTACGGCATTCACGAAGCAACCATGGGCTGTCCCATCGTGAGCAGCCTCGATGTCGTTCCGCTGGGCGCAACCGCTGAAGGCATTGAGGCCTTCATGGACCGCAATGCGTACGAGAGCGACGGCGTATTCCTGATCAACCGCGTCAAGTGGCACACGGACTTCGCCGGCAAGATCGAAAGCGGCCTGTTTAAGATGATGGCCATTGGGCTGGGCAAGTTCGCCGGCGCCCAAAAGTATCACACCTATGGGTATAAGCTCGGCCTGGAATACGTGATCCGCAGCGTCGGACGGCAGGTTTTGAAATCCGGCAAGATTCTGGGCGGACTTGCCATTCTCGAGGACGCCAACCATAATACGGCTCAAATCTCCGCCGTCCCCGTGGAGGTGATGGAGCAGAAAGAAGAAGAGCACCTGGCGCTGGTGAAGTCCTGGATGGGCCGCATTCCTGTTCCGCTCGACATTCTGATCATCGACGAAATCGGGAAAATCTACAGTGGCGCCGGCATGGACACCAAAGTAGTGAACCGCGGCATCAACGGCCAGTACAATCCGTGGCCAGAAGCCGAACCGATCCAACGCATCTTTGTCCGCGGACTCAGCCCCATGAGCTACGGCAACGGCGTGGGGCTCGGCATGGCCGACGTCGTGCACGACCGCCTGCTCCGGCAGATCGACTGGATTCCCACCCAGATCAATTCGCTGACAGCCTCGACGCCGGCGGCGATCCGCACGCCCATTCACTTCCCGAGCGACCGCGAATGCCTGGAGAAAATCGCTCCCACCGTAGGAAAGTTCGACATCGGCGAAGTTACCATCGGGTGGGTGCGCAATTCGCTCGAAATATCAACGCTTGCCCTCAGTGAAAATTTGATGGACCGCATCCGCGCCAATCCGATTCTGGAGATGTTGGGTCCGCCGCAGCCGCTGCCCTTCGATGCGGAAGGGAATCTTCCCGACTGCGGCGCCTTTGTGAGCGCCGGCGAATCTGTCCCGGCCGCGCACTGACGCCGGTGCAGACCTCGTGCATTCAACCGCAGCTCCGAATGCGCCAGCGCGCTGACCGTCGCCGCTGAACACGCCCCGGCGCCTGCCGGATCTGAAACCGCGGTTATCCTTGACTCGCCGCGTTCGTGAGCTGATCCTTGATCTTGTTGAAAATCGTCGTGATCTGTTGGGCCACATTCGGCATCACAGCGCCCGCTGCGACGGCGACGAAACCGGCCATCAGCGCATACTCGATTAAATCCTGTCCGCGCGTATCCTTCCAGATCCGCAATTTCCAGACAAGACGAGCAACCTGCTTCATCTCGCCTTCTCCTTTCTGAAATCCGCGTGCCCCGTTGGAATTCAAACGTAACGCGGGAATGTTCGGAAAGGAATCGGTAGGAAACCGCGATCTGTTCGGCAAAATGCCTGAGAGGTGGTGAAGTCGCCGGTTCAGGGTCAGCCCGCCCAGCCCTTGCGCGTATCTTGGTGCTGCCACTGTTCCGCCCCAACCCGCACTGACCACGACTGGTCGCAATAGCCAGGATAGGCCGGAATACAGGCGTATTCGACCATAATTTGTGCGCCCGCGCTTACTCTGCCCCCGCGCTCAAGAGGCAGCGCGTACTGCTTCCAATGCGTCGGCGGCGCGCCCGGCGCGTTGGTCAGTTCGACGCCGTCCGCCAGCTCCGCGCAGAACCACAGCGCCAGCGCGTCCACATGCCCGTTTCGCCTGGCCTGGAACCGCAGGGATGCGCGGAATGGCAGAGTGGCCTGCGCGGCATCGAACCGGTACGCGTTGATGTCAAACATCGGAACCGGATCCGCAATCAAGCAGTCCGCCTCAAGCGGGTGATCAGGCCAGGCGGCCTCATGCGGCCAGGTCTCGAACACCGGACGGAAATCGAATCCGTAGGGCCTTTGCCGGTAGAAGGCCCGCTGTGCGGCCGTTGGCGGATGTTCAACGGGCGCCATCCAGACCGTCACCCGCCCGGGAATCATCCTGCCGCCGGGCCTGAGCCAGCGGTCGCGGGCGACAAGCAGCGGCGCGAGCAGGTTCTCATCCACTCCGATGGTGCCAAGCCACTCCGAAACGATCACGTCAGCGCGCTCCGGCAGCCATGCGGTCTCCATATCGGCCTGAACCACCGTTACACGGCCGCCGAACCCGTTCCGTTCTACGATCTCCCGCGCCAGTTGCGCAGCCGCCGTCTTCTCCACAGCGTACACGCGCGCCGCGCCCGCACGCGCCGCAAACAGGCTCAGAATTCCGGATCCGGCGCCGAAATCGAGCACGACATCTCCCGGTTTGACGGTCCTTTCGATGGCGGCGCGGAAAGCTTCGCCGCGCACCCGATCGAGCAGCATCATCCGGTGGATGCCTGCACTGTCGTAGGACCAGCTCATCGCAGCCTCGGAACGCCTACCGCCGTCAGGTACAGCGGGATCTCGGTGATCTCATTCAGTCCAACCAGCCGGCTGACCGCCGCATCGACAAAGCCGCCGACGCACAACGATCCGAGCCCGTAGGCGGCGCACAGCAAGCTGAAATTCTGCGCAATGTGACCGGCCTCCAGCAGCATGTACCGATATCCCCGTTCCCCGTATCGCGGCCGCACCCGGTCACAGACGCCCGCCCATACGACAATCGCGCTGGCGTCGGCAAGGTAGGGCTGATGCAGCGTCCAACGGGCCAGGTGACGGCCGAAAAAGCCGCTTCGCAGCAGGGTGAGGCTGTGGTCGGAAGGCTCGTAATGATATACGCCCGCTGCGCAGCCCTGTACGCGGAGAACGACTGGATACGCCTCGATGGGAAAGGTCGCTCCGGCCGACGGCGCCGCGCGATGAAACTCAAACGCCCCGCCGCCCTCCGCGCCCGCCGCTGCCGTGAAGCCGCATGAGAACGCCAGCAGCCGTGACAACATGTCAAATGCAAGCGCAACCCCGCCGTTAAACGCCCGCGTGCTCGCGCGCCGGATAATCGCCTCCTCGAGCGGCATGGCGCCCGGCCCTGTACAGCGCGAGAGCGGAATGCGCTCCAACGAAATGCCCGGCGCCAGAGGCGGCGGCAGGGAACCGGGGCTGTCTCCGTTTTCAAACAGCGTAATCTTCGAGTTCTCGTGGTACAACTCCGCGACATCAATATCCGTGGTCGTCATAGGCCTCAGGGAAATGGGTGGGGAAATAAGTTCAGCTCCGACGGCCCGCTGGGAGGTCGATATCCCAAACGCGCGGGCGTCTCGTAGAGCCGCCGGCCGCCGAGATGCCGCCATGGCCCGAAATCGATCGGCTGCATCCCCGGGATGAGGACCTTTACGACCTTAAACCCCAGATCGGCGACGTCGGCCGTGGTCAGATCGGCGGCGATGACCTCAAGGCCCACCGCCGCGAGCAGCCGCACGCACGTCTCTACGTCCTGCCTCGCATCGCCGGAAGCTAGCGAACCCCGCCAACCCGGCGCAACCAGCCGGTGCGGATTCGTGAACCTCGCCAGATGCGGCAGGCGCTCGCGCGAACAATAGAACAGGCCGTGGTCTTCAGGCGCCAGCACTTCGCCGGCCGTCCGCGGCATCCGCCGATAGGCAGGCTGCTCGTAAAACGCGCGCACGTATTGATGGTTCGCGGCCAGCTCAAAGAGCGCTTTTGCGATGGCCTGCTCCGGGTCGAGATGCGCGGCCGTCGCCACTACCGCCGCGGGCCAGCGCGGGGCGTGCGCAACCATAACCGCCAGCGCCGCGGGAATTCCCACATCCGTCGTGATGTCGGCGCAGTATAAACCGACAGGCGACGGCCCATACCGGTGCAGAACGGATCGCAGCACGGGCCATTGGACCGCCCGCAAATCGAAACCGGGCGCCGTCAGGCGGTTGTACCAGAAGACCATAAATGCATCGCGCTCCACCACCTCGCAGATCGCAGAGAGCACCGCTTCATCATAGGAATTGCCGCATGCGTATCCGCTCACCGGCCCGATGTCAATCATCGGCTCGCGCTCCGCGCCCGGATGCGTCAGGTGCACGAACGCAGCCGGCACAAGCGCCTCCCGGTCGTAGGTCAGCGATCGAGCTCGGGTCCAGCTCATCGGAGCGTCGTGGGATACAGGATGAAATGGAAACTGCGGCCCGTACTGGCTGGGATGAAAAAGCACAAACCGCGCCGGATCGATCGCCTCGGCATGAACGTCGCGGTATCGCGCCACCGTGATCGCGCCCGGATCGTAGAATTCCGCACAGTAGCGCTCTACTGATTCCCCAATCGCCTTGGCCAGGGCGACATCCTCGGTCAGCGCAGTGCCGCCCGTACCCGGAATCGTGACTCCGCCAGCCAGCCGGGCGGTATCCGTGATTGTGGCGTGACAATGCACAAACTGCGGATCGTCAGAGCGAACCTTGTAGAACTGTATGTTCGTGATGATGCCGGTTTCGCGGTCGAGCAGATCGTCCAGCGCTTGGAGCGTGGCGTTGCACGATTTCGGGGCGGCGGGGAGCATGCGGTCACATTCCCGAGTTTCTAAGATCCGGCAAGCGCCGCGATCCGTAGCCGCACGCAGGACAGTTCGGCAGTCGAAGAACGCGGTGCGTTGCTATCATCGGCGCGAAGAAGTCCAGCACAATGGTCCGCCCGGCGCTCTGCGGCGCGGCAAGTCTTGAAATCAGCCTGACCGCCTCGAGCGCCAGAAACGAGCCGGCGCAGGCTGCGAGCGGCGCCGGCGCAGCGGCGTCGTCCATGGGCGCCCGCTGCCCGCTGGGCCCCGCGTTCGCCAGCCGGCGCAGTTCGTAACAGCGATAGCAGGCAGTCTGGCGCGGAATCACAGCCGGACCAATCACCGCCGCGCCCGATTCAATCACCGCGGGAATCCACGGCCAGCCTTGTTCAAGCGACGCCTGATTGACGCGGTCGAGCACCGCGGGTCCCGGGGCGTCGAGCGCGGCCACAACACACCAGGCGCCGCGCGCCGCGCCCGCCTGAAATTGCGATCCGCAGATCGATGTCACGGCGACTCCTGAATCCGCGAGAGTTGCGATCGCGTGATCGGCGACGGCGCCCTCTCCCACCACGACGAGCCGCGCTTCTGACAACAACCTCTGCGCGGTTGGACCATCCGTCGTTGTCTTGGAGAAGAACGCAATCTGCCGCGAGATGAGTTCCTGTCGTGTCGGAATAACGTTTCTCCCAAAAACCGCTCCGCAGCGCGCATCCGCGCCGCGGAGCAGTCGTATTACGTCATTGTTGTGGTTGTGGTTGTGGTTGCGGATTCACCGGGATGCACGGCCCGCACGGCCGGCATGGCGGCCTGCATGGAGGTCGGCATGGCGGATTGCATGGCGGGTTGCAAGGTACCGGAAAGCAGGGCGGCAGGCAGGGTGGCAGACAAGGCGGACGGCACGGCGGCCGGCACGGCGCCGGACGGCACGGCGGCCGGCACGGCGGCAGACAAGGCGGGAAGCACGGCGGCAGGCACGGCCCGCAAGGAGGAGGAAACGGTATCTGCGCCGCTTCCGCCCCCGGAGCGCCGTAGGCCTCTGCTCCGTACCCGCCATATCCCCCATAGGCTTCATAGCCGGTGACGCCGTACTGCGGATAAGCGGCCTGTTCGTAGCCGCCCCCATACGCTTCATAACCCGTTCCATAACCGGCGCCATAACCCCCGTACTCGGCGCCGCCTCCGTATCCCCATCCTCCGGCGTATGGATCGTAAGACCCAGACCAATTGTACCCTTGTGCCATAGGTATTTCCTTTCTTTCACCCGTATTCGGATCGATTTCCTCGATCTTCGATATCTGTTGTGTTGTTTTGTTTACGGTGTAGACGTATTGCGTTGTCTCCTCCGCGATTTCTGCGCCCTGTTTTCCCGCCTTCTCCGCTTCGGGTGAGGCGGGCGGCGTTTGGTTCGATTGTTCGTCTTTCGTAGTTCGCCTCCCGGATGGATGTTTCTTTGTCGCCATGGTGAATTTCGCCTCGATATCGTTGCGAATTGCTGATGGATTCCTGCGCGCTCCTGACAGCGTTTCTGAATGCCTGCCGGGGAATCAGCACAGGTTTCTTAGGCGCGTTCCCAGGATGCTAGCACGCCCCTGCGCTCAATGCCAGCTTCACCGCCCAGATTTTGTGCGGATCTTTCGATACAGTGAGTAAAATTGCGGTTAACGGCCATGCCTCCGGCCGTAGAAAAATCGAGGCCACGGGCGCGCCTTGCCCCGAATCCTGAATCGGGCGGGTTCACGATCCGGCGCTCTGAACCACGGCGCGTCCAATCTCCCGGCGCCTGCGAAACGAACCCTCCCTGTTCGGGCAGAGCCTCAAACGACGAAGCCCGCCAAATGGCGGGCTTCGCGACACCCCTGTTCTACCAGGGTGATGTTTTTGGGAGAATCAGATCCCGACGGAAACGCAACCGTCAAAACCTGTTTGATGATTGGATATTAGGGCTACGCGGAATAGCCTGTCAACAGAAAAATTCCCGGAGGTGTGAAACGATCTAAGCCGATGATCCTAAGTCGGTTACGGTGTAGCTTCGTTTTTAGCAAGCTGTGGAAAATTTAGTTCGTCGCGCGCCTGGCGGCATCGGTTTTGGCTCTAAGGTTGAGAAAAGGGGACTGTTATTTGCCTTCGAGATGGAGTGTGATCATGTCTTCGCTAGCATCTTTCGTGCCAAATCGTCGCGAAAGAATGCGTGCACCGGCGAACAGCAGGCCGGACAGGACACAAAAGGCGATAATGATGCCAGCGAGCATGACCATGCTGAGAAACGCCCGCGCGAAGCTCCGAACCTCCGTCCCCGGCGCGGTCTCATTCTGCGTCACCGACGCCTCGTAGGTCACTTTCGCGATTACGCGTTCGGCAGCGTCCGCATCCGGCGGATTGAGGATAACGGCTACCAACGGCCCCACCCGCTTCACCATGGCCCCGGAAAGCTTCTGAAACGCCATTGCCTGCTGGCGGGCCAGCGCCGGCGTCGGATAGTTGAAGATTGCCAGCCCGAAATCGCCTTGCCGGGAGTGGTACCGCCCAAACTGCGCCTCGGCGCTCAAATGAAAGGCCGCTGTGGAAGGCGGCACGCCCGGGTCGAAGCGTTCCAGCGACACCGGTCCCGTGATGTAGCGCTCCGAGTTCGGAATCAAACCGTCAGCGGGCAGGTAGGTGCTGATCACCGGCAGGGCCGCATCCGAATATTGCGGCAGACCTTGGATGATCTGCACTAACTCGACTTCTGTGGGTTGCCGCCCTTTAAATTCAATGACATAGTTCCCATGCTGGAGAATCAAGCCGTTGGCATCGGAGGCCGCCAGCCGGTCGAGCCTGGAGGGTTTTGCATCGGCCGGCCGCATGAACTGAAAGGCCGACATCGCGCCCGTGGAATCCTTGAACCGCCAGGCCGCGACCTCGACGGGACCGTAACGGGCTCGCTCCCCGGCCTCAAACCCGTACTCTTCAAACAACTCCGGGTCGGCCGGTTGCACGCCGGTTGAGTCCCCCTTCCCCGCCCTGCCCAGATAATCAGGCAGAATCGCGGCGCCAGCCGGCAGCGCCAGACCCACCAGCATCAGCAACACCCAACTGCGCCCTGGCCGCCGGGCGTCCGACTTCAGGCTCCGCAACATTTCTTGTATTTCTTCCCGCTGCCGCACGGGCAGGGATCGTTTCGTCCCGCCTTTTTCTGCGAAATGACCGGCTTTTTGCCAGCGCTCGTCTCGCCGCCGACAAACTGCAACTCCGCCATTTCCTTATCTTTTTTCTTCTGGATATTGCGCGTGAAATCGAGAACTGCGTTTTGCGCCTCGCGGCTTGGCTGGGATGCCACAGCCACTGGCTCGCCTTCCGGCTCGTCCTCATCGAAGTCGTCGATATCGGGATAGGGCAGCGGAGGTTCAGCGCCCTCTTCAATGCGCTGCATGAAGAACAGGAACCGTACGGTTTCCTCGTCAATGCGCCGCATCATCGCATCGAACAGCTCGAAGGACTCCTTCTTGTATTCAACCAGCGGATCCTTCTGGCCATAGCCGCGCAGACCGATGCCCTCCTTGAGGTGATCCATCGACAACAGGTTGTCCTTCCACTGGTTGTCGATGACGTTGAGCATGATCATGCGCTCGGTCTGGCGCATCAGCTCCGGACCGATCAACTGCTCTTTTTCCTCGTACCGCTTCACGAGCTGGTTGAAGATCGTCTCTTCAATCTCGACCCGGTCCAGGTTGGCAAGCTCCGCAATGTTGATCTTGACGCCGAATTGCGTCAGCACATCAGACTGCAAGCCGGCGAGGTCCCACTGGTCCGGACGCGAGCCTTCCGGAATGCGCGCGTCGATATAGTCGGAAAGAATCGCGTCGATGCGATCGAGAATGCGCTCTTTCTGATCCTGGCCTTCGAGCAGCGCCCGGCGCAGTCCATAAACGGCCTGCCGCTGCTTGTTCATCACGTCGTCGTACTCGAGCAGGTGCTTGCGGGCTGCGAAGTTCTGCGCCTCCACGGCCTTCTGCGCGGCGGCGATGCGCTTGGTGATCATCTTCGACTCGATCGGCACATCCTCTTCCATGCCGAGCCGGAGCATGAGCTTCTGCATGCGCTCTCCGCCAAAGATGCGCAGCAGATCATCCTGCAGCGAGAGGAAGAAACGCGAGCTGCCCGGGTCGCCCTGACGTCCGGCGCGCCCGCGCAACTGATTGTCGATGCGCCGCGACTCGTGCCGCTCCGTGCCGACAATGTGCAGACCGCCGAGGCTGACGACCTCATCGTGCTCCGCAGCCGTCTCCTGCTTGAACCGGGAGTAAATCTGATCCCACTCGGCGCGCTCCGGCGTGCCTACGGCGGCGATCTGAAGGGCGTCCGGATCCTTCCCCTGTTTGCGAAGATACTCCTTGGTCATGTATTCGGGGTTGCCGCCGAGCAGGATGTCGGTTCCGCGGCCGGCCATGTTGGTGGACACCGTCACGGCCCCCTTGCGGCCCGCCTGCGCCACAATGTAGGCCTCGCGTTCATGGTTCTTCGCGTTCAGCACCTCGTGCTTGACGCCCATCTTCTTCAGAATGCCGGACAGCTTTTCCGATTTTTCGACGGAGATCGTGCCCACCAGCACCGGCTGCCCTTTTTCGTGCCGCTCCTTGATCTCCTTGGCCGCGTTGCGAAACTTTTCTTCCTCCGTCCGGTACACGACGTCCTGATACTCGATTCGGATCATCGGCCGGTTGGTCGGAATCACGACGACATCCAGGTTGTAAATTTTCTGAAATTCCGCCGCTTCGGTCTCCGCCGTACCGGTCATCCCGGCCAGCTTTTTATACATGCGGAAGTAATTCTGGAACGTAATGGTGGCGAGCGTCTGGTTCTCGCGCTGGATCTTGACGCCCTCTTTGGCCTCGACCGCCTGATGCAGCCCGTCGCTCCAGCGCCGCCCCGGCATCAGCCGGCCGGTGAATTCGTCGACGATAATGACCTCGCCGTCCTTGACGACATAGTCCTTGTCGCGATGAAACAGCACGTGAGCCTTCAGCGCCTGCTCGACGTGATGCTTCCACTCCATGTGCTCGATGTCCCACAGGCTGGGAAGGCCCAGCATGCGGGCGCACTTGTCGAAACCTTCTTCGGTCAGGGCCACTGAGCGGTGCTTCTCGTCAACCGTGTAGTCGCCCGTGTAATACTTTTCGCCCGGCTCCTTGCCCTCGATCACCTCGCCGCGAACCAGCTTCGGAATGATGCGGTTGACCTTGTAATACTTATCCGTGGACTCTTCGCTCGGGCCGGAAATGATCAACGGCGTGCGCGCCTCGTCAATCAGGATCGAGTCGACTTCGTCCACGATGGCGAAATTGTGCTCGCGCTGGACGCAGTCCTCCAGGCGGAATTTCATGTTGTCGCGGAGGTAGTCGAACCCGAACTCGTTGTTGGTTCCGTAGGTGATGTCGCACGCATAGGCCGCGCGCCGTTCATCGTCATCGAGATCGTGCACGATGACTCCCACGCTCATGCCGAGAAACTTGTAAATGCGGCCCATCCATTCCGAGTCGCGCCGCGCCAGATAGTCGTTCACGGTGACCACATGCACGCCTTTGCCCGCGAGCGCGTTCAGATACACCGGCGCGGTGGCGACCAGGGTCTTGCCCTCGCCGGTCTTCATCTCCGCAATCTTGCCGCGATGCAGCACGATGCCGCCGATGAGCTGGACATCGAAATGCCGCATGTTCAGCGTGCGGCGGCCCGCCTCGCGAACCACCGCGAAAGCCGGAATCAGGAGATCATCGAGCGTCGCCCCATTGGCCAGCTGCTGTTTGAACTCCTGGGTTTTGGCGGCGAGCTCGGCATCCGACAGCTTCTGCATCTCGGGCTCAAGATCGCCGATGGCAGCGACGATCGGGCGCAGCTTCTTAATTTCGCGCTCGTTCTTCGTGCCGAAAACTTTCGCGAGAATCGCGTCAATCATGGGTGCTGACTTTTATTTTACCTTCGAATGGCCGGAGCGAAGCCTGAATTTTGCCTCTAAGTTTTTGATGCGTCGAAGGTTGTGGCGGTTGCGCGGTATCATGGGGCAAGGATTTGAGGAATGGCTGGACAGGTTTCGGCGGCCACGGCCCCAGTCGAACGAGCAGAGCCGGGAGCCGGCGCGCGGCTACAGTCGCTAGACGCTTTCCGCGGGGCCACCATCGCTTTGATGGTCCTGGTGAACACCCCGGGCGATTATCGCCATGTGTACCCGCCGCTTGAGCATGCCGAATGGCATGGCTGGACCATCACCGACGTGGTGTTCCCGTCGTTTCTATGGATCGTGGGCGTGAGCCTCACGCTCTCGCTTGCGAAACGAACTGCCGCCGGAACGCCTCGCCGCAAGCTGTTTGCGCAAATCGCGCGACGGGCGGCCATTCTCTATGCGCTCGGTCTGTTCATCTACGCCTTCCCCGCATTCGACATACACACCTTCCGCATTCTGGGGGTGCTCCAGAGAATCGCAATCTGCTATTTCGCTGCCGCAGCCATATCTCTCACCGGCGGGCTGCGGGGCCAGATCGCCTGGATCATTGGACTGCTGACGGTCTATTGGGCGGCGATGATGCTGATCCCGGCGCCGGGAATCGGCGCGGGTCGCCTGGAGATGAACCGCAACCTGGCCAATTATGTCGACCGCGTTGTACTTGGAAGGCATAACTACGCCGCCACAAGGACCTGGGATCCGGAGGGCATCGTCAGCACGCTGCCGGCAATCGCCACGACCATGCTGGGCGTCATGGCGGGCTACATCACGCGCTCCAGGCGGCCGCTTTCAGAGCGCGCCGCCTGGCTGTTTCTGATCGGGAACGCGCTGATCGTGCTGGGCCTGATTTGCGATCACTGGCTGCCCATCAATAAAAAACTGTGGACCACTTCGTTTTGCATCTTCATGGCCGGCTTGGACTTCGCGCTGTTCGCGGCGTTTCTGTGGGTGGTGGACGGGCAGGGTTACAGACGCGTTGTTCAGCCGTTTGTCATCTTCGGGACGAACGCGATCACCATCTATCTGTGCTCGGAAATGCTGGATGAGATCCTGAGCGCGATCCGCTGGGGAGCGGGCGCCGGCGCGATATCCCTACGCCGGTGGATTTACGAAACGATTTTCGCGCCGCTGGCTTCGCCGGTGAACGCATCGCTGCTGTATGCCACGGCATATGTCGCGCTGATGTTTGGGATCGCCTGCATCATGCACCGGCGCGGCTGGATCGTGAAGGTTTAGGCGCCAGGGCGCGCCCGGGTCAGGCCGCGATCGGAAGCGCTGCGGCCGGCGGATCCGGCGGCCGGAGCGTGTAGAGGCGCGCACGGGTGGCAGCCGCGCGGCTTTGCCTGGCGGCCGGGCTGTTCCAGCCATCGATCACGCCAAGACCATTGCTCTTCATCCGGATCTCCGGTCTCGCTTCGGGCTTGGGAAATTCGATAATCTTCCGTGACGACATGACTCGATTATGAGCCTTGCCCCGGAGTTTTCTGAATACGGACTACTCTGTACGGTCCGTAAGGAGAATTCCCGATACTGGACTAGGTAGCCGGCTTCAGCGGCGCACGTCCGGCAGCGGTTCACCGAACTCAGCAGGATAGTGGCCAGCGCCCGACATTGCTCTCTCCCAATGTTTCAGCTGAATTACCGGCCCAATTTCTGCCTTTTATACTCCTCGTATTCTTTCTTCAGAGCGGGATCGCGCGGCGAGCTGTAGATATCGCTGGATTTATACTTGCCCGTTTCGAGCTTCATCTTGGTCCACTCGTCGTGCACGTGCGTCTCCTCAGCACGGTCCAGGACTTCCTTCAGCAGGTGCGGCGGGATGAAATACAGGCCTTCGCGATCGCCAAACACGATGTCGCCGGGCATGACCGTGGCGGCGCCGATTTTGACCGGAATATTGACTCCGGTCAGCATGACCTTCTGATAGTTCAGAAAGGTGGGGTGCGCGCCCCTGTAATACACGGGCATATTCAGCGGGAAAATCCCGTCGACATCGCGGATGCCGCCATCCACCACCAAGCCGCCCGTTTTGGTGGCGACCTGGATGGCGGTTGCGAGATTGTCGCCGACGATGGTGCCGCCTTCGATTTCACCAAACAAATCGACAACCAGCACATCGCCCGGCTGCAAGACGTCAATGACGCGCTGGTGCGGCGCGATCATTTGCACGCCTTTGGCCTTCGCTTCGGCAGTCATCACGTCCGCGATATCGGGCCGCATGGGCATGAACTGCACGGTGACGGCGCGGCCCACCAGCTTCTTTTCCGGATGCATGATTTGCCACCCGTCGGCGTATTGCTGGCGGAACCCGCGGCCGGGAAGAACAGCAAAAATCTCCTCGGCGGAGAGATCGTACGCCTTTTTGAGCAGATCATCGGGCGCCTTGGGGCGGCCGTCGGGAAACCGCTCGAAGGGATTGGCGGCCGTGTATTTGATCATTTGCTCCCGGGTGAGAGTGAAGACCTGGGCGCCGGCGCCGGCGGAAGTCGCAACGAAGAGCGCAAGCAAGCAAAACTGTTTCATCACTCGGAGAATGTATCATTAGCGCGGCGTCCGTGTCCCAACGACCGTCCGCTATCCTGAAGTCGTGTCCTCCCCTCTTCCGCGCCTGCGCATGGATCTCGACTTTATGCCGTCGCCCGTCGAGGACCGCCCCGGCCTGCTGATCCGCGACCCGTTCCATTTTTCGGACGCGACGCTGATTGTTCCGCCGCCGCTGGTGGGGTGTCTGGAGCTGTTCGACGGCGAGAAAACCGAGCTTGATCTCCGGCAGTACCTGGTGCAGCTCACCGGCGATTTGCAGGTCGGGGAGCTCGAGCGCCATCTTATCGAGACGCTCAGCGGCGCGGGGTTCTTGCACGATGAGAGGTTCGAAAAGCTGCGCGAGGAGAAGCGCCGGACGTTCGCCGAAGCGCCGCATCGCGCCGCCGCGCACGCCGGCGGCGCATATCCAGCCGACGCCGGGGAGCTTCGGGCGATGCTGGATAATTACATGAGCGGCGCAAAAGCTCCGGCTCTCGATGGCCTGGTCGCGATCGCTGCGCCGCATGTGAGCCCCTTCGGCGGCTGGGAATGCTACAAGGCGGCGTATGGCATCCTCGATCCCGCGCATCGGGATCGCACTTTCGTCGTGCTCGGAA
Source organism: Bryobacteraceae bacterium (assembly GCA_035652975.1). Classification (GTDB taxonomy): domain Bacteria; phylum Acidobacteriota; class Terriglobia; order Bryobacterales; family Bryobacteraceae; genus TMP-7. The sequence continues at coordinate 21,463 of DASRCT010000030.1, read as the reverse complement.
CATCACATTATGGCGAACCGGACCGCTTCGGACTGACTCGCAAGTCCTTCGCGACGCCCTTCGGCGAGGCCACCACAGACGTTCGTTTGGTAGACGAACTCGCCGCACGCACGGGGGACGCCGTCAGGATGGAGGACTACTGTCACGCCGTGGAGCACTCCATCGAGTTTCAGGTCATTTTCCTTCAGCATCTATTCGGACCCGAAATTCGGATCGTGCCGGTCTTGTGCGGATCCTATGCATCCAGTCTGTACGGCGGGGGCAAGCCCGAGCAGAACGAGCGCGTCCGGCGATTTCTCGACGTTCTCGGCGATATCGGCGCGCGCGAAGGAAACCGGTTGTTGTGGGTGCTCGGAATCGACATGGCGCATATGGGCCGGCGCTATGGAGACCGGTTCGCCGCGCTTGCCGATCACGACGAAATGCTTGAAGTCGCCGAGCGCGACCGCAAGCGCATCGAGAGCGTGGCAGCGGGGGACGCCGACGGCTTCTGGGAGCAGGTTCAGCAGAACCACGACGATCTAAAGTGGTGTGGATCATCCCCTGTGTACACATTTCTCAAAGCCTTGCCGCAGGCCAAAGGGGAATTGCTCAAATACCAGCAGTGGAATATCGATGAGCAGAGCGTTGTCAGCTTCGCCGCGATAGCATTCCGGCAGTAGGAGTTGTTTCTCCAAGTGCTTGATAATCGAGCGTAAGCGTCTGCGGCGGTTACGAAGTCCTGGGCCGGCGTCGTTATCTTTACAAATATTTACATACGGCCCACAAGCTCCTGGTTAACACTGTTAAGAGCACGATCGCTGTTCAGTTAGTGGGGCCGCGATCGGGCGGATCATGAAACGGGTGGAGCGTCTATCTTCACAAAGCGTATCGCTTTCGACCGAAAGCGATGAGCCGAAAAGCGGTGAACTTACGCGTTTCCCTATTCGTAGGTGAGGTTATACGGAGGTTCCGAATGCGCCTATTTGCACTGGGCTTGATATGCGCCGCGGCTGTTTCCGCTGCAAATACAGGCTCTACCCAAGTCACGTTCTACAAGGACGTTCTGCCGGTCCTTGCGAAGAACTGTCAGTCCTGCCATCGTCCCGGCGAAGCTGGTCCGATGTCATTTATGACGTATGATTCGACCCGTCCATGGGCGAAGGCGATTAAGGCAGCGGTTCTAACCAAGAAGATGCCGCCTTGGTTTGCGGACCCGCACTATGGCAAATTTGCGAATGACCGCCGGCTGGCGCAGTCGGAGATCGACACACTTGTCGCGTGGGCGGATAGTGGGGCAAAAGCGGGCAATCCGGCGGATGCGCCACCTCCGGCGCAGTTCACCGACGGCTGGGCAATCCCCAAGCCGGACATGGTGATAGAAATGCCGCAGCAGTTCGAGATCCCCGCTTCGGGCACGATCGATTACCAATACATCGTGATTCCCACCAACTTTACCGAGGACAAATACGTGCAGTTCGCTGAAGCGCGGCCGGGCGACCGTGAGCGCGTTCACCATATTATTGCGTTCATCCGCGAACCTGGGTCTCCCTGGCTGAAAGACGCGAAGCCTGGAATTCCGTTCGTGCCCCGTAAGGAAACGAAGGAGGGTGAGCAGAGCCAGCGGCGGCGCGAAGATGGCGGCGGTTTCGGCGGCGACTTCCTGGCCGGCTACGCTCCGGGCGCGCCTCCGCAGGCGCTCCGTCCCGGTCAAGCCAAACTGGTGAAAGCTGGCTCCGACATCGTGTTGCAAATGCATTACACAGCCAACGGCAAGCCTGGCGTGGATAAATCAAAGATCGGGTTGGTTTTTGCGAAAGAAAGGCCGACCCAGCGCATTCTGACCCTGGCCGCGGCGAACAACACATTTGCAATTCCTCCGGGCGACCCGAATTACCAGGTCGACTCCAAGATCCAGTTACAGACAGAAACAGTTCTGACCAACCTTTTGCCGCACATGCATTTCCGCGGCAAAGACTTTGAATATCGCGCGGTGTATCCCAGTGGGGAAAAGGAAGTGCTGCTGCGCGTCCCCAAGTACGACTTCAACTGGCAGCTCTGGTACGTTCTGGAGAAGCCCAAGGTTCTGCCCGCCGGGACGGTCATCGAGTGCACCGCGCATTTCGACAATTCTCCGAACAATCCGGCCAACCCGGACCCCACCAAGACGGTGAAATTCGGCGAACAGACGTGGGACGAAATGATGATTGGATTTTTCGACGTAGCGGTTGATTTCAACACCAATCCAATGGACATTCTGAAGCCGAAGAAAAAGGCCTCAAGCGACTGATTGATGGCCGCCGACGGGCGCAGGCGCGGGATGCATTTGTGCGAGCTGTGATCCTGTGCGGCCTATTCTATCGACTATGCGCACACTCATCTTCGCACTCTGGCTTGCGGGCGGCGCGTCAGCGGCGCCGTCGTTCTACAAAGACGTCCTCCCGATCGTGCAGGAAAAATGCCAGGGCTGCCACCGCCCGGGGGAGATCGCGCCGATGTCGTTCATGACCTACAAGGAAACGCGGCCATGGGCCAAAGCGATCAAGACCGCGGTGGTCACCCGCAAAATGCCGCCCTGGTTTGCCGACCCGCATTACGGCAAGTTCGCGAATGAGCGCAGTCTGTCGCAAGCGGAAATCAAAACGCTTTCTGCCTGGGCCGAGTCGGGCGCCAAGGAGGGCGATCCGAAAGATGCGCCCGCGGCGAAACAGTGGGTGCAGGGCTGGAATATTCCGCAGCCCGATCGCATCATTGAGCTCCCGGTTGAAATACACATACCGGCAAAGGGAGAAGTCGATTATCAATACATCCTCGCGCCGCTCCATTTGACCGAGGATGTCTGGGTGCAGATGGCAGAGGTACGGCCGAGCGTTCCGGCGGTGGTGCACCACGCCGTGGTTTTTGTGCGCGAGCCGGAATCGAAGTGGCTGCGCGGTGAAATCACAGAGGGGAAACCCTGGACCGCGCCGCCGAACCGCCGCACGGCGGAGACGTTCGGCGGCGGAAGCGATATTCTCACGGTCTATACGCCTGGCATGATCCCGGATGTGTGGAAACCTGGGCTGGCGAAAAAAATTCGCGCCGGCTCGGACCTGATTTTCCAGATGCATTACACGGCGAACGGTAAAGAGGCGGTGGACCGGACCAAGATTGGTCTGGTGTTCTCAAAACAGCCGCCGTCGAAACGGGTGCTGACGGTGGCCGCGGTGAATACCGGATTCGTGATTCCCCCGGGCGATCCGGATTACAAGGTGACCGCGGCGGCGCCGCATCCGAACGCCGCCGAGCTGCTGAGCCTGTTCCCGCACATGCATCTGCGCGGGAAAGCATTCGAATACAGGCTGGTCCAGCCGACTGGCGAATCCGAAACCATTCTGAGGGTCCCGCGGTATGATTTCAACTGGCAGCTGTCTTACAAACTGGAGACGCCGCTGCACCTGATTCCCGGCTCAAAGATTGAGTGCACGGCATGGTATGACAATTCGCCCAACAACCCGGCAAATCCCGATCCGAAGGCGAGCGTGAAGTGGGGTGAGCAGAGCTGGGAAGAGATGATGATCGGCTTTTACGATATCGCCGTGGACGCCGGCTATGACCGGCGGACATTTTATCGGAGACAGCCGGCGGATTAGCCATGCGCTGGGGGTTGTTCGCTGCCGCTGTCGCCCTATCGGGCGCCGCGCAGGCCCATGACGTTATCTCCACGAAGATCACGTGGTCGCGTGAAGTCTCGCGCATTATCTACAGCCGTTGCGTGTCATGCCATCACGAGGGCGGCACAGCCTTTTCTCTGATGACGTATCAGGATTCGAGGCCGTGGGCGAAGGCGATCAAGGAAGAAGTGCTCGCGCGCCGAATGCCGCCGTGGAACGCAGTCAAGGGCTTTGGCGAATTTCGCGATGACCAGGGGCTGACGCAGGAGCAGATCGAGGTCATAGCAGACTGGGTGGAGGGCGGCGCGCCGGAAGGGGACCCGGCCTTGCTGCCCCCTGTCCCCAATTTGACGGCTCCAAAATCATTGCGGCCGCAAGCGCCGGCGCTGGTTGTGAAGGGCTCGCTTACGCTGAAAAGCGCAAGTGAGCTGGTCGCCATTGAGCCGGGTCCGCTGGCGCCCGGCGCGCGGCTGCAAGTAATTGCCGTGCGGCCGGACGGAGTGATCGAGCCGCTGCTGTGGGTGGAGAAATTCAACGCGGACTATAACGGGATTTACCATTTCAAGCGTCCGCTGAGGCTGCCGCCGGGCGCAAGGATTGAAGTCACGCCGGGTACGGGTTCGGTGACAATCTACGGCGGTCCGGCGACAGGGTGAAAGGAGCCGGCGCGGCGAGCGCCCGCGCTGCAATCAGTGTTGATCCGATTCCTTTTTGGGCTTCCACTCCCGCGCGATCCGCTGGGCTTCGGAAAGCTTTGACCCCTTGAGCTTCCGCGCGACAAGATCGCGCTGTGCAGCGCATTTCTCATTTCCCGCGGCTGCGCACAAGCTTAACCAGACGTACGCCTGAACGTAATCCGGTCGCCGCAGCCCCTTGCCCGAGCCGTACATGGCGCCGAGATTGAGTTGAGCCTTGTCATAGCCCTGATCGGCGGAGCGCTGGAACCAGCGGCGCGCCTCCTGGAAGTCCTGGGGAACGCCCAGTCCGTCGTAATACAGCAGTCCGAGATTGAACTGCGCCGCCATGTCGCCTTGTTCTGCGATGGGGCGCCACTCTTTCAAGGCGGTGGCGTAGTCATGGCTGTCATAGGCTCTCAGGCCGGCGGCGAAATCGGCGAGAGCAGGAATCGAAATCAGCACGCCCAAAATCACCGCAGCCCGCAACGGATCCAGCATGCATCTCCTCCTCCCCCATGGTAGTCGTTTACGTCGATCGTATCGCGCCATAATCAAAGCAATGGAGCTTGAACAAAGAAGAATCGCGATTCTGGTGGACAATGTTTACCAGGAAATGGAGGTCTGGTATCCCTACTACCGCATGCAGGAGGCTGGCGCGGAGGTGGTGACGGTAGGGGCGGAGGCCGGCAAAATCTATACCAGCAAGCTCGGATATCCCGTCAGGAGCGACAGAACGTACGCCGAAGCGTCCTGGCGTGATTTCGATGGCGTGATTATACCGGGGGGATATGCGCCCGATCATATCCGCCGGCATCCCGAGGCAATTCAATTCGTAGACGACATGCTGCGCAATGGCCGAGTTGTGGCGGCTATCTGCCACGGCCCCTGGGTGCTGTGCTCCTGTCCGGCGTTCAAGGGCAAGGGGGCGCGAGTTACCGGATTTTTTGCCATTAAGGACGACCTGATCAACGCGGGCGCGGTTTACAGCGACGCAGAGGTGATTACGGACTCGAATGTCATCACATCGCGCAAGCCCGAAGACTTGCCCGCGTTTTGCCGCGCGATCATACACGCGCTGACCCGCGCTCGCGCGGCGGCGTGAAGGCGCTCGGCGGGCGTCGCCAAAGCGGCGATAGCATGACGGGAACTGCATACATCGACGGCGCCCGACGCGAATGTTCTCTCGACGCAATCGACGCCGCTCCCGATGCGCCAGCCGTTTTTCTGCTGCATGCGAAGGAGGGCGCGCCGTATCTTGCGCGCACGGCGCTGCTCCGGCGCCGGCTCAAGCGGCTGACGCGTGAGGGCGGGCGGACCTCGCGGCTGCTGAACCTGCGGGGGATGGTGCGCCGCATCGAATACTGGCTGTGCGGATCGCGCCTGGAATCGACGTGGGTGCTGTACTTTCTTGCGCGGCGCTACTTCCCCCAACAGTACTTGAAAATCGTCAAGCTGCGGGCGCCGGCGTATGTCAAACTGACGCTTTCCAACGCCTTTCCCAGAACCCTGGTGACCACGCGCCTCACCGGCGGCGCGGGCGTCTACTTCGGACCCTTCCGCACCCGCCAAAACGCGGAACAATTCAATGCGCAGGCGCTCGATCTCTTTCAGGTGCGGCGGTGCCAGGAGAACCTGACGCCGCGGCCCGACCATCCGGGCTGCATGTACGGAGAAATGGCGATGTGCCTGCGACCGTGCCAGGGCGCTGTAGGCATTGAGGAGTACGCCGCGGAGGCGTCGCGGCTTGCGCGTTTTCTCAGCACGGGTGGAGCCTCTTTGCTTGAAACAACCGCCGCAGCGCGCGACCGGTTCAGCGAAGAGCTGGACTTTGAAGCGGCTGCGCGGGAGCATAGGCGCTACGAGCGCATCCGGCAGGCGCTCTCGTTCAAAGACGAACTGGCGTCGGACATTGATCGCCTGAACGGGGTTGCGGTAACGGCGGCGGCGTCGCCCGGCGAGATCCTGCTCTGGCCTGTGGCCGCCGGGGCTTGGGGCGAGCCGACCCGTTTCCTGCTTTCGGCTTCGGGAAGCGAAATTGTTTCCATGGACCGGCGCCTGAGAGAGATTGCAACTGAATGGCGCTCTTCTCGCGTCTCATTCACGGAAAGGCAGGAACATCTTGCGATTCTCGCCAAATGGTATTACTCAAGCTGGCGCGACGGCGAGTGGATCAGTTTTGATTGTATGGATCAGCCTCCATACCGCCGCCTGGTGAATGCGATCTCAAGGGTTGCCAGGCAGAGTCTGTAATACATTCAGACGGAGGAAGCGGGGATTCAGAATGCGGATTAAGAACACGATACTGCCGTTGATTTTGACATTCGCTGCGGCAGCGGCTGGGGCCAGCGCGCTGGGAGAGGGGCGCGGCATCAAAGCCAACGGCAAGCTAGCGGGCCGGGCCGCGCCGCGCAGATCCGTCCTGCGAAATTTGCTGCTGGCGAGAGACGCGTCGAGTAACGCAACGATTTCGTTCGACGCCAGCGGCAATGGCATGCTGAACGGACGCTACTATGTGCGGCTACTCAGCACATCCGTACAGGCCAGCGGAACCATGGCGGGCGCCAATTCCGTGTCCGGCGTCATGACCTTTGACGGAAACGGACATTACAACTTTACAGGCCAGAATTATGCATCGAGTTCCGGGCGGGCCTCGGCATTGACATACAGCGGCATATACAGCGTCGCTTCGAGCGGCATGGCTCAGATCGAAAATCCGCTGTATCCGGGGGACGCGAATGAACAGATTTACGGCGGCGTGAGCGGGAGCAAGATCTGCGTTGGAAGCAGCACGGAGGGGACGCACAACGACATGTTTATTGCGATTCCGGCGCCATCCGGCGCGCCGGCGAATTCGCTTTTTCAGGGAACCTACTGGCTCGGAGCGCTGGAATTTCCGCAAGCCACGACGGCGCGGGTCCGCAATTCGATGTTTCAGTTGACGTCGAACGGGCAAGGGAGTCTCGGCACGGTCGCGGTGATGGGGCGGGATGCGACGCAGCAGAACAATGCCGTGCTGACGCAGACCAGCGCCGGCGCGAGCTATTCATTCAATTCGGACGGGTCGGGCGTGCTCAATATCCCCGCGCCCTCCGGCGTTTCCTCGGGATCGGCGCTGTTTTCGGGCAACAAGACGTTTTACATTTCCGCCGACGGAAATTACATTTTGGGCGGCAGCGCGAACACGTTCGACATATTCTTTGGCTTCAAGGCGCTGAGCGGATCAGCGACGAACAGCGTTTTCCAAGGCGTCTACTACGCGGCCGGGATTGACGCGGATGTGAGCGACCCGACCGCGCCGTACCTGTTCAGCTTCTATGCGAGCGCGAACGCGACCGGCAGCGGCGCATCGGTGTGGCATGAGCGGGATGCCCCAATCGATCAGCCGACTTACGACTACACGTTTGACAGCGATACGCAGATTGCGTCCAACGGAACAGTCACGCACGACTATTACAAGTACGCATTCGGCGTTAACGGCGACGCGTTGCTGATTACGGGATTGCAAACCGACTACTCGCTTCTGGTCGGATTGCGAACTCAGAACTTTAGCGGGAGCGGAGTATTTCTGAACCCTGTCGGGATTCTCAACGCCGCGAGCTTCTCCCCGGTCACCAACAGCGTCGCCACCGGCGAGATTCTCACCATGTATGGCCAGAACCTGGCGAATTCGAGCGCGAGCGCTTCCGCCCTTCCGTTGTCGACTTCTCTGGCTGGCGTTCAGGTGATGATCAACGGCGTCGCGTCGCCGATTGTGGACGTAAGCCCTACGCGCATCGACGCGATCGTGCCCTACTCGACCAGCGGCGGTCTGGTCCAAATTCAGGTGGTCAACAACGGAACGCAATCGAATCCCGTGACGCTGTACCAGGGCGACTGCTCGCCGGGCGTATTTACGTTGAGTTCGAATGGTCTGGGCTACGGCGCAATTCTGCACAGCGACTACTCCGTTGTGAACTCATCGAATCCAGCGAAGCAGGGCGAAGTTGTACAGATTTTCCTTACGGGTCTGGGCGATGTCAGCCCGCCGGTGGCCGATGGCGCTCCGGCGCCGTCGAATCCGTTGACGGGCACAACGAACTCTTATGAGGTCTGGATCGGCGGCGCATTTTCGGGCGTCCAAGGGACGGTGCAGTTCCAGGGACTGGCGCCCGGATTTCCCGGACTGTATCAAATCAATGTTCAAATTCCGACGAATGCGCCGCTCGGCGATCAGTATATCGGAATCAACACAACCAACTGCTACAACGAACAGGCCAAGATTCCGATCGTCGCTCGATAAAGGACCCGGGAGCGGGTCTCTATAATGGAGATTTGGACCTAGAGCGGCATCTTCTGCGCAGAGTCGGCGAAGCGGTCGCACGCTTCAAGATGATTCGCGACGGCGACCGCGTCGCTGTTGCGCTGTCTGGCGGCAAGGACTCCCTCGCCCTGCTCGAAGCGATGCTTGCCCTTCAAAGGCGCGCGCCGGTGCAGTTCTCCGTATGCGCGTTCACCATCGAGCAGGGAAAATTCCTGCGTCCGTTCGATGCCATGGGCCAGTACCTGAACTCGCGCGGGGTGGAGTGGGTATACTACCACGACCAGCCCTCTTTCCGGCTGCTGCGCGATCAGCCGGAGCATGGCTGCGATCTGTGCAGCCGCTACCGGCGGCGAGCCGTCTATGAGGTAGTCCGGGGCCTAGGGGCAAACGTAATTGCATTCGGCCATACGGCGGATGACCTGTGCGAATCCTTCCTGCGCAACGCCTTGTTTACGGGCCGCATCAGCGCGTTGCCGCCGGTGACATGGTCGCGCGACCGCGAGTTCCGGCTCATCCGGCCGCTGATCTTCGTGACCGAGGAGATTACGGCGCAAGTGGCTGAGGCGCTGGGGGCGCCTGTGATTCCATGCGGATGCTCGCAACGGACCGGGACCGTTCGCAAATCGATTCGGTCTATTTTGCAAGAGTTTGAAAAGTCGCACCCGCGCCTTAGAGAAAGCCTGCTCGCCGCCATGGGGAATATTGAGACCAGCCGGTTGCTCGACCCGCGATTTCTGGACCTGGAGGGCGCAGGCGAGTCGAGGGAAACAGCCTCGCTGCTGCCGATTCTCATCGAATAGCAGCGCCTGGCGCGCCGCCGCAGCGGTCGCGACCGAGAGGGCGGCGTTTTGTCCAGTCTGAGCGCGTCATGCGATCTACAACATTCAAGGCTTGGCATCCGGGGCCGATAAGAGTCAACATGATTGACTTTGCGCCAGATGCCGACGCCATTCTGGCCCAATTCAACCGCCTCATGCAGGAGTTGCTGACCGGCGCTATCCGTCGCAATACGTTTCGCGCGTGGGAAATCGAGCTGCTCATCGACATCGAGAAATGCGATCTGCGCGGTCCGGGGCGGCGGGAAATGCTGAGGCGGTATCAAAAGGCGGTGCAGAAACACATGGAGCGCGGCGGCGCGCACCCATTCAAGCTGTCTGAGTACATCAGCTCACAACGGGCCCGGCGCGAGCGTCTGGCCGCCTCCTAAGGGACCTCGCGGCTGCCCCAAGCTGGGCTATCCTGAAAGCGAAAGGGCGACTACAGAGAACACCATGGGTTGCGGAAGCGGAATGCTAGGCCCTCGCGAAGAGGAGCAGAATCTGACCGGACGGCGGGTGTTTTGCGTGAAATTTCAGCGCGAAATGCCCGGCCTTGATGAGGTGCCATTCGAGGGACATCCGCTCGGGCAGCGCATCTACGAGAATGTCTCCAAGGAGGCGTGGAAAATGTGGGTTGAGCGCATGAAGATGATCATGAACGAATACCGGCTCAACCTAGGCACTCCGGAAGCGCAGGAATTTCTGATCAAGCAAATGGAAGATTTCTTTTTTGGCGAGGGCGCTGCGCTGCCCCCGGGATATGTCCCGCCGAAGACCAAAGGCTGATCACCGCAGCACAGCAAGCTCCGGCAGGATATCGAAGCTCAGACGCGCATGCGCTTTACGCAGCGCGCATTCGACCATTTCGGCCGATTCGCCATGGGCGAAGATAAACCCCAGATAGCTGGCGCCTTCGGGCAGGGGCAACAGCTTTTGTCCTTGTTTGGCGGTAATGATGACATCTTCAATGCCGGGTATAGTCCCGGCATCATCAACGCCTGAAACCCCGGCGTAGATTCCCGCCGTTGGGATTGGAATCATCATCACGCCCCGCGCCGGATCGCTGAGTTCGAGGGGTCCCGCCGGCTCCCGGGCTGCGTGCCGCAGGATGACTTCTTCCAGGGTCACGCCGCGGGCGAAGCGGAGCGCCTGCGCGCACAGTCCTCCGATAGGACGCGCCGCCGCCTCCAACATCCACACGCCGGCGTCGTTGACGCGCATTTCGGCGTGTACCGGACCGTTGGTCAGGCGCAACGCGGCTGTGGCGCGCGCGGCGGCGTTAATGATTTGCTGTTGTACTTTCGCCGGCTGACGGGACGGCGTCGTATAGATGGTTTCTTCAAAGTACGGTCCTTCGAGGGGATCGGGCTTGTCGAATATCGCAAGAGTGGTCAACCTTCCCTCCGTCACCAGTCCTTCCAGCGCGAATTCGGAGCCCTCGATATAATCCTCGACTTGTATGAACCGGGCTTCGTCTTCGTGGAATCGCACAATTTCAGGCGAGGCGAGGATATTTTTGATTCGCTCAAATGCCGCCACGAACTCCTGCTGATCGTTCGCCCGGATCACGCCGCGGCTTGCCGACAATCCGAGGGGCTTGAGTACGCATGGAAACCGGACGCCCCTGGCGGCCGCGTCGGGACGCGCATCGAGCGGGAACCGCATGAACTCCGGGACTGGCAGGGCGGCGCCCCGAAACCGCTCGCGCGCGAGGAATTTGTTTTTGCACGCCAGCACCGCTTCCGGCGAGTGGTACGGAATTGAGAGCCGGCGCGCAATCAAAGCTGCAATGTACGCCGGCCGGTCGCCCACGGCGACGATGCCATCGAAGCTTTCCTCCGCGCCGGCGACGATTTGCGCCGACCGCTCCGGGTCATCGAAGCGCAGCGGCAGCGCTTGGTCGCCCCACGGATCTTCGAGCATATGGCAGCGGTCCGTGGCGAGCCGGAGCTCGTAACCGAGCCGTTTGGCTGCCGCCGCGAATGCGTGTGTTTGATACCCCGTTGTCGACGCGACCAGGAGAATGCGTTTAGGCATCTGGCAGAGCTCGTACTCGATTGTAAGACGCCTGCTTATACCGTCCGGGCAGTACGTAACCGGCCGTTTCCAGAGGGCGTCCCAATCAAGAGTGACGCCGTCGTCCGCCCGGGCGACGCTTTATTCAAATTATTCGGAGCCGGAGCAGCCATGCTATCGACGCGCTTGATTCATCTCATCGAGGATCACTGGCAGACGATCAGTTCCTCAGTGATTCAGGAGATCCGGAGCGATCCGGCGTTGCGTCACATCCGTGCGCTCCCGGAGACGGAACTGCGCGAGATCGGCCGCACGATTCTCCGCAATCTTGGGCACTGGCTCACTGCCCCGAAACGCGAGCAGGACATAATTGCGGAGCAGTATGAGACCATCGGTCGCCTGCGATTTTCCGAGTCCATTCCTCTGCATGAGTGCGTACGCGCTCTGCAATTGGTGAAGGCCAAGACGATCGATTTCGTTTGCGACCAGGGACTATCGCAGTCCAGCATCGATATGTATGGCGCAAACGAGCTCGAACGGCGAATCAGCGCGTTTTTCGATCATCTGATCTATCACGAGGTCATCGGGTATGAAAGCGCGTTGAGGCGGTCGGCTCAACTGCCGGTTGACGACGCCAGCGATTTCCCCGCTCGCGTTCGCGCCGGCGCCCGTTGACGGCTGGAGAGACGCTATCCTGTCCTGGCGGCTCGTTCACGGGCGCCGCCGCAGAATCCTGAGAGGATACAGCAAAGCGCGAATCAGGCATTGACACCATATTCAGACTGCGCCACACTGTCGGTAGGGCGAATAAAAAGCGAATATGGTAGTTCATGCTGGAGCGATTCCTTCTCATATTGTTACCAATCTTACATGGCGACAGGAATCACAACGGGAAAGAATTTCCACCGGTATTGACGAGGTCAACAGTGTAATTGAAGGCTGTCCTCGCGGCGGGATCACCGAAATCACGGGCCCGCTCTCATCCGGGCGGACAACTCTGCTCCACTCGATTCTGGCCGAAGCCGCCCGGCTCGGGGACTGGTGCGCCATTGTGGATGCGACGAACGCATTGGATCCCACATCGGCGGCAGCGGCTGGCGTGGATCTGTCGCGCATGGTCTGGATTCGATGCGACGGCGACGCCAGTCGCGCCATGAAAGCGGCGGACCTGTTGATCCATGCCGGCGGGTTCGGAATCATTGCGCTCGATCTGTGCGACGTTGAACCGCAGGTGACGCGGCGAATCCCGCTGTCGTGGTGGTTTCGTTTTCGCCGCGCAATTGAAAATACGCCCTGTGTCCTGATCGTGCTCGGACGCGAGCCGAATGCCAAGGCGTGCGCATCGCTGCTAGTGGAGATGCAGCGCGAGGCGGCGCTGTTTAAAGGCGCGAACGGGTTTCAGCGCCTGGACCGGGCCAGATTCCAGGTTACGGCGCAAAAACCGCCGCGGCCTACGGCCGCATTTGAAGCGCGCGCGCTCGAATAGCGCCCATGTACGCCTGTATTCATGCGCCGGATGGGAGTGAGCAGAAGGGCGCCGATCTGATCGACGTCGCGAAATCATTTTCGCCGCTGATTGAAATCGTGGACCGGAACACTATTGTTCTGCCCATTGATGCGCTCCGCCGTTATATCGGGCCGCCGCACCAGATCGCCAGTGAAATTGCCCGGCGCGCGGCGGAGCGCAAGATCACCGGCAATATCGGGATCGCGCACACAATTGAGACGGCCATTCTGGCCGCGCGCAATCTTTCGGGCGTGACCATTATTCCGAAGGGGGCCGAATCGAAGTACATCGGCGAGTTCCGGATTGAGACATTGCCGATCGATGCGGAAACGTACTCCGTACTGGACCGCTGGGGGATCCGCACGCTTGCGGATTTCAGCGCGCTGCCGGATGACGAGGTTGCCGAGCGTCTCGGCCCTGCGGCGATACGCCTGCAGCAGTATTCGCGCGGCATTGCGGACCGCCCGCTGAAGCCGGCTCCGCTCGGGGCCGAGTATGAGGAGCGGTTTGAACTAGAGCACGAGGTGAGCCTGATTGAGCCGCTGCTGTTCATTCTGGGCCGGTTGCTGAACGCCCTGTGCGACCGTCTGCGGTCGCGCTCGCTGGCGACGACGGAATTGCATTTGCGGTTCGATCTTGCGAACCGGTCGGCGCACGATCGCACGCTGCAATTTCCCTTTGCAACGCGGGATTCAAAAATGATGCTGAAGCTGTTGCAACTCGATCTGGAGGCGCACCCGCCCGCAGGCGCGGTGGTTGCTGTAATGGTCTCACTCACTCCGGTAAAGTCGCGTGTTCTTCAGAACGGGCTGTATACCCCGCTTGCTCCCGAGCCGGAAAAGCTGGAGCTCACGCTCGCGAAGATCCGGTCCCTGGCGGGCGAGGAGAACGTCGGAAGCCCACAACTGCTGAATACGCACCGGCCGGGGGCGTGGAAAATGCGGAGCGGAGCGATGGTTGCGCCCGCAGCGGCCAGCGTTCCGTGCTCAAGGGGCGGGGGTCAGAGGATTGGGTTTCGATATTTTTCGCCGCCGGCGCGGGCGCGCGTGGAGCTGGATAACGGAGTTCCAAGGCGCGTATTTGCGAAACGCATTTCTGGGGACGTGATTCAAGCTGCGGGACCATGGCGCACCTCCGGGGACTGGTGGACGAATGAATCATGGGACCGCGATGACTGGGATGTCGCCTTGAGCGACGGCGGCATTTACAGGCTGGTAGTGGAACGGCGGATGGATGCCTGGTTTGTGGAAGGCGCCTATGACTGATCGATATGTGGAGCTGCACGCCCGGTCGGCGTTCAGCTTTCTCGAGGGCGCGTCCCTCCCGGAGGAACTGGCTGCTGTGTGCGCGGCAAGAGGCGACGGGGCGATGGCGCTTGTCGACGTCGACAATTTGTGCGGCGCGCCGCGGTTTTATCTGGCTGCGAAGAAGCTCAAGCTCACCGCCCATCTCGGCGCCGAGATCACCGCAGAGGACGGATGCCGGTATCCTCTTCTCGTCGCAAACCGCAAGGGATACCAGAACCTGTGCCGGCTGATCACTTCGATGAAGCTGCGCGCCCCCAAGGGCAAAGCCAAGGCGAGCATGGAAGAACTACGCCAATACTCGGAAGGCTTAATCTGCCTGACCGGGGACGAGGAGGGGCCCCTGGCTCGCGCATTTCGCACGGGCGCGACGAAGGAATGCATCGAGCGTCTGCTTGATATATACGGCAAGGGGAACGTCTACGCCGAATTACAGCGCCATTACAGCCGCGATGAAGAGGCGCGCAACCAGGCGGTAATGGACGTCGCGGCGTCTTTTCATTTGCCCTTGCTCGCAACCAATGGCGTGCGGCACGCTTATGCCGGCGAGCGCGAATTGCTCGACGTGCTGACGTGCGTTCGCAATAAAAAGACCATTGCCGAAGCGGGGCGTTTGCTGACGTCCAATGCCGAACGGCATTTTAAAGACGCCCGCGAGATGGCGCGTCTGTTCGCCGACATTCCGCAGGCGATCGCGAATACGGTCGAGTTGTCGTCGCGGCTGCAGTTTACGCTGGCGGATCTTGGGTACAGGTTTCCGCCGTATCCCGCGCCCCCGGGGGAAACTATGAATTCGTATTTACGCAAACAGACCGAGGCGGGCGCTCAGAGACGGTATCAGCCGTATCATGAAAAAGCCCGACAGCAGATTGAGCGCGAACTGGCGCTGATTGAAAAGCTGGACCTTGCGGGTTATTTCCTCATCGTCTGGGATGTGGTTGAGTTCTGCCGTCGAGAGGGCATCCTGGTTCAAGGTCGGGGGTCGGCGGCGAACAGCGCAGTTTGTTATGCGCTGGGCATCACCGCCGTGGATCCGGTAAACATGGACCTGCTGTTTGAGCGTTTTCTTTCAGAACAGCGGGGTGAATGGCCGGATATTGATCTCGATCTGCCCAGCGGCGCGCAACGCGAGCGTGTAATTCAATATCTTTACCGGCGATACGGGGAGCGCGGCGCGGCCATGACCGCCAATGTGATTACCTATCGCGGCCGCTCCGCCGCCCGCGATGTCGGCAAGGCTCTCGGGTTCGAGGCCGACGATCTGGCCCGGCTGTCCAGCGTTGTTCCCCACTGGGGCTGGCGCGATCCATCGGGTACGGCGGAGGCGGCGTTCCGCGACGCCGGCTTCGCAATAGAGCATCCCCGCATCGCGAAGTTCCTTGAACTATTTCAGGCCATACAGGATCTCCCGCGGCATCTCGGTCAGCACTCGGGCGGCATGGTCATTTTTCAGGGCCGCCTGGATGAGATCGCGCCGCTGGAGCCGGCGACCATGCCTGGCCGCGTAGTGATTCAGTGGGACAAGGAGGATTGCGCCGATCTCGGACTGATCAAGGTGGATCTGCTCGGGCTGGGCATGCTGGCTGTGCTTGAAGATTCGATACAGATCATCCGCGATGTCTACGGCGAGGACATCGATCTTGCGCATCTTCCTCAGGACGATCCCGATGTGTACGATGCGCTTCAACGGGCAGACACGATTGGCATGTTTCAAGTCGAGAGCCGGGCGCAGATGTCATGTCTGCCGCGCCTGAAGCCAAAGAGGTTCTATGACCTTGTAGTTCAGGTGGCTATTATCCGGCCGGGGCCGATTGTCGGCAACATGGTGCATCCCTATCTGAAGCGCCGTAACGGACTGGAAGAGCCGCGATGCCTGCATCCCTGGCTCGAACCGGTGTTGTCCCGCACCTTGGGCGTGCCACTGTTTCAGGAACAGTTGTTGCGAATGGCAATGATTGCAGCGGGATTTTCGGGCGGAGAGGCGGAGGAATTGCGGCGGGCATTCGGCTTCAAACGATCCGAGGCGCGGATGCGCGAAGTGGAAGTGAAGCTCCGGCGCGGCATGGACGCCAAGGGCATCACCGGGGCGACGCAGGACGCGATCGTTCAGGCGATCACATCGTTCGCGTTGTATGGTTTTCCGGAATCGCACGCCGCCAGCTTCGCGCTGCTCGCGTATGCGAGCGCATATTTGAAGACGCACTACCTTGCTGCATTTACCGCGGCGCTGCTGAATAACCAGCCGATGGGCTTCTACCGTCCCGCCACCATTGTTCAGGATGCGCAGCGCCATGGATTGCGCGTGCTGCCGGTGGATGTGACGAAATCCGAGTGGAAGTGCATTGTGACGAAGGATTTGGCCCTGCGTCTGGGCCTGAACTATGTTCGCGGTCTGCGGAAATCAACAGCGGACGCCCTGCTTCTGGCGCGCGCCCAGCGGCCGTTTGCGAATATTCAGGACATGGTCCGCCGCGTTCCCCAAATGAATAAGGAGGAATTGCGCAATCTTGCCGAAATCGGCGCGTTGAACTTCATTGATGAAGCGCGGAGCTCTCACCGCCGCGACGCTTTGTGGCAATCGGAAGCGGCGATCCGGCCGGTCGGTCCTCTGCTCGAATCCGCGCAGCCGGGGGCGGCGCTCGCGCCACTGGTCCCAATGACCGTCGAGGAACGGGTGGCGGCCGATTTTCGGGGGACGGGCTTGACAGTTGGCCGGCATCCGATGGCATTGCGGCGCCGCGAACTAATCCGCAGCGGCGTTTTGTCAGCAGCGGAGTTGAAGCGCGGCCGGGACGGGCAGTGGGCGCGCATTGCCGGGTGTGTCATTTGCCGCCAGCGTCCTTCCACAGCGAAGGGGTTTGTGTTTCTTAGCCTCGAGGATGAGACCGGAATTTCAAACGTAATCGTCACGCCGGACTTATTTGACGCGAACAAGCTCACGCTGGTCAGCGCGCCGTATCTGTTGATCGAAGGGGTGTTGCAAAATCAGCAAGGAGTGGTTTCCGTGCGCGCCTGTCGCGTGGCGCCCCTGATATTGAAGCAGCCGGCGATTCCATCGAAAGATTTTTCGTAAACTCCCGGACCGCTGAGACCAAGCGACGCCAACAAAGAAACCAACTCTGCGTTTGCGCCGGCGGCGCAAGGACTCCGGCCGGTTGCGCTTGCTTAGAGGCGCTCCCACTTGTTGTTGATTGGGCCGACAACTATGCACCACGTGCACATCCTCTCGCTTGGGAGGCCGGGGTTCAAGCGCGCGGCTCGGTCTCGGCGCGGCGCGTAGTGATGGGCGCTGCAAGATGCAACCCGTACACTGCCACGAAAACAAGCATGGCGCCGGCGACCATGCGATCGCGCTGAGCAGCAAATCGCACCAACTCCACCGTCAGTATTAGGGCTGCAAGCACGACCAGGGTGAGCGAGATCCCACGGTGAAAGCGGCGTAGCTCGGAATCCAGCCAGGAATCGGGTCTGTGTTCGATGACGCGGCCTGTGTCCGAATCCGTGCAGCGGCTCTTGATGGGGCAAGTATTGCAGGCGTGCGCCGGAGCTCTGTAGAAGACGGCGCCACGGCCATAATCGACCTCAGCGCGGAGCAGTTTCACGTCGTTGGGGCAGGTCCAGAGGTCGACTTGGGCGTCGTAGCGGAAACCCGCGAGGCGCATTCGCTCTGAACGGTGGTGTGAATGACGGGCGGCGAGCTCGAGGGAAGCGGCAACAATCAGCAGAAAGGCGGCATAACCAGCCGCGAGCAGGATTTCCACGTCAACACCGATCATCGCCGCTCCGCCTCGGCAATGATATCGGTGAACAGAAGTTCCGGCGGCTGGGCAGGTTGCGTCCGCGGCCGCATCTGGTAACGGACGCCAAGCCAACACATATACAACAGCGGCATGACGCCGCCCACGATAAAGACCACATCGCCGGGAAAGCGCAGCCACTCGAGCATGGAGTTTTGCGGATTGCCGATAAATTTGAGCGAGCGCGCATCGTAATAGCCGACCCCAACGGAGTGATAGAGCTGCAGGATGCCAAGCGGGAAAAGCGTGGCGAACACCATCCATGCCAGACCGAGGTTCAGGCACCAGAAGCTGATCTTGGCGGCGCGCTCGGGCCAGTGCGCTTCAGGAATCAGGTAACGGATGCAAAACAGGGCCAGCCCAACTGCCAGCATTCCATAGACGCCCATCATGGCCGCATGGCCGTGATTTGCGGTCAGCGCGGTTCCGATCTCGTAGTACGAGATCACTGGGAGGTTGATGAGAAATCCGAAAATGCCTGCGCCCAGGAAGTTCCAAAATCCGACCGAGGCCAAAAACATTACCGCCCAGAAGTGCGGAAACGCAGTGGCGGATTTGCCTTCCTGACGGGCGCCTAGCTGGAGGAAGCTCCACGCCTCGACAGTAAGGAAGGTCAAAGGAATTACTTCCGCAGCCGAAAAGAATGCGCCGAGAGCCATGTGTTGGGCGGGCTCGCCGGAGAAATAGACATGGTGCATGGATCCAATAACGCCGCCTGCCGAGTACAGCAGCATGTCGAGATAGACGACCGTCAGCGCCACGCGCTCATCGACGACGCCGAGCAAAACGAAGATGTAGGCCACCATGATGGTGGTGAACAGTTCGAGAAAATCTTCCACCCACAGGTGAACCACCCAGAATCGCCAGAAATCGGTTGTAGTGAAGTGCGAGCCCGGGTGCGCGAGCAAACCCACAGCATAAAACGCGGGAATAGAGAGCGCCGAGAAGAAGAACAGCCATGGAAGGTTGCCGAAGTGCTCTGTGTCGAGGCGGCGGCGCATGCCGCGGAACAGAATGGCAACCCATGCCGCCAGGCCGACGGTGAGCAGAATTTGCCAGAAGCGGCCGAGATCGAGGTACTCGAACCCTTGATTGCCGAACCACATCCACACACTGCGCAGCCAGCCCTGGATGCCGGCATACTCGCCGATGAGGCTGCCGACCACAACCACTGCGAGGGCCCCTAAGAGACCGTAGGCGAGCCAGTGCTGGCCACGCGGCTCGGCGCGCGCGATCATGGGCACGAGGAAAATGCCGGCGGCGAGATATGACGTAGAGACCCAAAAAATGGCCAGTTGCACGTGCCAGGTGCGCGCCACGTTATACGGGAACAGGCGGCCGAGATCGATGCCGAAAAAGCTGCCGAGGTCGGCCCGATAGTGCTGTGACGCGCCTCCGACGAAGGTCTGCACCAGAAACAGCGCGGCCATGACGAAGAAGAACCACGCACAGGCGCGCTGGGCGGGAGTCAACGTCACCTGATCGGGCGTGCGGAAACTGACGGTCTGACGATCGCGACCATGCCAGCCAAGGAAATTCCAGCGTCCGAAGGCTGCCAGGAGCAGGCCGATGCCGCCGAGCAATGCGATCAGTGAAAGGACGCTCCAGACGATCGCATCCGCGGTGACCTGGTTGCCGACCAGCGGCTCCGGCGGCCAGTTATTTGTGTAGGAGTAATTCTTGCCCGGGCGGAGGGCTGTCGCTGTCCACGCCGACCAACTGAAGAATGCGGTGAGTTGCAGGATCTGTTCGGGGTCGGTAATGGCGTTTGGGCGGAGGCCGAATTTCGTTGTGGGCTCGCCGAAGAACTTCGCATATTCGGCGCGCAGCTGGTCGAAGGCGCGGGTTTGGCCGGGGCTGTAGGTGAGTGTGCCGGTTGCGGGGTTATACCGGTTCGTTTTGAAATCCTCTATCGTGGCGAGGCGCGCGCGGCTGGATGTTGCTCCTCCATAGGCGTCGAGGGCGATCAGCGCCGCGCGATGCAGATAGTCAGCCGTGAAATCCGGTCCAAGATATGCGCCGTGGCCGAAAATCGAACCATACTGCATCAGACCATTGCGCAGAAAGACGCCTTGTCCGGCTAGGACATCGTCGCGCGTAAACAGGATTTTACCCGAATAATCCACAGTTCGCGCCGGAATAGGCGGCTCACCGGTGTAGGTTTGCCACGCCAGCAGCCCGAGGACGAGGAAGCCGAACAACACAACAAGTACGACCGCTTGAATCCAGGCGCGTGATACGAGCAGGCCGCGTCTTATGTGATTTGCCATGTTTCCTTACCACAATGTACGGCCATGTGACCGGCCAAGGGTTGGATGAACGGTCAGCCAGCGTTCCCGTGTCAGTACAGGCGCGCCAGGCGAGCGCATGCGAGTTGAGAACGGGCAGTGTGCACCGCCGAAGGCCCGCCGTCCTGAGGGAAATGCATCGGCGCACGCAGGATGACGTGGCGTTGATTGTGTGAAAGCGAATTGGGTGTACGTTTCGCCTGACAAGCAGAACCAGACCCAAAAGGGACTTGAGCAAGGGCGACCTGACCGATGCGAATGCTGGACACTCCGAACGGCTCTTCCGGGGGCTTATACTCGTGGTGAGGATAACACCGAGACGGATCACAGAGCAATTCGAGGAATTCGTCGCGATCTGAAGGACGGCTTCTGGCGCCATGTACGGACGCCAATTGCTCGCGTTCCAGCGCAACAAGGGCGAGAGTCAATGGGCCGGGAAGGGCTGCTGCCGGGCCTGTACCGCCGCTGGCTCACCGGCAACGCCTGGGCCCGATCGTCACCGACGTCTGTCCCGGTCTGGCCGCGGCGCTACAGGTGGTTTATCCGCAAGTGCTGTATCAGCGCTGGGCTCACAAGATGCAGAACATCATGCACAAGGTCCGACGCAAGGATAAGGAGGCCGTTAAAGCCGGCGCTCCGGCCATCGACGGAGCTCGCAACCGAAGCGCAGCGCGCGACGCCTTCGCCCGATTCAAGCGTCGTTGAGCCGCGCACTGCCCCCAGCATGGTCAAGCAGCTCAAAAAAGATCTGTCCGATGTGCCGGCCTTTTTCCAGCTTGCACCCGACGCTATGGCGCAAGCTGAAAACCACGAACATCATCGAACGGGTTTTCGTGGAGGTACGAAGACGAACGCGACCGATCGTCTGCTGCGTGAACGTGGACAGCGTCGACCGAATCATCTATTTCATCTTTCAGAGAATTCAATCTCAAATGGCGGGACCGCAGCCTCCAAGTTTTGACACAAGCTGCTTGACATCATCCCGTTGGGACATCGCGGTTGACTTCAAAACTGCGGTTTGATGTAATAAAAAGCACAGCTTTGCACTCCTCAGTAGCTCAATGGTAGAGCATTCGGCTGTTAACCGAAGGGTTGCAGGTTCGAGTCCTGCCTGAGGAGCCAAT
>DASRCT010000029.1:0-2046 GCA_035652975.1 Bryobacteraceae bacterium | reverse complement strand
ACATGTTCGCCCAGGACGCGCGTGAGCGCATCGCCTCTCACGCGCACAAACCGGTCGTTCGCGTCAAGATCGTAGAAACACGCGGTCTCCGGGTCCCACAGCCGGTCCAGAATCGCGGCTCGGATCTCCCTTGCCGCAACGTTCCAGGAATGCGCGTCCTTGCGTCTCCCGAGCGCAGCAGCCATCCGCGCCAGAGCGGTGCGCGCTCCAAAGCAGGTCGCCGAAAGGTCCGGCGCAAGATACGGCAGCCCGCGGGCGTCCGGCATCTTTCGCGCATCTTCGTCCGGACACTTCTTGGGGATGCCCTGAAACCGGGGACTGTTGTCGTGCCCGGTATCGTATTCGCAAAAGGCTTCGCACAGTCCCGCGCCGCGCGTGTTCCGATATTTCCGCAGCCATTGCTCCCACCGCGAGCAGGCCCCGTACGCCTCCTCGAGAAACGCACGATCGCCGGTGAGCTGGTAGGTTTCGAGCGCCGTCGCCGCTATGGGCACAACCATTTGGATCTGCCCCGTCCCGATCCGGTTCTGCCGAATCGAACACGGCAGATAGCCGTCTTCGCGCTGAAAATGGAAGAACGCGCGGTGATTCGCGACGGCGGCAGCCGGGTCGAAAGGCGCATACGCAAGCCCCTCCAGCGGCGCGCACTCCAGCCACACGCCGTCATAGGTCGCGCCCTCGATCAGAACCGGCGCGGCGAATTGGTGGATGGTCTTTATGTTCGAGCGTAAACCGCTGAGCGCAGCCTCATACTTTTGGCGCAGAACATCGTTGTCGGTTTCGAAGCTGCACGCCGGCTCTCCGCCCCCGCCCAGGCGGGGAGCGGCCATCGACAGCAAAAATGCGCGGCGATCGAGCATGGACTCGCCGAGTAGTCTAACACTGCGCCGCGCGGCGAATCCCCGGAACGTCCAGAATGCGAACCTCCGCCGCCGGATGCTCAACCGCCCACGCCAGCGCCGCAGTCATTTGGGCGCGCGTCACCAGACCCAGCCGCGCTGCCGCTTCACGCGTGGACGGCAGCCATTCGAGCAGGCGGTAGATCGGGATCAGCGCCGCCGGCCAGCGATGGCCCGGACCCAGGACGTACCACGGCCGCAGAATCGTCGCCGCCAGACCGGAGGAGCGGATCAATTGCTCGCACTCGCAGCGCACCCGTATGTATGCGCCCATCACTGGCGCCGGGTGCGCCACGCTCACGTAGACCATCCGGCGCACGCCGGCCCGCCCGGCCGCCTCCAGGCTCGCCTTCACCGATGCCAGATCGACGGCCCGGAATTGCGTCTCCTTCCACGGCGCAGGGCGCGACACCCCTACCAGATGGACCAGCGTCATGTCGCTCGCCAGCGCGCTGGCGAGCGCCGCGGCGTCGAGCGCATCGCCCGGCGCCGGCGTCGTCCCTGGCGGAACTCTTCGCGCCGACCCCGGCCGGCACAGAGCCGTGACCCGATGTCCGCGGCTGACCAGGCGGTCGCAAAGCGCGCGCCCCAAATATCCCGTTGCGCCAGCTACAAAGACGTTCATGGTGTCTGATCACAACTACGGGGCCGGACGGCGTCCGGATGATGAATTCCACAAGCAAATCTTCGGGCCGCGGCAGAGATACAAATCGAGCAGAGCGATCCAGCGTTCAAGTACAAAGGCTCGGTGCTGAACGCCGACGGCGCGGACGCGCGGCAATTCGAGTTCAACGGCGCCATCGACGGTAAATCTTATCCTGTTTGCGGGCCGGACGGCGCCGGTTCCATCCGCATTGAGCGCGTGGACGCATACACGCTCCCGCCGCATTCACCGCAAGGCCCCCGAAGGCGAATTCACGTGGACGGCAGTGTACGACAAGGTCGGCTGAAAGCGACGCTCGCAATTTTCTTTAAAATCTGGGTCGCAAGCGGCGATAAGTCCAGTTGTGAGCCGGTTTGTGGAGCATGCGTCACGGATCTTCGAGGCCGCGGAGTCGACTGCGCAAGCGGGCCATACGGTGGCAGAGATGGCGATCCTGGTCAGCTCCGAAGGCGGCATCCGCATGATCGCCGACTCCGATTGGCC
>DASRCT010000028.1:0-119136 GCA_035652975.1 Bryobacteraceae bacterium | reverse complement strand
CAGTCCGCGTAGAAACCGCCGATCATCGCGCCGCCCTCGTCTTCGATGACGTAATAGCGCACGGCCGGATCCCACACCGGGACGCCGGACTTCTCGATCACGCGAATACCGAAGACGCGGCCGAAGATTTCAAACATTCCTGCCACCACGCGGTCCAGCGGGAAATAGGGGCGCAGCGCCTCCTCGTCGAAGTCGTACAACGCCTTTCGCTGCTTCTCCGCGAAGTAGCCGATGTCCCAGGCGTTCAGCGGCCGGCCGGCGAACTCGGCCAGTTCGCGGTTCTCGCGTTCGAAATGCGCCTGCGTCTTTTCTCTCAGCTGCTCCAGGAAGGCCTGCGCCTGATCGCCATTGTGGGCCATGCGGTCTTCGAGCACGAGGTCCGCGAAGTCGCGATAGCCGAGTAGCGCGGCCTTCTCCTTTCGCAGCCGCAAGATGCGAACGATCAGCTCGCGGTTATCAAACGGACCCCCGCTTGAGCGCGTGTTGTAGGCGTGATACAGATCGCGGCGGATGCCCTCGTCGTCAAGATAGGTCATTGCTGCGATATAGCTGGGCTGGTGCAGAGTAAAGCGCCACCCTTCGAGTCCCTTCGCCTGCGCGCTTTGCCGTGCTGCGGCGATGGCGATGGGCGGCAGGCCTGCCAGCCGGCTTTCATCAGTGACGACGATCTCGAAGGCGTTCGTCGCATCCAGAACGTTTTCGGAAAACTTCGTCGTAAGCTGAGCGAGCTCGACGTCGATTTCCTGGAGCCGCTTCTTTCCGGCTGGATCGAGTTCCGCTCCGTGGCGCCGGAAGGTATCGATCGTCTTCTTCAAGAAGCGCGCTCGCGCTCCCGAAAGCGTCTTCGCTTCTTCGGAGCGGGCATACTGGTTGATGGCGTTCCAGAGCCCTTCGTTGAGCGGGAGGCTGGAGTAGAAGGCCGCCACCTTCGGCTGCACGGCGTTATAGGCGGCGCGAAGTTCCGGCGTGGTGGCGACGCCCTCCAGATGCCGCGTAATATTCATGGCGTAATCGAGCTGGATGGTCAGGTCGTCGAGCGCCTGCATCGTGTTTGCATAGGTGCGCGGCGCCGGGCAGCGGATGATGTCATCCAGGCGCTTGTGGGCGTCAGCCAGTAATTGATCAATCGCCGGTTCGACATGCTCCGGCTTTACCTGGTCGAACGGGATTCTGTATTCGCATGCAAGAAGGGGATTTGCCGCCATCGCGTGTTAGACTAAAGACATCTTCGCATGAATCCAGATATTCATCTGGTGATTAAACTTCAAGAGCTGGACGATAAAATCGCAGAGCTCGAAAAAGAAGTCGCCTCGCTTCCCAAACACATCGCTGAAATTGAAAAATCTCTGGATGCCCATCTGCGGCGTCTGGAAGCAGACCGCGCTGCGCTCGCGGCCAATCAAAAAGAGCGCAGGAGACTGGAGACCGACATTCAAGTCCATCAGCAGAAAGCGGCCAAGCTGAAAGACCAGATGCTCAGCGCGAAAACGAACGAGCAATATCGGGCTTTTCAGAATGAAATCGCGTACGAGGAGCAGGAAATTCGTAAGGCGGAGGATCGCATTCTGGACCTGATGGCCGAATCTGAGCCGCTCGAGGCGAATGTGAAAAAAACCGAAGCCGCCCTCGCCGAGGAGAAGAGGCAGGTCGAGGCGGAAAAGCAGCGCGTCCGGCAGCGCACGGCCGAAGACGAAAAACAACTCGCCGAGTTGCGGAGCGAGCGCAAGGCGGCGGCGACGGAACTCAAGCCGGCCCTTCTGTCGCTCTACGAACGGATTCGCAAGAAGTGGCGCGGCTCGGCGGTGGCGGAGGTGGTCGAGAGCCGCTGCACGGGATGCAACATTGCGCTGCGCCCGCAGTTCGTACAGGAGGTCAAGAGAGGCGACCAGGTGTTGCAATGTGAGAGCTGCGGGCGGTTGCTGTTTTATAGTCCCCCGGTCGACGTCGAAAAAGAGATGGCGGAGAACCGGGCGGTTTGAGCGTCAGCCGGGCCTACGGCGCAATCGCTATGGGCGCGCGCCAGAACGCCGCTCGGTCGCCGCTGGGATCGAGCACGGTAACCTGACACTCGTACTTGCCGGGCGCCAGTTGGCGGAGCGGGATATCGAATTCCAGGGCGGTTGTGCGCAGGCGGTCATCCAGCGCTTCCCGCACTTCCACGGCCGTCGTTTCGAAGGCCTTCTCGCCTCCGCGATAGAAGCTCACGTAGGAAATCAGAGGCCCCAGCGCGGCCGGCCCCGGCCGGTAGGCCTGGAGATAAACATACAGGCTGCCGTCGTTTCGAAAGACCCGTGTTACGCTTGGAATCAATTTCCGCCCACCCTGAATCAGCGGGTTGTCTCTGTCCGTCCGATCCTTTTCCTTGGCTGCGTTGTACAGTGCGTCTTTGAGCTCGACGCGCTGTGAGCTCAGGACCACCGAACTGATCGGCACGCGCTTGTCCTCTTTGTTCAGGTTCGGAATCACGAAAGTCGTCTGATACGTGCCGATCCGTCCGGTCTCGGCGTCCCGCGCCAGAAACTTGATTGTGTACTGGCCGGGCAGCAGCGTGAAGCCTGTGTCGTAGACGATCGGGCGTCTGGCCAGTTCAACCGCCGTGGCGTCGCTCAGCTTGATGTTCACCTTGTCGCGCACATTGGTAACGGTCGCGCCGGAACTATCCTTGATTTCACCGATGAAATCGATCATGGTGCGCTCGGCGCCGCCGCGCTTCGCCAGCGCCAGCTCCCGACCGGGGATCTTCACCACGACCGGAACAAAATATTCGGCGCGATTCAGCTGGAAATAATCGATCTCCATCGCGATCGTGAGCTCGGTGATGGGATCCGGCAGCATGAGCGCGTCCTCGAGCTGCCGCTCTTTCTCAGCCGCCGAAAATTTGCTGAATTGCTTGGGCGCGAAGTAACCTTGCCGGTAATCGAGCTTGGCCGGCGCATTCGCATTCAGCGTAATCTTGATACGGCGGAACTTTCCGTCCTGCGCGGCGTTGGTGGTGTAGTATCCGATGATGTAATAACTCGAGATGGATCGCGCGGCTTCCACAATCGCGCGGGCCAGGTCGTTGTAGTCCAGCAGCGCTTTGCCGCCGGTATCCGCGCCGAGCGCGTATAAAGTGTCCTGCGATTGCTGAAAGTCGGACCGCGCCGACATCGCTGCCGCGCCTGAGTACATGCCCGCGCCGCCAGGCGAGCTGCGCGCGCTGTCGCCCAACGGCGCTTCCGCCGTCAAACCGCGGGCATCCACCGGCCAGAAAGAAACACCGGCGCGAATGGCTGTGTTGATGGTAGCCCGCAGCTGCGCCTGGTTGCTCAGTCCATTCAGCCGCAGGCCGCTGGCGAAATAGATCAGCAGCTTCTTCTCGCTCAACTGGCCAAGCATTTTGGCCGCGGTCTGCAGAGCCGAAAGCTGCCGGTCAGTATTGAATATGTTGAACTCGCTGTCATCCTGGCCGAAAGCGGCGCCCGTATCGGAGCTGCTCTGGTCGTCTGTGGATTCGCCATAACCTTGGCCTTCTCCGACCATCAGGGTGGCGATGATGCTCAGCAGCCGGTCGCGATCATCGGTGAAGTTCTGGAGAACGTCAACCGAGCCGCCGGCGTATCGCAGGATGGCGACCAGGTCGGCGGCGCTCATTTGTGTGCGGATAAACTTCTGCGCTGCATCGAGCGCGCGAAACTGATCCGCAGGCGGCATTGCGGTCATGTCGAAGTACAAAGCCAGCAGCCTGCGATCGCGGTAACGGTTTTCGCCGGGACGTTCCGGCGAGATTCTCATCCGCCCCAGCTTTTCGTAGATGCGAATCTGTTCCGTCGCGGGACGGGGGGCGGGGACCGGGGTCTCCGGCAGTTTTTGATATTCGAACAACCGGATCTGCTGTACGATGCCGTCCTCGGAGACCGTGAAATCGCTGGCGGATAAGCCCTCGATGGGCCGGCCCTGCTGATCAGTGACGGTTACGGTCTCAATCACGAGCTGGGCGCCGGCGGTAAACGTAGCCGTTCCCGGAGGCTGTGCGGCGGCGGGGCCACAGAGGACAAGCAGGATAACGAGACCTTGCGCCAACCAGGCCGGCATGTGCATCAGAACCTCAACCGCAACGTCGTCTGCACGCTCCGCATCGCATTCGCCGCAGCCGGCAATCCGAACTGGACGCTGTTCACCGTCGTGTTCCAGCTTGTGTACGTGACATGATTCAGCGCGTTCAGCGCATCCAATCGCAGGTCGATATGGCATCGATCGCCGGCGCGGAATGTCCGGCCCAACGACGCATTCAGCGTGAACTGCGCCGGACCGGCAATCGAATTCCGCCCGGCATTTCCCCATTGCCCCGGACGCGGCCGAGCGTATGCTGCGGGATTCAAAAATAGGCCCGGCGGCGCGTTGTACAGCGGCGCGCCTGTGTAGTCCGGCCGGATCGTACCGGTGAAGCCGGAGCCCTGTACCGGCGCGAGATAGATCGGAGTTTGCGGCAGCCCGGTTGCGGCCGTAATCTGCGCGGCGACGTTCCAGTCCTTCATCAGCGAGCCCTTCCATCCGCCGGTGAGCGCGCCGCCGGCAATGCCCATTCCGGTCGTGTACTGCAGTTGCGCATTCAGAACATGCCGCTGGTCGAACGTGGAAAGACTGCGCTCGGCGCGCAGATCGAGCCAGTTCTGCGCGATCGCCAGGTTCGGTCTGACGGTTGGTCCGGCGGCGGGCGCGACAGCCATCGCGCCGTTCTGCCCGCTCGTCGTTCGGCTGCTGGAAGAACCTCCCTGGCCGCCGAGCGCCGCATCATTATCGATGGATTTCGAGAAGGTATAGTCAAGGCTCGCGGCAAAGCCGCTGCGCAGTCTCCGCCGCAACTGAATTTGGGCGGCTTGGCGCGTCGAATTGCCGTTTGAGGCGAGATACGCAAATCCGGCGGGGCAAGCGGGGCAGCGGATCGCTGCTCCGGCAGGATACGTGTTCGGCAGAACCTCCTGGACGCCGCGCGTTCCCTTGATGCCCAGATACGTTGCGGTCGCCTGTAGCGCTCCGGGGAGGTCGCGCTGAAGGCTGAGCTGCCAGTTCTGCGCGTATCCGATGCGGAAATCCGGATCGATGGCGAACGTATTCGGCATGGCCGGCGCGACGCTGAATCCATCGGCGAGCGTGAGCGGATGCGCCGCGCTGTTCTCTACGTTCAGCGTCTTTGACAGCGGCGGCTGCTGCGCCATCTGGAGCGCGATGGCCTGATATACCGACGTATCGCGGTAGAGGCCATAGCCTGCCCGGACGATGACCGAGGAGCCGGCGGGCCGCCACGCAATGCCGACGCGCGGTTCGAATCCGAGTTTGTCAGGTCGCACCAGCGATTCCGGATATTTCTGTCCGGTAAGAGGACCCGCGGGATCGCTGGCCAGCACCGGCGCTGCGGCGGTAAATCCCGAGGCAAGGTCCAGATTCACCAGGCGGCCGTACAATTCCGTAATCGGCGCGCCGTACTCCCATCGCAATCCGGCATTCAGCGTCAGTCCCGGTTTGACTCTCCAATCATCTTTGATAAAGGCGTCATAGGCGGATTCGCGGAAGTATTTGTCCGCATTGCCAAAAGCGATCGAGCTGGTGGCCGGAATGCCCAGCAGAAAATCCGCGAAATCCGAGCCTGTCAGCGCGCCCGTAAAGGTGAACGCCCCGCGCGGGTTCTGCTGCGACAACGCATTGAACTGCTGCCTCCGGAAATCCGTTCCGAACGAGACGTTGTGAACGCCGCGCGCCCACAGCATCGAGAAGGAAAAACCGCTGGTCTGGTTGCGGTCGAACGAGCTTTGAGCATCGGAGAGCGCTGCGATGCCGCTCGAAAATGTCAGCGACGGCGGACCCCAGTTCACGCGCTCCTGATTATTCCCCGATATTCCGGCGTCGCCGGATACGTTCACGCGGCCTGCAAAGTACGGCCGTACGCGGTTGGAATAGCGGCTGAACTGATAGCCGAGGTTCAGGAACCAGCGCTGCCCGATACGATGCGACCAGTTGACGTTCGCGTTGATGCCGAGCGCGCTGGCGGCGTCGAGAAACCCGAAGACATTCGGGTTGTCGGCGCGTGTGTTTTCAAATGCAAACCCGCCGAAAACGTGGTCCTTCATGCTGAACGTCTTGTTCAGGCGCGATTGCAGCCCGTCCTGGTGCGTGGGACTGATGATCGGAACCTGAAAGTTGTAGCCTGCGCCGGCGTCGTGGAAATTGGGCAGCGGGTACAAACGCAGCAGGGCCAGCGCCTGGGGACTCATGCGGTTCTGCGGGATGACATTGCCGGGAAACGGGGCGCCGGTCAAGGGATCGGTGACCGGCCTGGCGAATGCGCCGCTCCGCTGCGCCGCATCCGGCATCAGCGCCGACTGCGTGGTCGCGTTGGTGTTGCGCGTCCACTGATAGGCCGCGAAAATGTTGGGACCGTTGTTCAGCAGGCGTGGAATTCGCAACGGGCCGCCCACAGTGAGCAGGCCCGTCATGCGGTTATAGTCTGTTTTCGGCGTGTTCTGGCCCGTGAGTGAATACGGCCGGGCATCGAGGGCGGAGTTGTCGAGGATGAACCCGATCCCGCCGGTGTACAGGCCTCGGCCGCCCGCGCGATTGTTGCCGAAGGCGGGCGCCAGCGCGAACGGCGACGTTGCGCTATTGTTTACGCTGCCGTTGATTAGAAAACCGTCGGCCGCGCGCTCGAACAGATCAGCGGCCTCGTTGACCTCCCGCGAGGGCGGCTGACGTTGCTCGGCCGCGGGGGCGGAGGCTGCGGGTCGCGCCGGGGTTGCCGCAGGCTGCTGGAGCGCGGCGTGAATCTTTTCGAGCGGAAGGAGTTTTAACTGCCACCGCACAATCGGCGCGCCAGCTGCGACCATCACATCTTGAGCCGCAGCTTCAAAGCCGGTCATCGCGATTTCAACCCGCCATGTCCCGTCCGTCAGCTCGAAGCAGTAAAAGCCCTGCTGGTCTGTGGCGGCAAGGAACCGGCTCCCGTCGCGCCTCGCAACCACTACGGCGCCGGGAACCGGCGAGCCATTAAACAAAACCTGCCCCCGGTGCTCCGACCCGGCGGCCCATGCCGCAGCTGCGCACGCGAGCGCGCAAAAACGAACGCCGGTCGCCATCAGTTCTCAGTCGGTTCTCTGGCGATGTGGTCAATCACAACAATTTCGACTGGCGCCTTGCGCGGTTCAAGTTTCAGCCCGTAGCGCTGAACCGCATCGAAGATCGTAGCCGCGCCGTCCACGGAAGCCTCAGCCGGTGCGGGCCCTCCATCGCCGGGCGGCGGGCCGGTCTTGAGCAGCCCGGGCATTCCGTGCATCGCCTCCGGGGCAAAGACCAGATCGAATTCGTACTGACCCTGTACGCCTGTCATATCCATCACGGGACGCTCAGAAAAGCGCGAGATCATTTCCGCAAGCGCCGCGAGCGAAGCGGCGGCGGCCTTCAGATGTACGCCGTTCGGATCGACCATCATCATCATGGCGCCGCGACCCATCGGTCCTTTGCCAAAAGCCGGAACAGGTCCGGGCGGTTCTGGCATTGCCGTCGCCGCGGGCTTGAGCTTGGGTCCGCCCTTGGCCACGACCAGCGCATAGATCGGATGCTCTTTTGTTTCGCGATGCGTCGCCAGCGTAAAGCGCTCGGTCAACAGGTCCTGGAGCATCTCCGGAATCTGGTCTTGGGATGCGCCGGCCGGGAGTTTGGCGACGATGTCGAATCGCGCGCTGTCGATCCAATCCGGGCCCCGGATCTGGAAGTCTTTGACGCGGTACGCGATCCGGATGACCTCTTTGAGCGACACGTTGGTGTAACGCAGCATTGCGGCGTCGGCTTGCAGGCCGATTCGCATCTGGCCTGCCGGCGAGGGCTGGGCGGGCTTGATCGACGCCACTTCAAACGCGATTTTGCTTGTGTCTCCGAATACGACCGCGCACCAGGTCATCAGCGCGCATAAGCTCCCAGGCTTCATGACAACAGCATGCGATGAAGCGCATGTTCGGAGCGCAAAATCTGTGTAAAGAATGTAAGGGCCGGCCGCAGGGCCGCGGAACTCTCGCCGTGCGCGCCTGCCGCTAAACTGCCAGCCGGTAGCCCGCCCCTTTGACGGTCAAAAGATATCGCGGGTATCGCGAATCGGCCTCGATCTTTTTCCGCAGCCCCGCGATGTGCACGTCCACGGTCCGGCTGATGATATCGCTGTCGACCCCCCACACGTTCTCGAGCAACTCCTCGCGCGTGACGATGGCGCCCCGTCGCTCGATCAGGTACTCAAGCAGCCGGAACTCGACGGGCGAGAGCGGAATCGGCTTCCCGGCGCGGGTCACTTGGTGCGTGCGGAGATCCACGCGGACGTCGCCGAACTGCGCGCTGTCGGGCAGCGCCGTGACGCCGGCGCGGTCCGACCGCCGCAACAGCGCCTCAATGCGCGCCATAATTTCAACCGGCTCGCAATTTTTCTGAACGTAATCGTCGGCGCCGAGCTTCAGGCCCACCACGCGATCCACCACTTCGCCCCGCGCTGTCAGCATCAGCACCGGCGCATTCACCCCCTCGCGGCGCAGATCGCGGCAGAGGTCAAAGCCGTTCTTGCCGGGAAGCATCACGTCGAGCACGATCAGATCAAAAGGCCGCTCCAGAGCCAGCGCATACCCCTCGCTCCCCGTGCGGGCCCATTCGACCGCGTAGCCTTCCGATTTCAGCCGGTCCATCATGCCCGTGGCGAAGGCGGCCTCGTCTTCGACGAAGAGAATGCGCCTCATACGGGCAGATGCAGCGTGAACGTGCTTCCCCGGCCGGGTTCGCTGGCCAGCGTCACCGCGCCGCGGTGCGCCTCAGCGGCGCTCCGCACCAGGCTCAAACCGAGCCCAGAGCCGGGGATCTGCGCCTCGATGGCTGCGCGGCCTCGGCAAAACGGCTCGAAAATTTCAGCCTGTTCCGCCGGATCAATTCCAGCGCCGCGGTCTTCAACGCTGATCTGGACCTCTTTGTCGCGCGCTGAATAGGTGGCGCTCACGCGCATCCAGCGGCCGCCGGGCGCGTGCTTCTGCGCATTGCTCAGCAAGTTGTCGATTGCGGTACGGAGCAGTTTCGGATCTCCCGACACCAGGGGGATGTTTTCGCTCACTGCGATTTCGATTTCGAATCCGGCGCGGGTCAATTCGTCGCGCCGCGCCGCCGCGGCTTCTTCGATGAGAGCGCGAATATCAACCGGGTTCGCCGCAGGTCGCCGCAGCCCGGAGTGGACGCCTGCATATTCGAGCGTCTGTTCCACCATTTCGCTCAGCCTCCGTGTCTGCTGGTGGATCAGTTCGCCATACTGCCTCACCCGGTCAGCGCCGGCGACCAGGCCGTCAGCCTGGTTGCGTGCAAGCATTGCGATCGCTGACACGGGCGTACGCAGCTCATGCGAGACGCCGGCCACAAACCGCATCTTCTGGTCGGCGGCCTGCTGCATGCGCCGCACGCCGGAGACCAGAAAGACGATCGCCGCCGCGAGCAGCGCCTCCACAGCCAGGCTGGCCAGCAGGTCGCGACGCCTTGCCCGCTCGAATGCCGCCTCGAGGGGAACGCCTTTATGCGCGACTCGCAGTTCCCAAACCCCCGCTCCGAACAGATCCGCCGTTGCTGCGGCGCCCGAGTAGACGAGCATCTTGGACTCCATTCGAAACAACACGGACCGTCTACCCTCGCCAGGACCGCCGTCAGGCAGTGGTTTGGTAAACGGCAGCGGCTTTGGGGCGAGGGATAAAAGGGGTTTACGGAGGTCGGCGCGCCCGGCAACTCCATACAGCGGTTCGTGCGGACGGCCTTTCGGAATTATTGCGAAATCATAATCGTTCAGCGCGGTCCCGCCAAAGCTCTCTCGAATGAACTGGGGGAATATCGCGCCGCGCAGGTACGCCAGGTCGATCTGCGCCACAAAGCACCGCTCCGGCGGGCGGCTGGTTGTCCTGACCAGGCTGATCCCGTTGGGACGCCGCACTTCCAGAGTGAACAGCTCCATCACAGGCGTAACCAGGGCCAATGGGCGCTCCAGCACCAGCGTCGCGCAGTGTGGAAAATCGATCCACTGCGGGAGCGCTGCCGGTGCAAATAGCCCGTCGGCGCCCATTCGTTTGGCCAGAAGAGCGCCGGAGGAGGGCCGCTCGATAAAATACAGGTCGCTGATCAGTTTGGGGACCGATGCCAGCGGTTCGCCCGATCGGAGGGCTTTCCAAGCCTCATTCTGGAGAAACTCCGTCGCCTGCCAGATGGAATCGTTGAAGCGGCTCGCGAACAAGGACGCCGCGGATTCCAGGTGTTCCCGCTCACGCTGCGCATCGGCCGCCGCGACCCGCGCCGACCAGCGGTACTGCACAATCGCCACAGCGGCCAGCAAAATCACCAGCGCCGCGCAGACTCCCGGCAGCGCTCGCCTGCCGAACTGTCTCGCCATTCACCTGCATTCTAGCCGAATCTGCGAAACGAACTACCCCGGGACGAATCTGCGAAACGAACTCCCCCGGGAGGAGTCTGCGAAACGAACTCCCAGGAACTATAAGTACACTGTAATTAGCAAATAGATGCTTGGACCGGATACCCGATGAGCTCGCGGCAGGAAACCCTGGGCGCGGCCTCGCTGCCCGAAGTCCATTCCACCGTCGGCGTCGCACAGCCGTCGTTGTGGCGGCGTATGTTTGCGTTTGCCGGGCCGGCGTACCTGGTGAGCGTCGGCTACATGGACCCCGGAAACTGGGCCACCGATCTCGAAGGCGGGGCGCGCTTCGGCTATGAGTTGCTGTGGGTATTGGTGATGTCCAACGCCATGGCGGTTCTGCTCCAGACCCTAAGCGCAAGACTCGGAATCGTTACCCA
Source organism: Bryobacteraceae bacterium (assembly GCA_035652975.1). Classification (GTDB taxonomy): domain Bacteria; phylum Acidobacteriota; class Terriglobia; order Bryobacterales; family Bryobacteraceae; genus TMP-7. The sequence continues at coordinate 108,294 of DASRCT010000028.1, read as the reverse complement.
ACGCGATCTGGCGCAGGCCTGCCGCGAAGCGTACCCCCGGTTCGTTTCGTTCTCGCTGTGGATCTTGTGCGAAATCGCGATCGCGGCCTGCGATCTGGCGGAAGTGCTGGGCGCCGCAATCGGACTGAAGCTGCTGTTCGGCATCCCGCTTCTTGCGGGCGTGTTCATTACAGCGGCAGATACGCTGCTGGTGCTGTGGTTTACAAGACTGGGGATCCGCTTCATTGAGGCGGTGATCCTCTCACTGGTCACCATCATTACCGGGTGTTTCGCCATCGAACTGCTGTTTGCGCGTCCTCACATCGGCGAAATCGCTACGGGTCTGATCCCTCGCCTTTCTAACGACAGCCTTTATGTTGCGATCGGCATCCTGGGCGCCACGGTGATGCCGCACAATTTGTACCTCCACTCCTCGCTGGTGCAGACTCGCCGCATTGGGCGTAGCGCCGCCGAAAAGCGCGCGGCCTGCCGGTTCAACCTGATCGATTCCGTCATTGCGCTCAACGGCGCGATGCTGGTGAACTGCGCGATTCTGGTCCTCGCTGCGACGGTGTTTTTCAAGCGCGGCATCGTCGTTACTGAGATCGAGCAGGCGCACCTGCTGCTCTCGCCGCTACTCGGGGCCGCTGCGGCCAGTGTGCTATTCGCCATTGCGCTGCTATGCTCCGGGCAATCGTCGACATTGACCGGAACCCTTGCAGGACAGATAGTTATGGAGGGTTTCTTAAACCTCCGTATCAGGCCTTGGCTGCGCCGTTTGATCACGCGGATGCTGGCGGTGATTCCCGCCGCGCTTACGATTTACTTCGCCGGCGAGCACGGGACCTACTCGTTGCTGATCCTCAGCCAGGTGATCCTGTCCATGCAGCTTCCGTTCGCCGTTCTACCGCTGGTGCAATTCACCAGCGATAAGGCGCGCATGGGCGAGTTTGTCAGCCCACCGTGGGTGCGAATTCTGGCATGGCTGACTGCGGCCTTAATTCTCGCCTTGAACTTTCGTCTCGTAACCTTGCAGCTCATCGAATGGTTCGCCGCTGCCGGCCCATACCGGATCTGGCTCTGGGTCGGGGTTGTGCCCGTCGTAGCGGCCATTGCTTTGCTGCTTGCCTGGATTGCATTCGAGCCAGTACTGCCCGCCGGCCTGCGGAATCTCTGGCGAGGACCGACGGTGCCGCTGCCCGTACCCGAGCCATCGCGATGGGCCGCGCCGGCGCGATACCGCTCGATCCTGGTACCGCTTGACCACACGGCGCGCGACCAGGATGCCGTCGCGCACGCGTCAGCGCTGGCGCGGGCGAATGGTTCCAAAGTGGTGCTCCTGCACGTGGAAGAGGACGTGACCAGCAGGATTTACGGCGCCATCTCCTCGACAGCCGAGGTGGAGTCCGGACGCCATTACCTCCAGACGATCGTTGATGAGCTGCGTCGCGAAGGCATCGACGCGGAACTGATCATCACCCATTCGGAGCGGCCCCGCGATGAGATTGTCCGCATCGCGCGGGAGTTGAAGCCGGACCTGATCGTCATGGGGGCGCACGGACATGGCGCGCTGAAAGATCTGATCTTGGGCAATACGATTAACGCAGTACGCCACGCACTGGACATCCCGATTCTGCTGGTGCGCCCGCGCCGCTAGAACCCGGATTACTGGGTTGGGCTGTCCCGTTTCCGTGTCCAGGAGCTACAAACTGAAGTCACGCTCAGGATCGCGTCCCTGTAATTTCAGCAACATAGGTGTGGCGAGCGAACTGCTGGCGACCTAAGAAGTATCACATGCTATGCCGTAAGACACTGGCCACCGATCTGGCTGTTATGTATCTTACAGTTGCCTCCGGTGCGACGCTTCAGTACCTCTCGATGGACGATATGATCGCCAAGTCCACGGCAATTGTGCGCGGCCGGGTGGGCGCCTCCTCGGTCAGTATGGATGGCCCCGCGGGACGGGGGACCATCTACACGCACTATTCAGTGCAGGTGCTGGAGGTGTTGAAGGGCGCCGCCGGTGGGAGCGTGGACGTCGCAGTTCCAGGAGGCGCATTGCGAAATTTCCGGCAGACGTTCGCCGGCGCTCCGACGCTCAGGGCAGGCAATGAGTATGTGTTCTTTTTGTGGACCAGCCGGACAGGCCTCACACAAATTATCGGATTGTCGCAGGGCCTGTTCACCATTCAGAGCGACTCAGGGGGTAAGGTCGTCGCCTCCCGGGCAGCATCGGGAGAGCCGATGATCGGTCCCAATGGCGGCCTGATCAGCGATCAGCCGCGATCGATTCCGCTCGATGAACTTCGCGCGCGGATCAAGGGAGGCGCGAAATAGGGATGCGGGCGCTGAGGATCGCGCTCTCGATACTGATCGGGGGCTTGCTGCTCACGTCTGCGGCGTCCGGCTACTATCACTACATTCATTTCGGGACGCGCTCGGGGCCGTACGCGCCGGTTCCGGAGAAATTCGATTTGGGCGCCCTGCGCAATAAGACGGTTTACTACTTCATCTCCGACCAAGGGCCGTCGCAGCTTGCTCCGGGCGACAGCCTGGCTGGGTTGGTGAGTCAGATCCGCCTTGCCGCGAAGACCTGGGACAGCGTCGCAAGCTCCGATTTGCGGATCGCTTTCGGCGGCTTCGAGGCGCCTGCCACCGCTCAGAACGCGCCCGGCATTGACGTCACATTCGACGACAACATCCCGCCGGGTCTGGCGGCGCTGGGCGGGGTTACCAGCATTGCCTCGCCGGCGATATCGGGTTCGGGCGCGATGTTCGTGCCCATCACCCGGTCCGTCGTGAAGATCCGTCGCGACCTGCACGACATGCCGAGCTTTACGGAAGTGTCGGGCCTTACCTTCATTCACGAGATGGGACATGCGCTGGGATTGCAGCACACCCTGACTTCGGGCGTGATGTCGACCGGCATCACGCGCGGAACGACCAAAGCGTCGCCGCTTTCGCAAGATGACATCGCGGCCATCTCGATCCTGTATCCAACGGGTTCGTTCCTGGCAAACACGGCCACGATTACGGGCCGTGTGACGATGGGCGGCGCGGGCGTGAATCTGGCGTCCGTTGTGGCGATTTCGCCCAACGGACCGGCCATCAGCACGCTGACGAATCCGGACGGAACGTATACGCTGCAAGCCATCCCCCAAGGAGCCTATTACCTGTATGTTCATCCCCTGCCTCCGCCGGTGTCGGGCGAGAGCACTCCGGCGAATATCAAACCGCCCTATGACCCCGATGGAAACCCGATTCCCGCAAGCGCGCCGTTCGATACGCAGTTTTATCCTTCGGGCCGCGATGTGAGCCAGGCGCAGGTTTTTTATCTGAATGCGGGCGACGCCCGGGCAGGCGTAAATTTTTCGGTTCAGCCTCGACAGGCGGTTGGAATCTCCTCGGTAACGACCTATGGTTTTTATGGTCAAAATGCGGTGAAGCCCGCCCCGCTGCTGGGCACAGGCGGCGGGACGACGATCGTGGCGGCTGGTTTAGGGCTGATGAACGCCGCAGGGACAGCGCTTACGCCGGGTCTTTCGGTCGGAGTGCTGGCCTCGGCAGGAGCGGCAGTGAATCCGGGCACCGTGCAGCCCTATACGAGTCCGTACATTCAGTTCGGCGTAACGCCGACGTTCGGGTGGGCGCCGGGTCCGCGGCACCTGGTGTTTTCAACGCCGTCGGACCTCTATATTCTTCCGTCAGGGTTGATGCTGGTGGCGAATATGCCGCCCGTGATCACCAGCGTCACGCCGACATTGGATGATCGCGGCAATCGTGCGGCGCTCATTACCGGATCCGGGTTTGACTCGACGACGCGGATTCTGTTCGATGGCGTGATCGCGCCGGTGATCCGCGCCAACCCCGACGGGTCGCTTCTGGCGCTGGCGCCGGCGGCGAATCCAGGGCACCGGGCGAATGTCGTCGCCTTGAATGGGGATGGCCAGAGCTCGCTGTTTATTCAATCTCAGTCGCCGCCCGGATTCAGCTACGATTCGGGCGCGCAGCCCTCGGCGACGCTCAACACCACCATTTTGCCGGCGGGCTCGGAAGCCATGATTGACATTGCGGGCGTCAACGCCACGTTTATCGATGGCCAGACGACGGTGGGATTCGGATCAAGCGACATCTATGTCCGGCGCGTTTGGGTGGCGGGCAATCACGTCCTGGCCAATGTTTCCGTGAGCGGGAATGCTCCCGTGGCGCAGACGGACGTGACCATCACGACGGGACTCCAGTCGATAACCCTTCCATCAGGGTTTCAGATCTTTCCGCCCAACCCGGGACAACTCGCAGCCGTCCCGCCCGTCACCAACACTTCGAATGGGCAGGCGGGAGTTCCGGCGGGCTGGAGCGCCCTTTTAAATACAACGAACCTGCCGTCGCAAGGCCCGATTTCGATAACGGTCGCGGCGGTCGGCGCCAATGGCGCGGGCGCGGATCAACCCGCGACAGTTCTTGGGGTCAACAACGGGCAGATTACATTCCAGGTTCCCGCTGGGCTGCCAACCGGTCCGGCAATCGTAAAGCTGCAAGCGGGCGGCCTCACGGCAATGCCAATTGTGATGAACGTCGACCCGCCGCCGCCGGTCATTGCTAGCGCCTTCTTAAGCCCGGGCGTCGCGGTGGACGCCGCTCACCCGGCTCATCCGGGTTCGCCGATGTCCATTCTGGTGAACGGTCTGCCTGATCCGTCTGTGATCTCCGATCTGAGCGCAATCAGGGTCAATGTCGGCGGCGTAGATCATACGCCGATCGGAATCAGCGCGCAATCCGGCGGCGCGCTGCTTCAGGTGATCCTTTCAGAGAACGTGGCGGCAGGCGGGCAGCAGCCAGTGACCATCAGCTATAACGGGTACGCCTCTCAGCAGTTCTTCGTTCCGGTCCGCTAGCCGGATGCATGGTTCGCCGGAGCCGTGCTACTCATATCGCAGCGCTTGAACCGGGTCGATGCGGCTGGCGCGGAGAGCCGGAACATATCCCGCGCCGCACCCCACGGCAGTCAAGATGACAGTGGTGAGCGCCAGCGTCACGGGATCGTAGGGGGCCAAGCCGTAGAGCTGGCTGCGGACGAGCCGGGTCAGCGCAAGGGCGGCGGGCAGTCCGAGCGCAACTCCCAGGGCGACCAACAGCAGCGCTTCGCGCAGCACGATCCAGATCACGTGGCCGGGGACTGCGCCGAGCGCCATGCGGATGCCTATCTCGCGGGTGCGGCGGGCCGCGGTATATGCCATCACGCCGTACAATCCGATGGTCGCAAGCAGCGTCGCCAGGAATCCGAACGCCGACGACAGGCTGGCGATCAGCCGTTCCGTAATCAGCGAATTCGTCACTTGCTCCTCGGTGGTGCGCATGTTGTAAACCGGCACGTTGGGGTCGAGTTCGCGGACCTTGGCGCGGACCGCGTAAAAGAGCTGCGCCGGATCGAGAGTGGTTCGAACATAGACGGTCATGCCGGAAACGTAGCGGCTGGCAAGGTACGGAACGAACGCCTGCTCGGGAATTTCGTCGCGCAGATTGGTGTACTTGATGTCCTTGACGACGCCGATTACTTCCATGTCCAGTTTGGTTCCAGGGTTCATGCCAAAACCGATGTGGCGTCCGATCGGATTGCGTCCGGCGAAGTATCGTTTGGCGAATGTTTCGTTCACAATCACCTTGGCGGGCGCCCAGGAATCTTCCTGGTCGTCGTTATGCCGGACTTCCTGCGTATCTTGCAGCGTGAAATCGCGTCCGGCGAGAATAGGCGCGCCGAGGGTCTCAAAGTAACGCGGGCTGATCGAATTCATGAACGGCTCGGGGTGGTCGCCGGCGCGCGGCGGCGTATATCCTTCGACCGTGACTGAGCTGTCCCATTCATTGTCCTCAAGGATTCGAACGGCAGCGAGGGCGACCGATTGCACGCCAGGAATCGCACTCAGATTGTCCGTCAATTGCCGGTAGAAGGGCTTTGCGCGCTCCGGCGTATAGCCGTTCAGGGATGGATCCACATTGAAGCCGATAAGACGCTGGACCGGGAAGCCCGGCCCGAGATTGCGCAGGTTGCTCAAGCTCTTCAGAAAGAGTCCGGCGCCGAACAGCAGAAGCAGCGACATGGTGACCTGGGCTACGACCAGGGCTTTACGCAGGCCGGCATTCGCGCCGGCGGCAACTGCGCCGGCCTGAGCCTTGAGCGTGGGCGCGACGTCTGGTTTGGCGGCGCGAAGCGCCGGAGCGAGCCCGAAAAGCAGCGCGGTGAGGGCGGTTACCGCCAGAGTGAACAACAAAACTCTTAAGTCCGGCGCCGGGGACAGCTTCAGCCCCTCGGAATCCGGGGGCAGAAAAGCGATCATGAGCATTTTATCGGCGACGAAGGCGAACAGCGCGCCCACGGCGGCCCCCATCGCTGCGAGCACGAGACTTTCGGTGAGCAACTGTGCGACGATCCGCCTCCGGCTGGCGCCCATCGCCAGCCGCACCGCCATTTCTTTGTGGCGGCTGGTTGAGCGCGCAAGCAGCAGATTCGCCAGGTTCGCGCAGGCAATCAGCAGGACGGTCGCTGTGATGGCCATCAGCACCCACAACGGCCTGGTCAGTCTCTGACGGAAATAGGATCTCCCCTGCGAACCCGGAAGCACGTCGATTGTGCACTTGAGAAACTCCTGGCGCGTGAACTCGGAAGCATGCCGAAAGGCCGGCTCCCGAACCTCCAGCTCCAGCATCGAGTGCATGAATGGCTCTAGCGACGCCTTTGCCTGTGTGATGCTGACGCCCGGCTTCAGACGCCCGAAAGCGTTCACCCAGCGGGTGCGACGGTCTTCCAGGAACTTTTTCTGGAGGGGCATCAGGTCCGGCTCCATCATGATGGGGACGAAGATCTTGGCTGCATTCCCCAACTCCACGCCGTCGAAACCGGGTTGCGCGACGCCGACCACCGTCATCCGGTTGCTGTTAATGAGCAGCGTGCTGCCGAGGATGCGCCGGTCCGCGGCGAAGCGCGATTTCCAGTAGTCGTAGCTGAGGACCACGAGCGGGTGGCCGCTGGGCGTGCGATCATCGGCGGGGGCGATGGTCCGGCCGGCGAAGGCGCCGACGCCCAGCACTGAGAAATACGTTCCGGAAACCAGTTCCGCCTGAACGCGCTCCGTCTGCCCTTCGAATCCGACGCTGACGGCGAGCGGAAAACGGCAGAACATGCCGCTGAAGACCTGGTTGTGGTCGCGGAAGTCGCGATACATAGGGTAGGAAATCGCATTTCCGCCCCAGTTGCTGCCGTAGTGGCGGCCCCGCATGGTGAGCAGGACGAGTTCACGCGGATTCTTCACTGGAAGGAGGCGCAAGAGGATCTGATCGAACAGGGTGAAAATCGCCGTATTGGCGCCGATGCCAAGCGCCAGCGACAGCACGGCGACGGCGGTGAACACCGGCGATTTCCGCAGCGACCTCAGCGCAAAGCGCAGATCAGCCCACAGGTTGGCCATAATGACGTATACGAGAATTTCAGGTCGCGGTTACCAAGCATTCTTCGCCGATGCAAGGGGGCGAGGTTGGCCGTCAGGCGCTCGAATTAACGACAGATGGCCGTCTCATGGCGCCATTCCCGTGCGAGCCTCCTCGATATTCACGTGATTGGCTTCGAGCGTGGTCCCAAGGATCCGGTCCAAGGCGATTCTGGCGGCGCTATAGGAGACCAGGGCGGCGGTTTCGGCGGACTGGGCCGTGACCAGATCTCTCTGCTGCTGGGTCACATTATAGGGAGTCGACGCCCCGAGCGCGTATTTTTTCTGCTCGGCGGCGAACAGATTTTCTTGCAAAATGCGATTCTGGACAGCGGCTTCGTAGCGGGCGCGCGCCTGGCGCAGGGCGACCACGTAGTTCAGCACGTCCACCTGCACCTGGTTGAGATCCTTCTGCGCGCTGAGCTGGGATTGCCGCAGCTGTAACTGATCGATGGCATAATCGGCCTGCGCCTGACGGTTGTGAATCGGGGCTTGAAAAAAGGCGCCGACGCGGTCGGTGGGGAAGTTGCGGCGGAATATCTGGCCGAGAGCCGCGCCAATGCCGCCCACGAAATACGGGTCGGCTGTTTCCGTGACCTGCCCTCGAATGACGTTCCGTGGCGCGCCGGCGAGGCCCGCGTGGCTTTCAGAGAGAAAGACCTGAAGGTTGGGCAGGAGGCCGTTGCTCGTTCCGAGAGCTGACACGGCGGAGGCTCTCAGGCTGGCGCGCTCCGCGGCGAGATCGCTGCGATTCGCAAGCGCCTGGCTGACCATCTGCTCAAGCGGCGGCAGGTCATCCTTTTCAGGGACCGTCACTTTGTCGACGGGCACGATCCGCGTCTCGCGAAGCAGGGGATCGGTGGGACCCGTGCGGCTGATCAGGCTCTTCAGCCGGAGCTCCTGCTGCTGAAGACTGGCCTGAGAGTCTACGAGCGCCTGCCGCGTTGTCACCTCCTGGGACTGCGCGGTGACCAGATCGGGCGGCGCCAGCGCTCCGAGCGACACCTGCTTTTTGACATTTTCGACGAAGGTGCGCGCGACCTCCTCGGCCGTGTTCTTGGCCTTGAGATCCTCAAACGCCGACGCCAGGCCGTAGTATGCGTTCAAGACATCGGCGACGACATTGATCACTTCAGTCTTGAAGTTCAAATCGGAGATGTTGACGTTCATCTTCGCCACGGTGATGGTGCGCGCGTTGACGGCGACGCCGAAGCCCCGCAGCAGATTGTGGGTGAGACGGACCGATGCCGTGGGGGCGGAAGACGGGTTCAAAACGTCGGTGGGCGAGTTCTCGTTCAGGTAGTTATCCGTGTACTGGACGGCAATATTTCCGCCAGTCAGAAAACCCTGCTGGTAGGAAGAAGTGTGAGCGCGCGTATTCGAGATCAAAACGGGCGTGACGCTCTGAACGCTATTTGGCTGAGGCGTTGTCACATGGCTGAAGGTGCTCTGCTCCTGAATTGTCGGATCAAGGGTCTGAGTAATGGGTCCGACCTGTGCGACGGTCGCGTTGGCGGTCTGCCCGGCGTTGCTGTTGAATCCGGAGATGCGAACGCCGGCGGCGGCCTGACTGCCCGCCACGCCCTGGCCGAGAGCGACGGCGCCGGCTTGTGAAGCGTTGCTGGGGACGCCCGGCAGAGCGCCGCCGGCTTCCGAACGCGTGACGTTCCATGCGGCGATGATGGGGTTGTAGCGGGCCACTTCAAGGTCGATGTTGTTTTCAAGGGCCAGCGCGATGGCGTCCTGCGCTGTGAGGTATAACGTTCCGGCGCGGATGAGCCGGCTGAGACGCGGCGAATTCTGCGTGCGAATGGGCGGAACCGTGACAGCGGTATAGGGCCGGATGATTGCCGGCGCCGAGGGCCGAACCGGCGCGATGGGAGTCTGTTGCGCCGCCACCAGCGATGCGATGGAGAGATAGCTGACGAGGGCGGCGAAATTCTTACGGAACAGGCGTTTCATTGCCGGCCTCCCTGGGGCAGGTCTGGCGGAAGCGTGGAAGGCCGCGATAAACGGCCCTTCATCGCCTCGTCAATGGATATGTTGTTGACTTCGAGAGTTATACCGAGGGCCTGGTCGAGCGCGATGCGCGCGTGGGTGTAGTTGGCCATCGCCTGCACCTCCGCGCTTTGGGCGGCGGCGAGGTCGCGCTGGTCCTGCACAACCTGGAAGGGTGTGGTCGCGCCCAGCTCGTATTTTCGCTGGTCCGCGCGGAGCGTTTGCTGTTGGAGAACTCTGGCCTGCACGGCCGCCTCGTAACGCGCGCGGGCCTGCTGAAGACCGATCACTGCATTCTGCACGTCCAGGCTCACCTGGTTGATGTTCTTCCGGAGATTCAGCTCATTCTGACGCAATTCGAGAAGACTGGTGGCATAATCGGCCTGTGCGGCGCGGTTTCGAAGCGGAATGTTAAGGGAAAAGCCGGCGGAATAGCTGGGGTAGTTCCGCCGGAAGATCTGCGCCAGAAGATTGCTGTAGCCGCCCGCAAGGTAGTCGAGGCCAGGCTGTCCGGCGCCGAAGGGCGTGATCTGCCCCGTCAGGCCGTTGTTGGTCAGCTCGGCGAAGGCCTGCAAGGTGGGTCTGAGTGAGTTCTTGATGCCTACCAGGTTGATCTGGTTGCTCTCCAGGTTGATGCGCGCCTGCTCGATTTCCGGTCGTTTGGCCAGCGCCTCGGCGATCAGGTCCTGGATGGGCCGGATTGGTTCTTTGGGCGGCTCAGGAATTTTGTCCAGGGGAATCACGTGCACGTTCGTCAGACCGGCGGCGGCGATGCCGTTGCGCGTGAGAGCGTTTTTCAGCACAGCTTCCTGCTGAGTCCGGTTGGTCTGGGCGATGATGAGATCCTGCTGGCTGGCATAGAGCTGCGCCTCGGCGCGCGTGATCTCGATTTCTGCAAGAGCGCCCGCCTTCACCTGTTTTTTGTTGTCCTCCAGGAGCTGTCGGGACGTGGCCACTTCCTGCTCGCGCGCCCGGACGTCCTCATCGAAACTGACCAGGTCCCAATACAGATTCAACGCTGCCGACACGGTGGTGATCACCTGGAGCTTGAACTGAAGGTCGCTGACCTTGACATTGTTTTTCTGCACGCGGATATTCCGGGCGTTTACGGCAGGACCGAAGCCTTGCAGCAGGTTCTGCGTCACCTGTAAATCGAGGAACCCGGTGGTGTAAGGATTGAGATTGAAAAACTGGCTGTTGTTCTTGATGCGCTGGCTGGAGTAGGTGAGCTGGGTGCTGAGTCCGAAATCCCAATTCTGCGTATATTGCGTCTGAAAGCTGCGCGTGTTCTGCACCAGCGCCGTGGTGCCGATGATCACCGTGTTGCTGTTGGGGATGCTCGAATGCTGGAAATTGGCGAAGACCAGAACAGTGGGATCCAGGGAAGGCACGGTGGGGCCAAGCTGCGTCAGAATTCCGCCGCCCGCGCTCACGCCGGTTCCGGCCGTGAGCGGCGTCGTCCCGGCGACGGTCACGCCCTGGAGGCTGACGCTCTGCGGTCCCGGCGCCACCGGCAGACCGACGCTTCGCAGCAACCCTCCAGCCTGCGCGCGGCGCAGCACCTCTTTTGCAAGCAGCGGACTGTAACGCTGGATCTCGACATCGATATTGTTCTCGATGGCCAGCGCGACCACATCCTGAGCGGTGAGATACAGGTTGCCGGCCCGGATCAGCGATTGCAGCCGGCTGGAATTGTCCAGCCGGACCGGCGGGACGTATCTGGCCTGATAGGGATGCGTGAGCCAGCCGAGACCGCCTGTAGCCGGGTCCACGCGGATCTCGCTCTGCGCCGCCGCGCAGGCTGCTGTAAGCAGAAATGCAAGCACATGGGTAGTACGCATTTGAATTCGTGTCATCGCAAGCGCCTAATGTTCCAGTATCTCCGGAGAGGCGACGCGCGCGCCCACATCCGGCCCGCTGTTTACGCCGTGATGTCCGCGCATTCCTCGCGCTCCAGTTCGCGGCGGTCCCAACCGGCGAGCCGGGCGCCGGCTTCGTAGGCGCTCTGGCAGAAGTCCAGGATCATTGCGTCGGGCGATTCCGAGGTCCGGACATGGTCGTACTTCAGCAGAAACTCGCCAAGCTCCGCGCTCCAGAAGGCAGCCGAGGGACGCAGCGGAGCTGTTTCCAAGCCGGGGGGCGACGGCGCGAAGTATGCGTAAAACGCAGCGTGCGGAAACCGCGAGTCGCCGGGCCAAAAACCGCAGCTGCTGACCTCATGCGAGTAGGCCTCTTTTGTGATCGGGTCCGCTGCTTCGCGCGCCGGCGCCCGGCAGCCGCGGAAGCGCGTCACGGCGAGGTCGAACGATCCCCAGAAGAAGTGCACCGGGCTGCATTTCCCGATGAACCGGCTGCGAAATCTCTTGAGGACCCGGTCTGCCGAGATCAGGGTGCGGCGGAATCGTTCCACGGCGTCGCGGTCATACGATGCATGCCGTTGGTCTTTGTCGAACGGAATCCGGTCGGGGAACTCGTCCGGTATGGCGTGGATGGCGACGTCGACGCCGAGCGAGCGCAGCCGGTCCATAAACTCTGCATAGAAGCTGGCTACCGAGCGCGGGTACAGCGCGATAGCGCTCTCGGCCCCGTCGCTGGAGCGCAGCGCAAGGCGATGCGCAATGAAATCGAATTCGATATCAAAGACGCGCTCTCCGTACGGAATGGATGAGGTGGTTAGACCGCGGGGCGTGACATACAGCGCAACGTGCCACCAGTGGTTGATAGCCGGCGAAAGGGACATGCGCGTTTTGCCCACAATTTGCGTCCACATGTGCACGGTGTCGCAGGTCTCGCGCCACTCGGAGAAAGTGAGCGGCGGCCAAGCGCTTTCGGACATTTCTCGCCTCCTCACTGATTATCGCGGGCAACAGCGCGGGAGCCAATTATAATTAGACGATCGCAAGATTCAGAGCCCGATGCGCATCGGCATCACCTGCTACCCCACCTACGGCGGCAGCGGCATTGTCGCCACCGAACTCGGCCTGGAGCTGGCCAGCCGCGGCCACGAAATCCACTTCATTTCATACGCGAACCCGATTCGCCTCGACCCGGACACGCCGCGCATTCATTATCACGAAGTTGAGGTCTCGACCTATCCGTTGTTTCAGTACCCGCCGTATTGCCTGGCGCTGGCGTCGCGGATGGAGGAAGTGGCCGAGCGCTACGAGCTCGATCTGCTGCATGTGCACTACGCCATTCCGCACTCCATCGCGGCGCTGCTCGCCCGGCAGATGGCGGCGCCGCGCCGCCGCCTTCCGTTTGTGACAACGCTGCACGGAACGGATATCACGCTGGTGGGCGCCGACCGGTCTTATTTTCCGATCACCAAATTTTCGATTGAGCAGTCCGACGGCGTGACCACCATTAGCCGGTACATGCAGCAGCGCACCATCGAGTTCTTCGGCGTGCGCAATGAAATCGAAGTCATCAGCAACTTCGTCAATTGCGGCGTCTACCGGCCCGATCCGGAGCGCCGCCCGTCCAAAAAGCGCCTGATGCATATTTCCAACTTCCGTCCAGTGAAGCGCGTGCTGGACTGCGTGCGAATTCTGGAGCTCGTGCGCAAGCAGGTGGACGCCGAGCTGATGATGGTCGGCGACGGCCCGCTGCGCGGTCCGGCGGAGGACCTGGCGCATGATCTCGGCCTCGAACGGCACGTCATGTTTTTAGGGAAGCAGGATCATGTGGAGCGCCTGTTCCCCACGGCGCATGTGCTTCTGATGCCCAGCGAATTGGAGGCGTTCGGTCTGGCGGCGCTCGAAGCAATGGCCTGCGGCACTCCTCCCGTCGCCACGCGGTGCGGGGGCGTTCCGGAGCTGATTCATGACGGCGTGAACGGTTTTCTGGAGCCGGTAGGCGATATCGCGGCGCAGGCGCGGCGCGTCGTGGAGCTCCTCACCGATGAGAAGCTGTATGAGCGCGTATCTCGCGCGGCGCGCGAGGCTGCCCAGTCGCGATTCTCAACAGAGACCGTGATTCCGCGCTATGAGCGGCACTATGAGCGGGTCTTGGGCGCCGGACGCGAGTAAACGTGCGACGCCCGCGTCACTTGCGGATGGCCAAAACGTCGGGACCGATGGAGACCCTGAGCGGCGGCTGTTTTAGGGGGATCGTGAAACTCGCCGGTTCGTTGGACGTCCGCACCCACCGGGTGAGCGCCGCGCCTCTGGCGAATTGAATCACGACGGGCGCGTCGACGCTGAAATCGTCATCGACGTCGCTCTGCGTTACCGTTACGGTCAGGCGCGCCGAGGGAATCTTGCCCTGAACCGACGTGGATACTTTGAGCGCCGGAATTCCCGTTCCATACACCCAGGATTCGAAGAAGCTCTCGAGCGAGTCAGGGCCCGAGCGCGGCGGCATGAATTCCTGCGCGAGACGGCGGAAGTCTTCGGTGCTCATGCCCTTGAACGCATATCGGCGGCAAGCCTCATGGAGCATCCTGAAGAACGACTCGTCGCCCATGCGCTTGCGCAGCATGTGCATGATCCAGGATCCCTTTTCGTAGACGATGACGCGCCAGGCGTCGCTGCTTCGGGACGATTGCAGGCGCAGGCCCCAGAAGATAGGGCCGATGGATTCCATGCGCTCGCCGTCCTCGCTCTTTGCCAACAGGCGCTGTTCGTAAGCCTGGAGAAGCTGGTCCAGCGCCTTTGATCCTTTTCGCTTCTCATACAGAACCAGCGAGGAATAGTTGGCGAGGGCCTCCATCAGCCACTCATCCTGGTATCCGGCGGGCGTGACCAGGTTGCCCCACCACTGATGCGCGACTTCGTGCGGAGCGATCAGATCGGAAAAGAAAATCTCAAGCGTGCGGTCGCGCATCGACGCGGGGCGTTCGTCCGGCGTGAGGTAGGCGAGCGTTGGAAGGTAGACCAGGCCGGGAAAACCTTGTCCGAAGGTGGCCGGGATCGGGGCCACGGTGAGCGTCTTCAGAGGCGGGGGGCCGAACTGGGCGACCATGGCTTGCAGGGCGTCCGCGACGTCGTCCGCCAGCGACGCCAGATGCGACGCCGGGCTGGGCGCTGGAGGCGGCGCGACGGGTACGAGATCGGGACCATTGCGGCGCGGCCTCCGGTCGGGCGGGAGCAGCAGGGTCTGCGGCTTGGGCTGCAACACGGGCTCCAGCTTCCGGTTCCCATATACCTCGACAACGAAGCCGTCTCGCGACAGTCGGGCGCGCTCATACTGGCCGAGATTGAAACCCGCAACGCGGACCGGCGAAGCGACGCGCCTTCTGGTCTGGCGGACATCGCCGTCGGTCCGATCGTCGACGATATCGCCGGTCGCCACCAGCGTCAGGTTTTTCGGATACCGGAAGGTGAGGTCGTAGGTGGAGAATGCGTTGCCGGCCCGCGGATACCAGTTGCCGCGCGAGCTGACGAAGTAGACGTTGTTGCCCGCCGGAACGACCACGTCCCCCTCGTGCCGCAACTCGATCTGGTGGAGCGTCCCGGGCTCGAGCGGCTCCGGAGTGATGACCAGAAACGCCTCATTGGACGATGAGGTGCGCATCGCATTGTCGCGAATCGAGTCGCGCCCCAGCACTTCGGCCGGCGCGCCATCGATCTTCACTTCCGTCACGCGGACTTTATCGGACACAAGCATGACGAACGATCTCCAGCCGGGCGTCTCCGTCGCCAGATGGGCGCGGGTTACGGCCGAGAGGCGGAGGGAGGGGGATATATCGGCCTCGATGTGAAAATCGCGCATCGTGTATTGTTCGGCAGCGCGCTTGCGAATTCCGCGCGCGACGGATCTGGCCTCGAAGCTGGTCCAGGTGTCATACGCCAGCCGGCCGGATTTGCTGGTGAACTGCCCGATGAGCACCTGCTCCCGCGCGAACGGATCGAAAATCACATCGAAATTGCCCAGCTTGCGTCCGGAAATTGCGGCGTAAAAGAGCGTGTTTTCATGGTCGGGGCTGAGCAGGTCCTGGATGAGGCGGGTGGCGAAGCCGCTTGAGATATTGCGCACGACAGGGGTCCAGCGGTCGGCCATCAGAGCGCCCATTTCCGCGCCGGGCCGGCCTTGGGCGCGGGCGCGCGTGAGCAGATCCGCGGCGAGGGCCTCGGGCAGTACGAACAGCGCCGCGGTAAAGTGCTCGTCGAGGTTCGGCGATCCAGTGAAGGCGGCGAGCGAGCGCCGCTCGCTCTGATGCGGGGGCATGACCAGGATTTCGGCGTCTCCGCCATCGACCTCCGCCGAAAAAATTGCGGAGATGCGGCGCCCGTTCACCGGTTTACTGAAAATCAGATAGCCTTCGGTGAAATAAAAGCGAATATCTTCTTTGGAAAAACTGAGTTCGCGAACGCGATAGCATTCGGCCGCATCCAGGGTGGACTCGTGCAGAGCGCGGGCGATCTCGCCTCCGGACGGTCCAGCAGAGGCCGCGGCGAGGGAGGCGGCGAGCAGAAAGAGCGTGGGACGAATCATGCAGCCGGCGCCAGAACTTCAGTCTAATAGCTTTTCACGCCCGCTGGCCCCGCGCCTGCGCTCAGCGGCGGAACTGGCGTACGGCTTGCGGCGGACGGTTCGGCCCTAGATAAACATCTCCTCGTCATGCGTGGCCTGGGCGACGCTCGGCCGGTTCCCCCGCGCAAGGTGCGCCAGCGCGGTGCGCACCCCCGCGATGACGCCGTGAATCTCCCGCACCGGACGCATGATGCCCTGGTGTACGGTGGACACGGTCTCATGCGCCCGGCTCATGGCGTCGTCCAGGATCATTTCGGCGCGCTCCAACTGGACCTTCGCCCGGGTGGCAGCGTCTGTGACCACCTCATCCACCTTGGCGAGCTGTCGCTTCGTCGTATCCAGGATCTCGTTCGTCTTGCCCATTACTTCGGCGATCTGCTGCCTGCCCTGCTCGATGGTTTTTTGCGAGCTTGCAATCAGGGCCTCAACCTTGGGCAGCGCCGCCTCCACCTTTGGCAAAACCGCGGCCACCTTCTGCTCGGTGGTCTTCGCCGTCTTGTAGATGCCGAAGATAAACCCGAGCTGCAACAACAGCGCGATGCCCGCGATGATGACGAACGCGGTCATGATGTACAGAAGCGTTTGTTGGTCCATGGGTCGCGGCCCGTTCTACATGCCCTCGTTGGTTACGTTCCGTTCTGCCGCGCCGCTCACCGCCTCTCGGTAGGCTTGCTTGCCGGCTTCCACGGCGGAGCTCAACTGGTCGCGCTGTTTGCTGATCAACTGCTTGCCGCGATCCATGAGGTCGCCGGCGGTGTCGCGAAGTTCGGAACTGCGCCGTTTCACGTAATCGGCGCCTTCGCCGGCCTTGGTTTTGATAAAGTCCCGGGTTTCGGCGCCTGCCTTCGGCGCGAACAACAAACCGACGGCTACGCCGAGTCCGAGCCCCAGAAAGAAATACGAGAACTTGTTGTCATCCTCCATACTCGACTGCTCCTTTCCCTGAACTGTGCGCGTCTGCCGCGGGCGTTCCAGCCGTGCATGCAGTCGCCGAAAACCTGCTGGCGCCGTATCTCGCGGACCGGCCCGGCGCGGCGTGCGAATCGGCGGCGCCGCCGTTTACAGCATACCAGCATGATTCTGGACGCAAAACCCCGGCCGGATGCTACAATCCACGTGTCACATTGTGGACGATGAAGCCCCGCCGGCAAAAACCGCTGGATCCGGAGGCCCTCATGCAATACGCGCTGCGGGCTTTGTCCGGACGCGCGTTATCGATCTCGGAGCTGCGCGAGCGCCTGCAAAAGCGCGCAGCGGACGCGGCGAGCGCTGATTCGGTAATCGCCCGGCTGCGGCAGATGGGATGCCTCGATGACCGCCGTTTCGCGGAGTCGTTTGCGCTGGCGCGGAAAGAGAGCCAAGGTTTCGGCCGGATGCGCGTCCTGCGGGATCTGCGCCAGCGTCGGGTTTCGGCGGAGCTGGCGGAGAAAGCCGTGGCCGAGGTGTACGCGGACGCCGATGAAGCGGGCATGATTGACCAATTTCTCGCGCGAAAATATCGCGGAAAGGACTTGGCGGCGTTCCTCGCCGAGGAGCGCAACCTGCTGGCGGTCTTCCGCCGCCTGCGCTATGCCGGCTTCAGCGCGGGGGCGTCCATCCGGGTTCTGAAGCGCTACGCCGCCCAGGCGGATGAGCTTGCGTCGGCGGCGCCGGAGTCCGATCCGGTCTAAGCGGCCGGCAACGCAAATGCGCGGACTGGCGTTCCGCCGCGTGGAAAAACGGGACCGGCCCGGCGTATTGGCGGCTATTGCGCCAGCGCGGCGGGATTCGTCAATTCCCCGATCTGCGGCACGCGGATGCTGACCACGTCGCCCGGCGCGAGCGCCGCCTGCTCGGTCACGATGATGCCGGTTCCGGTCAGCAGCACCGTGGCCGCAGGCGCGGGGTTCGCCCGCAGGAGATATTCGACCAGCGCTTCGACCGTGCGGCTGAGCCGCGAGGTGGAAGTCGAGCCGCAGAAAATGCGCGCCCCATTGCGCTCGATGGAGCACGTCATTTCGAGCGAGCGCGGGTCGCCCAGTTCATCCGGCGTGACGATGACCGGTCCAAGCGCGCAGGAGCCCGCGTAAATTTTCGATTGCGGCAAGTATAGCGGATTCTCCCGCTCGATATCCCAGGCCGAAACATCGTTGGCCAGCGTGTATCCGAGGATGCTGCCGCGGCTTCCCAGAACGGCGGCCAGTTCGGGCTCCGGGGCGGTGAACTTTGAATCCGGGCGGATTCCGATCGGCTGCCCGGGGCCGACGCACACGCGCGCCGTGCCCTTAAAGAAAATTTCAGGACGGTCGCTCTTATAAACGCGCGCGTAGAAGCCCTCCGGGGTTCCACAATCCCCGTCGCGAAAGGCGGCGCTGGTCTCGTAGGTGCAGCCGCAGGCCCAGACTTCGCGCGGCCGCAGGGGCAACACGGGCGCCGGCGGCTCAAGATGCGCGCTCGCCAGCTCGCGCGCAAGATCCGTCAGCGGGATGTTCTCGTGCTCGGACCGGCAGATGAGGTCAAATAGGGTGTGATCGGGCAGAGGACGCGCTCCGCCGCTCTCGAAAATGGCTGCCGTTACACGGTTATTCCACCGAATTTGGCCCAATTTCATTTCAGTATTTTAAATATACAGTCTTGTAATCGGAGTAAAAATCCAGCGCCGCGGGACCCTGCTCCTTGGGTCCGAAGCTGGAGTCCTTGGTTCCGCCGAAGGGGAGCTGGTATTCGACCCCGGCGCTCGGCAGGTTCACCGTGAGCAGTCCGGCCTGCATGCGGTGGACATACTCGAACACACGCGACACATTCGTGGTCTGAAGGGAGGCCGAGAGGCCAAATGGCACGCAGTTGGCGATCCGCATGGCGTCCTCAAAATTGCGCGCGCGCATGACAGCCAGGACGGGCCCGAAGATCTCCTCCCGCGCGATGGTCATGTCCTGCGTGACATCGGCGAAAATGGTGGGCTCGATGAAGTAGCCTTTGTCGTAGGCGCCCCCGGTGAGGCGCCGCCCCCCGAGGCGCGGCGGGCCGCACTCCCTGGTCCCGACCTCGATGTAATGCAGGTCCGTGTTGAGCTGCGATTCGTCAACCGCCGGACCGATATCCACGCCCGGCTCCATTCCATTGCCGACTTTGAGCCTTCTCGTGCGCTCGATGAGCGCCTCCAGAAACCGGTCGTAAATCGCCTCTTCGACGATAGCGCGGCTGGTGGCCGTGCACTTTTGGCCTGTGGAGAAGAAAGCGGCGTTCACAGTGTTCTCGACGGCGGCCTGGAAGTCGCAGTCGGCCAGGACGATGGTGGGATTCTTGCCGCCCATCTCCAACTGGATGCGAAGGCGCCGCTTCGAAGCCTGTTCATGAAGCCGCTGGCCCACGCCGCATGAGCCCGTAAACGATACCGCCTTCAACGGTCCTGCGTTGACCAGCGCTTCGCCCAGCGCGCCGCCCGGACCGGCGACAAAATTGACCACGCCTTTCGGGATCCCCGCCTCGTGGCAGGCCTCCACCAGCCGCCATGCGCTCAGCGGCGCCGCCGAGGCGGGTTTGAGGACAACGGTGTTGCCGGCGATCAGCGCCGGCGCGAGTTTCCAGGCCGGGATGGCGCTTGGGAAATTCCACGGCGTCACCAGTCCCACCACGCCGAGCGGCTTGCGGATGGCGAACATGTGCACGCGTTCCCGCTCAGATGGAACCTGGAATCCGAACATGCGCGAGCCCTCGCCCGCAAAGTACCGGAAGATGTTGATCGACCGCCGCACTTCGCCTTTGGCTTCGGGCAGCGTCTTTCCTTCCTCCCGCGTCATGTCGGCCGAAATCTGGTCAAAGCGTCGCTCGAGCAGATCTGCGACTTTGAACAGATACTGGCCGCGGGCGGGAGCGGGCAGGGAAGACCATGCTTCAAATGCCTTCTCGGCGCAATCGGCCGCGGCGTGGATATCGGCGGCGCTTCCCTTCGTAAACAGCCCGACCACTTCGTCGATATTCGCCGGATTCCGCTTTTCAAACGCGTCTCCGGAAACCCATTCGCCATTGATGTAGTTGGGAAAATGTTCAGGCATGGAAATCGACCGGGTCCTCCAAACGATTGGGCGGCCGGCGCCGGATGCGCACGGCGCAGCCGCTAGAACTGAACTTTCGGCGCAATTTTGGCGGCCTCCTCCGCCTTGAAATACGGAGCGGGCCCGAAGCCGAACAGCGATGCAGCCAGATTCTTCGGGAATAGCTGAATGTCGGTGTTGTAGCGCTGAACCGCTTCGTTGTACTTGCGGCGCTCGACGTTGATGCGATTTTCGGTCCCTTCCAGCTCGATCATGAGCGTATGGAAATGCTCGCTGGAGCGCAGTTGGGGATAGTTTTCGACGATAACCAACAGGCGGCCGAGCGCGCTCGACAGCTGCGCGTTGGCGTCGATTTTTTCCTGCGGCGTGCGCGCGCTGAGCAGAGCGGACCGCGCCTGCGCAATCTGTCCGAACACAGCCTGCTCCTGTTTCGCGAATCCCTTGACGGTTTCGACCAGGTTCGGAATGAGATCGGCGCGGCGCTGGAGCGCGACGTCCACCTGCGACCATTGCGCATCCACGGCCTGCTTTTCGGCGACCAGGCTGTTGCGGGTCCCGACGAGCGACATTCCAAAGATCAGGATGATGACGACGATGACGCCCAAAGTAATGAGAGCAGCCTTCATGGTGTTTCCTCGCTACTGGCTTTGATCAAGTGCATCGACGAACGCAATGAGGCGGTAAACCTCACCCAAGTATTTCTCAAATAGGGTAGCAGGCTCTGCTTCCTGGGGAGCGATTTTGCCCTCGCGCACGTCGAGCAACGTCTTGAACGCGGGCAGGTCCGCGCCGAATGCGCGCTCCAGCGACTCGACAACCTCCCTCCGGCCCCAGCCGCAGGGGCGTCCGGCGGCGAGCACCGCATGGCGTCCGAGGACGCAGAAGGTCGAGACGGAATCGATGCACAGCCTCAGGAGCGCATCGCGCTCGGAAAGAACGGCGGCCGCGCGCTGCCGCAGGCGCAGCAATTTGACCCGGAGGTCGTGTTCGAGCTGCGACCGGTGGCAGGCCGGGTTGACGGTCAGTTCCGCGATGATATCCCTGCCGTGGAGAAGTACGCGGCGCTCCTGCATGTCGCGGAATTCGATGGGGAAGCTGTCGGTTGAGCGCCGCGCCTCCTCTTCGGTCATCAGCAGCGGGGTGGGGTTGCCGAGATCGCGCCACCAGCGGAAGATCGGCTCAGATTTTGACAGTTCTGCGGCGGTGATGCTGCGGAGGACGCAGAAGATGTTGAGATCTGAGTAGCGGTCATGCCGCCCAGCGGCCGCCGACCCGTAAAGAATGACAGAGATGAGTCCGTCGCCGTAGGCGGCGGCCAGTTTTCCGACCAGAGTCTCAAGCGCGCGTTCCATTGCTACCAACTCCCTGATGCTCCGCCGCCCCCGGAGTCTCCGCCGCCAAATCCGCCGAATCCTCCGCCGCCGTCATAACCGCCAAAACCGCCGCCGCCCCACCCGCTGCCGCGATCGCGCGGCTGTCCGAGCAGGTTTCCAAGCAGCATCCCCGCCAGGAACCCCCCGCCGCTCCGCCGGCCGAACATTCCGAGCAGGATGAGGAGGAACAGCAGCAGCAACGGCCACGGGATCGGGAGTTCGTTTCGCGGGGGCGGACCGCGCCGGGGAAGCGAACGGTTCAACGCCACCCCTTTGGCCTGGGCGATCCGCGATCCGATCTCCGCTGCGGCAGCAATGAGAGCATGGCCGTAATCGTTTTGACGCAGCGAGGGGATCATTTCACGTCCAACGTCATCGGCAAAGGCGTCCGGCAGGGTGGGTTCCAGGCCGTAACCGACTTCTATGCGCCACTTGCGGTCGCGCACGGCCACCAGCAGCATCACGCCTTCATCCTTGCCCTTTTTTCCAATGCCCCATTTGCGGAACAGGGCGTTGGCAAAGTCCTCAATCGGCGCGTCCCCCGTCGTGTCGATGGTCACGATGGCCATCTGAGCGCCGGTCGCCTGCTCGACCGAGCCGCAGTAGCGCTCCAGCTCGGCGCGCGTGGGCGCATCCAGCACGCCAGCGAAGTCGCTGACATAGCCTTGCGGCTCAAGCCGGTTGACGTCGGCCGCATACGCACAGGCCGCAATCAGGAACAGCAACGGCAGCCCGCAGGCGCGCGGGCGCGCTGGCGCAGACGGCGGGATGGAGGTCACTCGCTGCGCGTAAGATCTTCCCGGGTCAACTTGATGCCGTCAAGCCGCCCGAGCATCGCCAGAGAAACCTTGTCCGGGTGGAAGAACTCCTGCGCGAGCTTCTGGACCTCATCGGCGGTAACCGCTTCGATGCTCTCCACCATTTCGTCAAGAGTGAAAAACCGGCCGAAATAGAGCTCCTGGCGCGCAAGATTGCCCATGCGGCTCGACGTCGATTCCAGACCCAGCATGAAGGAGCCTTTCAGATGATCTTTGGCGCGGCGCAGCTCGTCCTCAGGCACGCGCTCGTCGGCGAGCTGCCGCATTTCGCGGATGATGGAATGCACCACCTTGCGCGACGAATCCGCCGACGTGCCGGCGTAAATCGCCAGGCACCCGGCGTCGCGAAACATGTTCAGCTCCGAGAATACGGAGTACGCAAGCCCCTGCTTTTCGCGAATGTTCTGGAACAGCCGCGAGCTCATGCCGCCGCCGAGCACCGTATTCAGCACGTAGCAGACATAGCGGGCGTCATGCGGCAGCGGATAGCAGGGCACTCCGACATAAAGATGGACCTGCTCGAGAGAATTTTTGTTGCGGAACACGAGCCGGGCGTGCGGCGTCGGCTGTTGTTCCGGAGGCAGGGCGCCATTGCGCGACAGACCTGAAAACCGCTCGGCGGCAAGCCGGACCAGGTCGTCATGTTTCAGATTGCCGGCGCCCGTGATCAGAATATTTCCGGGCTGATAGCTGCGGCGGTAGTACGTCTCCACCAGCTCGCGATTAAACCGCCTGACCGTGTCCTTGGTGCCAAGAATCGGCTTGCCGAGGGGGTGGTCCTTCCAGAAATTGCTCGAAAAGATTTCGTGGATCAGATATTCGGGGTTGTCCACCTCCATCTTGATCTCTTCGAGGATCACGCCCTTTTCTTTTTCGATATCCTCCTCGCGGAACAGAGGATTGAGCACCAGGTCGCTGAGCACGTCAAAGGCGATGGCCATATGCTCATCGAGAACCTTAGTGTTGTAGCTGACTAGTTCTTTGGAGGTGAAGGCATCCAGCCCGCCGCCGATCGAGTCTACCGAGCGCGCGATTTCTTCCGCCGAGCGATTGGCCGTGCCCTTGAACACCATGTGCTCGATAAAGTGCGAGATGCCGTTCTCCGCGCCGGTTTCGCGCCGGGACCCGCTTGAAATCCAAACGCCGAGCGAAACGCTGCGTACATGCGGCATGAGTTCCGTCACCACCCGTACGCCGTTGGGCAGTGTGGTGCGTTGAATGTCGCGAAGGGTGTCTGCGAGAATTGCGGCCATGGGGAAACCAGACAAAGCGAAACTTCTATATTCATTCTGGCACAGCCCTCCCTGCGTCACGATTGCGGAACTGCTCGAAACCGGAGCGAGCCATATGTACTATTACTCACGCAAAGACGGGGGAGAGCAGATTCCTGGTTGCGGCCTAACCCCTTCAACTGGTTTCAATTAAGCGGGTTTGCGTTGCGCGCCGGCAGGAATCGCGACATTAACGGTTACGGCTATGCAAAGCTGTTCATTTATAATAATCTAGAGTGTGGGTCGGTATATGAACGGTACAAACGCTCGACTCGCGCCGCTGGCCGCGGCCGTTACGCTCTTTGGAGCGCTGGGCTGCCTCAAAGCGGATACAGTGAACTACTACTCCGGATATTCGCAGCCCGGCTTGTTGAGCGTTGCGGCGCCGAGCGACGGCTTTGGCACACAGAACGTGAGTTTCGTGCAGGCGCCAGCGCCGGTCCAAAACATCTATCCGTCCGCAACGACGACGCCTTCGACGATGCAGCCGGCCGGGTCGTCGACGCCATCGTACACAAGCTCCTATTTCCAGTCGACGTCGGCAACGTCGAGTTCCACTTCAACCACGCCCGGGTACAGCGTCTCTACGGCCGTGACGTCCGCCTCCACGTTTACGACAGCTTCGCAGACGGGATCCCAGACGCAGTCGCTGGCTTACGCCGGTTACATGCAGGCAGCGACCTCCGCGCCGCAAACGTCTGGCTTGTCGGCGGTGACGGCGGCGTACGTTTCGGCATTCGGCACGCCCGCAATCTCACCCGTGCCGAACGTATCTGCGCCGAATCCGCTGGGAGTCTCTTATTTCCAGATCGCTTCCGCTCTTTCGCCCCTGAACATCGCTTCCACATCCTCCCCGTCCCAGTCCAACCATTCGATGCCGCCTTTTGGTTCCAGAATGATTGATATCTACAATCCGGAACCAGGAACAATCGCTTTGCTCGGCGGCGGGCTTGGCGTGCTGATCGTTCTCCGACGTCGAATACTGGCCCGATAGCGTCTCTGCATCCCGAATCGAAATGCGGCCATACTGGTTGAGGGGGCCGCATGCGATCCGTAGTATCCGTAACTGTTTTCTTGACCCTGCTGGCTTTGCCTTCCTCCCAATTCGCCCAGTCCGAGCCGCCGCTAAGCCCGCTGCCGGATGAGAAACCTCCGCTTGTACGCTTGCCGAACGGACGCACTCAGCGGGACGCGATTCTCAAGGCTGACCATGCCCACAACATCGAGGATGTCAACGAGATTATCCGGTTGGCCGGAGAGCTGAAAACCGACTTTGAGAAGAACACAGAATACGTTCTGTCCGTGCAGGACATGAAAAAGCTTGACGACATCGAAAAGTTGACGCGCCGCATACGAGCGCGGATGAAGCGATTCTGAGCGGAACAACGCCTGTGTTACTCTGAGCCTTCGGGCGAATCATGGTACTCACACGCGAAAAGGCGCAGCTGATGAGCGCCTCTGAAATAGACCGCTCTCTGGTCCGTCTCGCGCACGAGATTCTGGAAAAAACGGAAGACCTCGATAAGCTCGCGTTTATCGGCATCCGTCGCAGAGGCGTGCCGCTCGCGCAGCGGCTGGCGCGCAAGATTCGGGAGCTGGAGGGCCGTGACATTCCGGTCGGAATCCTCGATATTAATCTTTACCGCGACGATCTGTCTACGGTCGGCGTCGCGCCTGTTGTGAGCGCGACAGAGATTAATTTTCCTGTGACGGGCAAGGACATCGTCCTGACTGACGACGTGCTGTACACCGGACGCACGATCCGCGCGGCGCTGGACGCGCTCTTCGATCATGGCCGCCCCGCGCGCGTACAATTGCTCGCGCTGATCGACCGCGGTCACCGTGAACTGCCGATTGAGGCGCGGTACATCGGCCGCATGGTGCAGACCTCGAAGAATGAAATCATCGAGGTGAAATTTCAGGAGATCGACGGCGTGGAGAAAGTTCTGCTTGTGGAAAAAGCGCCTTCCGAAGAGCGCGCCTGAATCATGCGTCCCGGCCTCCTTGGCATCGAGCCGTTGACGCGGGAGGAGATCGAATCGATCCTGCGTCGCGCGAAGGATTTTCAGCCAGCGGGAAATCAGAGTTTCAAAAAACTGGATCTCCTGCGCGGGCGAATGGTGGTCAACCTGTTTTTCGAGGCGTCGACGCGGACCCGCACCAGTTTTGAAATTGCTGCCAAGCGCCTGGGCGCGGATGCGATCTCGATCACTGCGGCGGGGTCAAGCGTCTCCAAGGGGGAATCGCTGGTGGATACCTTGAACACGCTCGCCGCCATGCGTCCCGATGCGATCATCATGCGCCATTCCGCATCCGGCGCTCCGCATTTTCTGGCGCGCCATTTGCCCATTCCCATCGTCAACGCCGGCGACGGCACGCATGAGCATCCCACGCAGGCGCTGCTCGACGCTTTAACGATTCTGGACCGCCGGCGCGCGCTCGAAGGTCTGCGCGTTGCGATCATCGGAGATATCGCGCACAGCCGCGTCGCCCGCTCCGATGTGTTTTTGCTGTCGAAATTCGGCGCGCAGATTGTGTTGTGCGGTCCCGCATCGCTGCTGCCGCCCGAGCTTGCACGCATCGCCCCGGGCGTAACGCTCACTACGGATATGAAGGAAGCGATTCGTATGGCGGACGTTATCATGATGCTGCGCGTCCAGTTAGAGCGCCAGCAGGACGCGCCGTTTCCGACGAGCGAATATTTCCGGTTCTACGGCCTGCGGCTTGAGCATCTCGCGCTTGCAAAGCCGGATGCGATTGTGATGCATCCAGGCCCGATCAACCGCGGACGGGAACTGTCATCCGAGGTTGCGGACTCGCAGCGGTCGGTGATTTTGAACCAGGTGGAAAACGGCGTCGCCGTACGCATGGCGGTGCTGGAGCGAATCCTCTGCGCATGAAGGAGCTGCTGATCCGCAATGGCCGGGTTATTGATCCGGCTTCAAATCGGGATTCAATCGCCGATGTGTTCGTGCGGAGTGGGAAAATCGTGGCGGTCGGACCGAATCTCGACGCCGCCGGCGCCCAGGTTTACGACGCCTCAGGCCTAGTCGTCGCGCCGGGCTTTATTGACATGCACGTCCACTTGCGCGAGCCCGGGTTTGAATATTCCGAAACGATAGAGACGGGCGCTCGGGCGGCTGTGGCAGGCGGTTTTACGTCGATCTGCTGTATGCCGAACACCTCTCCGGTGAACGACAGCGCCACCGTCACCAGCTATATCGTCGAGCGCGCTCGGCGAGCCGGGGCGGCGAAGGTTCACCCCATCGGCGCGATCACGAAAGGGAGCGCGGGCGAGGAACTGGCGGCGATCGGATCGATGAAGCAGGCGGGCATCGTCGCCATTTCCGACGACGGCCGCCCGGTGATGAATTCGCGCGTGATGCGCCGCGCTATGGAGTACGCGCGCTCGCTCAATCTGGCCGTTATCGACCACTGTGAGGATCTGAACCTGAGCGCCG
This sequence comes from Bryobacteraceae bacterium, assembly GCA_035652975.1. Taxonomy (GTDB): domain Bacteria; phylum Acidobacteriota; class Terriglobia; order Bryobacterales; family Bryobacteraceae; genus TMP-7. The sequence continues at coordinate 81,405 of DASRCT010000028.1, read as the reverse complement.
GCGGCGACATGCACGAGGGCGTGGAATCGACCCGGCTGGGGCTGCGCGGCATCCCGTCTTGCTCGGAGGACGTCATGGTGGCGCGCGATATTCTGCTTGCGGAGCTGACGGGCGCGCGGTTCCATGTCGCGCACATTTCCACGCGCAACGCAGTCGCCATGGTGGCCTTCGCCAAAAGCCGCGGCCTGGCGGTGACCTGTGAAGTCACGCCGCATCATTTCGCTCTCACGGACGCCGACATGCCGCCCTACGACAGCAATTACAAAATGAAGCCTCCGTTGCGCGGCCGGTGCGATGCGGCGGCCGTGATCGATGGCATCGTTTCTGGCGCCGTGGACGCGATCGCCACGGACCATGCTCCGCACCCGGGCAGCGAAAAAATGCAGGAGTTCGAGCGCTGCCCGTTTGGCATTATCGGCCTTGAGACCGCGATCGGGCTCGCGATTGAGTGTCTGGTGCATTCCGGCAAGATCACCGTCCGGCGGCTGGTGGAGTTGTTTACTACCGGTCCGGCCCGCATTCTCAATCTCCATGCCGGTACGCTGGCGCCGGGAGCGCCCGCCGACATCACGATTCTGGATCTCGACCGGCAGTGGACGTACGACGTCGAGCGCTCTTACTCGAAGAGCCGCAATAGTCCGTTCCATGGGCGCCGGTTCCGCGGCGGCCCGGTTGCTACCATCGTGAACGGCGCCTTTGCGTGGCGGCTGTCTTAACGGAGAGTCTTGTGCCTGTCTATACAACCGGAGCTCGTGGGCGCGGCGGCCTCATATTCAGCGTTGCTGCGGCGCTGCTGCTCCTGCTCGGCGCCCGCGCCGCGGCGTCGTGGATGCTGGAGTACGCCTGGTGGCGGGAAATGGGGCAGATGACCACGTGGTTTTCGATGCTGGTCTACGCGGTGACGCCCGTGGTGGCAGGCGCTTTCGTTGCGTTCATCGTCTTCTGGGTTGCGCACGCCCGTGCGCTGAAGGCAGCCGGCACAGGACTAGGAAAGCATCCGCTGTATGCGCGCATCGCCTCGCTCGGAATCCTGCTGCTGGCGATACTCTTCGCCGGCGCGGTGATCGACCCGTGGACCGTCGTCCGCTACTTCGGCGGCGCCGGCTTCGTTGCGGCGGCAGACGCCTGGCGCGACCCCGTGTACGGCCGGCCGCTGCCGTTTTATCTCTTCAGCCTGCCGTTTTATGAGCTGCTCTTAAGCTTTGTCCTGGGCGTGACGTTCATCGCCGCGCTGCTGTACTGGTTTGGAGTCCGCGCCTGGCAGATGCGAGAGCGCCTGCCGCGATTCGGCCAGGGAGGCGCGATCCATTTCGAGCTCCAACTGCTCGGCGCCGTTCAATCCCGATTTTTCAAGGGCGTTGTCGCGTTATTTCTCATGGCGCTGGCGGTGCGCCTGTACCTGTCGCGATATGGGCTGCTGATGAACGATCACGGCTTCATGGTCGGCATGGACTGGGTGGATCAGAATATTGCGCTGCCGCTGCGATGGCTGACCATTGTCGCGTGCGTCGCCGCCGCGGCGCTGTTCTGGGTCGGCTTGCGGCGCTGGGCGGCGCTCATGGCGCTCGTTCTCGTCATTCAGACGATTGTTCCTCGCATTGTCGCTGCGGTCTATGTGCGTCCGAACGAACTGAGCATCGAGAGGCCGTACATCCAGCGCCACATCGAAGCCACCCGTTCGGCGTACCGCCTGGACCGGCGCGCGAGAGATATCGAGTACGAGACCAGGGTCGACGCCCGAATCGACGTTGCCAAGAACCGCCCGCTGCTCGATAACGTCCGGCTGTGGGACTGGCGCGCCTTTCACGACACCGTGAGCCAAATTCAGCCGTTGCGGCCATTCCAGTTCTCCGACACCGACGTCGATCGCTATACCATCGACGGGCAGATGCGGCAAGTGCTGCTGTCGCCGCGCGAGCTCGATTTGAGCCAGCTCGGCGATGCGCGCGGGCGCTGGATCAATCCGCACTTCGTCTATACGCACGGCTACGGACTGGTGCTGGCTGAGGCCAACCAGATCACTCCCAACGGCTACCCGGTGCTGTTTATCAAGGACGCGCCTCCGGTGATTACGACCCCCAGTCTCAAGCTTACGCGCCCGGAACTGTACTACGGCGAAGGAACGCACGAGCCTGTCTTTGTCCGCACCGAGCAGCCCGAATTCAACTATCCGGCAGGCGCCGATAATGTGCACACGCGCTACAACGGCCGGGGCGGCTTTCCGATCTCGTCTTTGTTCATGCGCCTGATAGCCGCGATCTCCTACGGCGATCCAAACATTCTGCTCACCGGCCAGATGACGTCCGAGAGCCGGATGATGATTCACCGCAACATCACGGACCGCCTGCGGACGCTCGCAGGCTTTATCCACTGGGACAACGACCCTTATCTGGTTTTGCCAAATGACGGACGGCCAGTCTGGATCGTGGATGGATATCTGACCTCGGCAGCGCATCCGTATTCGCGACAGGTGCAGCTCTCCGACGGCGAGGACGTCAACTACATTCGCAATTCCGTCAAGGCGGCAGTGGATGCGTATGACGGAACGGTGCGGCTGTACATTTTTGATCCCGACGACCCGCTGGTCCGCGCATACCAGAATCTTTTTCCGAACCTGTTCACGCCCGAATCGCAGATGCCGGCCGATTTGCGCGCGCACGTGCGCTATCCCGAAGTTCTGTTTCGCGCTCAGGCAGAGATTTACCGCACATTTCACATGCGCGACGCCGAGGCCTTCTACAACAAGGCGGACCTGTGGGATATCGCGCGGTGGATCAAGGGACAGGAGGCGAATCCGGAGCCGGTCGCCCCGATGTACGTCGTGGCCACGCTTCCCGGCGAGTCGCAGCCGGAATTTCTGCTCACGATTCCATTCACGCCGCGCAATAAGGACAACCTCATCGGCATGATGGCGGCCCGCTGCGACGGACCGAACCTGGGAGAACTGGTGTTCTTGCTCCTGTCCAAGCAGGAGATCATGCGCGGGCCGATGCAGGTCGAGGCCAACATCAACCAGGACCAAGTGATTTCGAAGGACCTGTCGCTGTGGAACCAGCAGGGCTCGCAGGTGCTGCGGGGCCAGATGGTCGCGCTGCCCGTGGACTCGACGTTCCTGTATGTGGAGCCGATCTACATTCAGGCGAAGGAAGCGCGCATGCCACAGTTGAAGAAGGTGGTTATCAGCGTTGGCAATACGCTGATTTATGCGGATACGTACGAGCAGGCGCTCGCGGAGCTGGCGGGAACCGCGGCGCACCCCGCCCCGGCCGCGCCGCCTGCGGTCGCGACTCCGCCGGCGTCCGACCGGCGTCTGGAGCAGATCCGCGATCATCTACGCCGGTATCGAGAGCTGACGTCGAAAGGGAGATTGTCGGACGCGGGAAGAGAACTCGAGGCGATCGAGGCGCTGACACAGCCGCGCCAGTAAGGAATCGGCTCAGTAGGGAAGGCCAAGCGGGAACCGCCGGCCGGGATATGGCACGCCCTGACTCTTCTTGCTTGGCAGCGGCCCGCCCCCCTCGCTGGATGGGTGGTGGTAGGCCTGATTGCCGAAGTCCAGTTCAGACTCGGTGTAAGTAATCGGCCGGTCGAGCACCATCTCGAGCGTCGTGCCTTTCGCCAGCACGGCATCCGGTCCGCGCGAGAGGAATACGCCCATTAGCCCGGCGGCCGCCCCTGCGGCCGCGCCAATTCCGGCGCCCATGCCAGCGTGTCCACCCACGCTGCCAGCCAGTGCGCCGACGCTCGCTCCAGCGGCCGTGGTCTCACCAACAGTGCGCGCGTCGCCGGCCTTATTGCCTTCGCTTTTGATCTTGCCTTCGCTCTTGTCCAGCTCCTCGGCCGCCCGGCCATCCAGGGAGCCAATCCGCGACCGAAAATCGCGCGTCACTCCATTCGGCAGTGTTAGCGAATCGAACCGGACGTACAGCTCGCCGCGGCCCTTGACGCGGCCCGGTCGCTTCGATTCGGTTACAGTCCCGGCGACGTAGCTGCCCGGTGGAATTACGACCTTGCCGTTCACAAGTATGGGGAACGCGGTTTCGAGGTAGATTCGTTCACCCTCGGTCGCGCTCTTAGTGCTGATGCTGTTGATCATGCTGAGCAGGATCTTAGTTCCTGGCTGGATCGTGTAGGTCTTTTCACCGCCTGTCTGGTCTTGCGAATGGCTGTCTACGCGCTTCCAGCCGGAACTGCTCTGGCGCTCCTCGGCAGGCTTCAATTCCGGCGCGGGCTGGGTGATGGTCTGGGATGCCTGCGCGAAAGCAAGCGCTGCGGCGCTCATAACCAGCGGAACAACGGCGAATTGCATTCAGCGAAACTCCTCAGGGCATTGTAGCCCATATGTGAAACGCGCCGAATCACTTCCCGGTTGCGTCTGGGTTGACGGGAATGTGGATGCCGTCGGGGCTCGTGATATCCCCCACGGCGATTTGAATCCGCGGATTGCGTCCGGCATTATCCGGCAACACGATATTGATCTGGTACAGTCCGCCGAAGCCGGGCGCCGCGCCGGCATATTGTATGCGTGATGGATCGAGTTCCGAGCCGTCCAGGTAAATGTGCAGTTTGCGCATATCTGTCAAGCGTGCAGCCACTTGCGGAATCTCGCCATAACGCGGCTTGGGCGTAGTGTCGCCCAGGCCTGTCGCATACAGGGTGATGGTCTCGCCCGGGCGCGCCGGCGCGTCTGCGGTGGCGACCGAGCCATCCACGTGCGCGGCAATGGCCGTGGTCGCATCCATTTGAAACAGCGCTGGCGCAGCGGCGCCGATCATGAGCTGCACGGTGGGCCCGTAAGTGGAATCGAGCTGGACCTGCAATTCAGCCGGGCCGGGCGTCAGATTGGAGGGCGCCAGCACATTGATTTGATTCGGCGATACATAGTAAAGGAACGCCGCGATCCCGCCGATCCATACGCGTACGCTCGCGCCGGGCAGCGCCGTGGGGAGCGTGCCTTTCGACACGTCTTCCGCGGCGAGAGCCCGGGTGATGCGGGCCAGGTTCGTCCCGTAAATCGTAATAAACGTGTTCGGCGCGATCGAACCCGGCTGGTTCGAAGCCGAATTGACGATGCTGGAAGCCGTGTACGACGGCGCTGTCCCCGCCGTTTTGGATTCGGCCCGTCCCAGGGGTCCGATGAGCGCGGCCGCCAGCAGTAGTGCCCAACGCACGCAATCGCCGGAAAATGGACTACCGGCGATAATAGTGTAATCCCCTACGGTTTTTAGAACTATTGCCCCGCTTTTTGGATGGGGATATACGCCCCCTCCTGCGTGGTCTGGCCGCCGATCGAGATTGAGACCGGGAGGTTGCCATTAGGCGCGGTCGCGGGAATCCGCACGTTGAACTGGTAAAGCCCGCTGATTGCCTGCGGGGCCAGGCCGGCATACAAGATGTCGTTTGTACTGAGCGTGGTACCGCCCATTGTGATGGTGAATGACGTGGTCAGCGGCGAGAGTCCTGAGGTGATCTGGCCAGCCTGCCAGGCAGGGCGTGTTGGTCCAAAGCCGGTCCCATACAACGAAACGATTTCCCCGGGCGCCGCTGGCCGGCCGCCTGGCACTACGTTTGGATCCGCCAGCGGAACGGCGGTTCCGCCAATCTGCGCCGCGATGCTCTTGGTCGCCCCGAATGTGAAAAAAGCCGGCGCAAGCGGTTGGATCGGGATGGTCGCCGGCACGGAGCGGAGTTCGTTTGGTCGTCCCGGGTTGGCGATCACCACCAAGTCGACGTTGCCGGCAGCGTCCAGCGTGGGCGCCTGCACGTTGATCTGGTCTTGCTGTACGTAGGTGATGGGGGCTGGTTTGCCGCCAATCTGAACGGCGATGCAGCTGAGTTGCGTCGGAAATGCGCCGTTGATCAAATCGCCCAGTCCGGCCAGCCGGGAACGCGCGCCGGCCTGAAAGTCGGCGCCGTAGATCTCCACCATGGCATTGGGCGCGATCGGTCCGGCGTGCGGACCAGCGTTTACTGCTGTTCGCAGCGTCGGGATTTTGGTGATGGCGCAAGCGGCGTTTGGCGACAGCGGCACGCGGACCGCGATTGTGTACACGTGATCGGTTGCAAGCGCCGCGCCTCCCGCGACCGCGGAGACGTAGATCATAATGTCGCCGTTCTCCTGGGCGGGAGGCGTCCACTGCACATCAAAGGCGTAGCCCGCGCCGGCCTGGGTGGCGGGCGCGATTGAATGCTCGATGAACTGGGTTTGCGGCGGCGTGCACGGCGGTGGAGTTCCCAACTGCGGCCCGCTATCGCATACCACTTGTGTGTCGGCGTGCACAGCGTCGAACGAGCCGGCCATCTGAGTCGGGTCCGTGACGAAGCGCGCCGTCATTTGAAAGCCCCACTGCGTGGCTTCCGGATGCTTCACGGTCACGCGCAGAGCTTGCGGAACGCTGGGCACATAAGGCTGGAGATTGTCGATGGTCACAGATCCACGCGCGTCGGCATTTGCCGGACCGGAACCGTGACAGGCGGCGCAGTCCTTGCCGCCATCGATCGGAGCGCCGGTGGAACGGATCGGCGCTCCTTTTTGAAAGGCAAACAGAACGAACGGAACGGCGGCCGCCAGGGCCGCGCACACTTTGAGAATTCGCATGCGTCCTCCCCGCATACACTTCCGAGTGTAGCGGCCGGAGACGGCCACGCGCGATTACGGCCGGACCGTGATGAACAGGTTCTGCCCCGTGTCCACGCCGTCGAGCGAGACGCTAAGCGGCTGATCTCCGGCGGGTACGTTCGATGGCACGGTCACGTTGAACTGGTACAAGCCGATAAAATTCGGCGAAAGGCCCGCGTACTGGATCGCCGAGGTCGCGTCGACTTGACCGAAGCGGATCGTCAGGTTGCCCGTGATGCGGTTTTGAGCGCCCACGATGACGCCCGGCGCGAAGGCCGGACTTACGGGCCCAAAGCCGATGCCGTAGAGCGTGATCGTTTCACCGGGGCGCACCGGGCGCTCGGCCGCCGGCAGGATGGACGGGTCGCCGGCGAATTTGGCGTCCGGCAACTGCGCGACGACGTATTGCTTGCCGTTCACTTTAAAGCTCGCTGGCGCGAGAATGCCGGGCAGCGTTGCAGAAGCATTGATGTTCGCAGCCGCACTGCTGCCGCCGCAGTTGGCGACCACCACGGGGACGGGTCCTGTGCCGATGCCATCTGGAACCTGCGCGTTGACCTGACCAGAGCTGATGAAGCGAATGAACGCCTGCTTGCCGCCGATGGTCACCGCGACTCCGTCGAGCTGTGTAGGAGCATTGTTTCCGCTGAAGTCGCTGCCGGCCCACTCGCGGGTTGAACCGGCGAGATTCTGACCGTAGATTTCGATCCACGTTCCCGGCGCCACGCCCGACTTGCCGCCAAAGTCGCTGGCGCTGACAATTCCGCCGGAGCTGATGGAGGGGGGTGCGGTGACGGAGCAGCCGGGCTGGGCGGCGGCGGGCTGGAGAGTGATGTTCGCGGTGTAGATGTGATCGCCGCTTTCATTGCCGTTTCCATTTGCGGCGTTCGCTGAAACATAGATGTTGATCGGACCGGAAGCGGATGCATCAGGCGTCCAGTCCACAGTGATCGTGTTGGTCGTGAACGGCTGGCTATGCTCGATGAACTCGACGGGCTGGCTGGCGGGACAGCTTGCGCCGGTACGGGTCCGCCCCACATCGCTCAGCGCTGTCGCTGCGCACAGCACGAACTGACGGGAACCGGGAGTGAAGGTTCCTGTCGAATGGGCGAGGTCCCCTGCCGGCCGGGCCGTCATCTGGAAACCGTAGACGCGCGCGGCCGAATCCGTGACGGTGATGGTGAATGTCTGTTTCTGCCCCGGCGTGTAAGTGTTATTCGTAGCCGTCGAGATCGTGACGTTGCCGCCGCCCCCGTTGAGCGCCGTCCCGACATGACATCCGATCTGGTTGCAGCTTGGCTCCGCGCCGCCCGGAACGGGAACAGCCGTGTGATGCGCGTCCGGTCCCGCTGCGTGGGCCCACAATAAAACGGGAACAACCCCAACCGCCACTGCGCACTTTGCGATAAAAATCGCTTTTGTACGATCCATTCATCTCCCCGAATTAAGAAGTAAACCCGTTAGACCTCTGTCGGCTTAAACACAGAACCGCCTTCTTCGACGCGGCGCTCAGCGGAATACTGTGGAGATTGTCCCACCGCACCCAGTGGAAACCCGGCGGCTTGCGGTCGATGGTCCCGCGCGTCACCCTGACCCGGTAATCGTGATTTGTGATGGCGTGGCGGAACTCGCCTACGACCTCCGTTGCCGTTGCGGCGATATGATCTCGATCCGGGAACTCCCAGAAGCCTGCCAGGAGCGGGCTGGAGGCAGGGCGTTGGCGCATCAGCACCCGTCCCCGACGTTGAATAATGAGCAGTTCGACATGCATCTGTTTTTTGCCGGCGGCGGCGCGTCTGACCGGGAGTTCACGCTGGCGGCCATCCCGCCAGGCGTCGCACAGCGAGGCGACGGGACACAGCCGGCACTTCGGCTCGCGCGCCGTGCAGATCGTCGCGCCGAGCTCCATCATGGCCTGGTTGAAATCGCCCGGTCTGCGCTCATCCAGCAGCGCGCGGGCGGCCGCCTGCAATCGCCGTTTCGTCCCGTTGGCTCGCACGTCGCCCGCCTCATTTATCAACCGCGCGAGCACGCGCGCCACATTGCCATCCAGCGCGGCATATGGCTGGCCGAAGGCAATGCTGGCGATCGCGGCGGCGGTATAGTCGCCGATTCCCGGCAGCGCCCGCAGCGCGTTGTAATCGCGAGGAAACCGCTGCAAACCGATCAGGACGCGCGCCGCTTTCCGGAGGTTTCGGGCGCGCGCGTAATAGCCCAGCCCGCTCCAGGCCGTGAGCAGCGCCTCATCCGATGCTGCGGCGAGCGATTCGAGGCTCGGAAATTGCCGGAGGAAGCGCTCATAATACGGAACCACGGTCTCAACGCGCGTTTGCTGTAGCATGATCTCGGAGATCCAAATCCGATAGGGATCCCGCGTGCGCCGCCATGGCAAGTCGCGTCTCGAGCGGCGATACCACGACAGCAGCAGTTTTCTGAACAGAACCGGATTTTTCAAGGCTTCTATAATGAAGAGAGTAACCCACCTTGCCGGATTCAATTGTCATCCGCGGCGCGCGCGTGCATAACTTGAAGAATATCTCGCTTGCGCTGCCCCATGACCAACTGACGGTCGTGACCGGGGTGTCGGGCTCGGGCAAGAGCTCGCTGGTGTTTGACACCATCTACGCCGAGGGCCAGCGCCGCTATGTGGAATCGCTCTCTGCCTATGCGCGTCAGTTTCTTGAGCGCATGGAGAAGCCGGACCTGGACGAGATTGACGGAATTGCTCCGCCCATCGCCATCAAACAGAAGAACACGACGCGCAACCCGCGCTCGACGGTCGCAACTTCCACCGAGCTGTATGACTTTCTGAGGCTGCTGTTCGCCCGCGCCGGGCGGACCTATTGTCCGAACTGCGGCGTGCGCGTTGTCCGCGACACCGTCGACCAGATTGCGGATGCGATGATGGCCAAGCCAGCCGGATCGCGGTGGTATGCGTTGTTTCCGGTGCAAACGAACAAGCAGACCGCTGCGCTTCGCGACCATCTCTTCGAACTGCGCAAGAAGGGATTCAACCGCTTATATCAGGACGGCCGCACCTTCGAGTTCTCCACGCCCGAGTCGCTGCTGGACATCGATTTCGCAAAGCCGCTGTTTGCGCTGGTGGATCGCATTGCGATCGGCGGCGATCTGCACCAGCGCATTGTCGACACCGTAGAGATCTGCTACCGCGAGGCGGGCGAGGTCATCTTCCAAAGCGCGACTTCTGACGAGACGGCGCGTTTCAGCGAGAAATTCGCGTGCAAGCAATGCGCGATGACTTTCGTCGAGCCGGAGCCGAGCCTGTTCAGCTTCAACAGCCCTTATGGCGCGTGCCCGCGGTGCCAGGGCTTCGGAAACACGATCGATTATGACCTGGATCTGGCGATCCCTGACAAGGGGCTATCCCTTGAGGACGGGGCCGTCGACCCCTGGACAAAGCCGCAATACAGCTGGTATTACGAAGAGGATTTCAAGCGCGCCGCCCGCGGCCGGGTCCGGCTGCGCACGCCGTACTGCGAGCTGACGGACGAGGAACGCGAGTTCGTACAGGAGCACGTGCGCCGCTTCTTCGAAGAGGTCGAGACCAAGAAATACAAGGTGCACGTGCGGGTATTTCTCAGCCGTTATCGCGGCTATGCGCGGTGTCCCGATTGCGGCGGCTCGCGTTTGCGCAAGGAAGCGCTGTATATTCGCGTGGGCGACCGCACGCTGGCGGATGTGACGCGCCTGAACATCGCGCAGGCGCACCGGTTCTTCGAGTCGCTCGAGCTTGCGCCCGAGGAGGCGGCCATCGCCGGCCGCGTGCTGGTCGAGATCCGGCAGCGGCTGAAATTCCTGAATGATGTCGGGCTGGATTACCTCACGCTGGACCGGCTTTCATCGACGCTTTCGGGCGGCGAGGCGCAGCGCATCCAGCTCGCGACATGCCTCGGCTCGCGGCTGGTGGGCGCGACCTATGTCCTCGACGAGCCGTCGATCGGACTGCACAGCCGGGACACCGGGCGGTTGATCCGCATCCTCCGAGAGCTTCGCGAGCTCGGCAACACTATCATCGTGGTGGAGCACGACGCCGAAGTGATGCGGGCGGCGGATCATATCGTGGATCTGGGTCCGGGCGCAGGAGAGAACGGCGGGCGCGTGGTCTTCGAGGGTTCCTACGCCAATATTGTCCGCGACGGCAACGCGTCGCTGACGTCGAAGTATCTGCGCGGCGAGATGAGAGTGACCCGGCCCGCCTCGAGGCGGCGGGTAAATCCCAAGCGCATGCTGAGATTCATCGGCGCTCGCGCGCATAACCTCAAGAACATTGACGTCGATATCCCGCTGAACATGATGGTCGCCATCACCGGCGTATCGGGATCTGGAAAATCAACGCTGGTGCATGAGGTCATCTACAAATCGCTCGAGAAACAGCTCAACCGCGATGCGCACGGCGAGGAGGACGGACAGTTCGGCGCCGCCGGAACGGTGGCCTGCCGCAGAGTGGAGCGCGCCGAACTGGTGAAGGAGGTGGTGCTGGTCGATCAATCGCCGATCGGCCGAACGCCGCGCTCGAATCCGGTCACCTACATCAAGGCTTTCGATATGGTGCGCGATCTGTTCGCAGCGACGCCGGAGGCCGAGCGGCGCGGCTATACCTCGGGGCACTTCTCCTTCAATGTCCCCGGCGGGCGTTGCGAAACCTGCCAGGGCGACGGCGTGGTCACTGTGGAGATGCAGTTCCTGGCGGACGTGGAGCTGGTGTGCGAGGAGTGCAAGGGCGCTCGCTACAAGCCGGGCATTCTGGAGGTCCGCTACCGCGGGCTGAACATCCATGAAGTGCTGCAGCTCACGGTTCGCGAGGCGCTTGCGTTTTTCTCCGGCACTCCACGACTGGCGAACCGGCTGAAGGTCCTGGCCGACGTCGGGCTGGGTTATCTTCGGCTGGGCCAATCGGCGACGACGCTGAGCGGCGGCGAAGCGCAACGCGTGAAGCTGGCCGCGCATCTGTGCCAGGCGAGCTGCCAGGGCGCGCTGTTCATTTTCGACGAGCCGACCACCGGCCTGCACTTCGACGATATCGCGCGGCTGCTCGATGCATTCCAGCGTCTGATCGACAACGGCGGCAGTATACTGATCATCGAGCACAACCTGGACGTGATCCAGAGCGCAGACTGGATCATCGATCTGGGGCCGGAGGGCGGTGAAGCGGGCGGGCGCATCATCGCTCAAGGTCCGCCGGAACAGATTGCTGAGGCGCCGGGATCGTATACGGGGCAGTTCTTGAAGAAGACGCTGGCGCGATCGGCATGAAGGACCTCAAGTTTTCAGGCGAACCGCCGATAGGATTGGGCGTGGAACGAAGGCGTGAGCAGCGCGAGCCGGTGGACGAGCCGATTCTGGTCACTGTACTGTCCAGCGGGCAGCCGGCCGCGATCCCGGGCCGGATTCTGAATCTGTCGGGGACAGGTTTGAAAATCACCCTGCCGGGGCCGGCGCCAATCGGCGCAGCGGTGAAAATCGAGCGCCGGGGCGAGCTGTGGCTGGGCGAGGTCGTCTACGTCCATCAGAGCGCCGGAGAGTGCCATATCGGGATCGAAGTGAGCCAAGCGTTGCGGTATACCCGGGATTTGGAAAACCTTCGTGAGGCGATTGCAGCGTTTCAACAGAGTTCGGCCATGGCCACAGAGGAACGAAGATAAAGTTCATTTCAGCGCCCGCAACCGCTCTGCTGTCCCATCCTCCCAGCCAGTTTCCGAGAAGCGCCGACTGCGAAAAAACCTGATTAATTCTGGTAGAGAACGAAGGGGCAGGTCAGGACCACGAAAAGATCTGCGATCCCCGGAAAACTGCGATATTATGCGGAGATATAAATCCTTGATCAGCGTTCCGTCTGATCGCGCGGAGGGATTCGTATGCCTAAGCATGCTCCGGAGTTGATGCGCCCGGAAACTTTCGAGTTAGCGGTGGACCTGCAAAAACGCCGCGTGGCGTTCTGGCTGGCGCATCCGGGAAAGACGCATCCGCTCAAAAGAATTCATGAGTTGCTGGTGCAATATTGGAGCCTGCCTAAGTCCATGATCGTCAGCCGCCACGACCTCATGAGGCGGATTATCGCCGCGGGAAACGCCTATATTCGCTCCAAGAATCCAAAAAAGACGAATAGTGAGAAGGTGCAGGCGGTTTGCGTGCTGGTTTGGCAGGCCAATGAGCGGCTGCGCGTGGAGACATTCCGGGCGCAGCAACTGGAGAAAAGAATCAACGCGCCAACCAACAACGTGAAAGTAGTGGGCGGTTACGGCAACGCGATGCGCTATGAGCGCGTCGCCAAACCCGGCGGAGTGGCGGTGACCGGCGTTGAGCTTTACGAAGAGGCGCAAAAAGGCACGCTGGGGAATATCGAGCTGACCGGCAACGATCTGAACGATTTCTACGCGCTCAAGAAATTGTTGAAGAATTTGACGCCGCAGCAGATTCTCGATGCCGGCTTGAAGGTTCTCGAGTACGCCGACGACGATCTCCGCGCTCAGTATGCCGTTTACGTGGGCAAGAATAAATTCAAATGGGACGAGACGAACATGCCCATCGACACGCAGGGCTGCACCTACGGCGATCCGCCGCGGAGCGCGCTGTACGCCGCCGACCTGGGCGGCAACTTCTACTGCCGTGTTTACGATCAGACCCTTGAAAACCGCGGATGGTTTGCGCATTCGTCATTTCTTGCCGGAGAAAACGCTCTATGCGCCGGCACCATGAAGATCCGCTACGGGCGATTGATCGAGATCAGCAATCTAAGCGGGCATTATCAGCCTCGCCGTGAGCATCTGGCGGACGCCTGCACCGCGATCCTCGAGCACGGCTACGATCCGATGGCGGACGGCTATGCTCTTCTTGCTGATAAGGCGATGCAGTTTCCGCTGACTAGCAACCGGAACACCGGATATTACCGGTTCCCGCTGGCTCTGTTCGCGAGAAGCAAGGGCGTGGTTCCAAATTATATGGACTTTGAAGTGAGGCCGGAGGCGAACGGCTATTTCCGATATACGAATCCGGCCGCGGCGAGAAATCGCGGCTGCCAGGAAGAACCGTAACCTGGCGCGCGGCGATCAGGCGTAATCCACAAAAGGCTTGCGGCTGGTGAAGGGATTATGCTTTCGCAGCGCGAACTTTTTATTCTTTTCCTCAACAAACACGTCAGCCATCTTCCAGAGGATCGCCACGCGCTGGGCAGCTTCGCGGATGGCGGCGATTTGACCCGGCGGCGCGAGCGGAATTTGCTTGAGCGCTTCGCCATCGGGATCCGTCGGCCGCACCGGGCGCAGCCGCACCCAATGTTCCTCCCGCCCGCGCTGCAATTGGTGCGCCGTTGTCACTTTGGCGTAGTCTTCGAGAACTTGCATGAAAAGATTCGCTGTTTGAAGCGACATCTTTTTGCGCTCTACTAATCGTAGAATAATGTCGCGCGTGCTTTCGCCCTTCACGTTATAGTACATGCCGAGCTCGTTGGCGATCATGTGCGCAGGTCGGTATATCTGCGCCTTGACGTCCACGTAAAGATCGTCATTGCCTGGCAGTTTCCATTCGTCCCTGCGCTTGGCCAGGATGCCTTGCAGCTGGTGAAGCGCTTCCTGCTTGTGGCCGCCGCCGCTTTCGAGCGCTTTCTCGCAGGCTTTCTGATACTTTGCCGCCCACATCGGATGCCCATAGGTCAGGCGCGTAAACAGCGCGCCGCGCACGTGGTCGCCGGCGTTGGAATCGAGCGCCTGGTCGATCAAAACTTCGACCGTGTTGCAAAAAAAACGCGGGCTCAGGCCCGTGGGACAGAACTGAAAATTGGTAAGGTGGCCGCCGGCGAAGGTCAGCCGGGAGCCCATGGTTTCGACGATGGCGCTAAAATGTTCGAGCGTTCGCGGCTCATTATTGGAGAGGACCAGCACGGCGTCGATATCGGAGAAGGTCACCATTTCGCGGCGCGCCATGGAGCCGCAGCACATCAGGGCGAAGTCGGCGGGCATGCGTCCGGCGCCCATCGCAGCGTCGTCAAACAGATCGATCAGCACCTGTTCGGCCTTGGCGGTGACCTGCCTTTGCAGGCTCGCTCCGGTAAGTCCCTCGGTAGTGGACAGCTTCTGAACGAATTGTAGACGATCGTTATTCCGCTGGATCTGCCGTTGAATGCCTTCCAGCTCCCTCTTGCGCTTCCTCCGGCAGTAAGGACAAAAGACCTTTCCCTTATCGTTCGAATCGTGGATCATCGGTCCCTTACAGGACGGCACGCTGAGCTTGGGAGGGGCTTCACACGGCATGGCGAACTCTCTGCCGCCCGGCGATGAAGAAAGCGCCGGCGGTGGATAAACACGGGCGCGGAGCGCCGTCAGGAAATTCTATTTTTTCCATCTTCGACATCCTTCTAATCCAATATCACAATCGGCAGTTCCAACTCGGAGCTAGCGATTTCTTCCCGCACAAAAAGTGAAATCTTCTGGGATTTTACCACTCCTTCCACAGCGCGCCGCTCTGATTGAGGGCCAAGTATTGGCGACCTGACCCGCTGTCCTTTTCTGTGCCAGCTGGAAGTGGCATTTTCGGCCCATCAAGAGCCTCCCGAGCCCGATTGGCGGGCCTGAGAGTTGCTCCAGAGAGTCAGTAGACGGTCCCGGGTCCGAGCGGCGCCTAAGAGCGCTTCGCCTTGATCATAGGCATCTTCAGGCGAATGGCGGGCCGGGTCAAGGGCGGCGATAGCCGGCGAGGCGAAGCCTTGACGCGGTTTGCCGTTTGCCCTATTCGGGCCAGAAAGGGCGAAGCGCTTCGGCTGGTTACGGCGCTGTGCCGCAAACACCCCACGAGGCCGATCGCGGATTTTGGCGAACCAGATCTCGATCTGGTTGAGCCAGGAGGAGTAGGTGGGCGGGAAGTGGAGACGGACGCGCGGATTGCGTTCGAGGAATCTAAGATCGGCTGCTGCTTCGAATCCAATCGCCACGGCGCTCTGTCGCCGTATGCGGCGCTGGACGGCGATGGCTGGCCGAGAACTTCATGAAGACTCTTGGGCTGAGCATCAGCGCGTTGGCCCGCGAGCTTCATGTCCCGCCAAACCGCGTCCACGCGATCGTGCACGGCCAGCGGGCCGCACTGCTGACACAGTCAGGCGCGCCGAACGCTCGGGCCCGAGAGCGAGCGCACGGTTCGGAAGCGGCCGGCAGCGTAGCCAGCTTCGACGCGGTCGTGGCCGTCAACAGCGTCTTTTACGCAGCGAATATGGCGGCCGCCATGCGCGAGCTGGTCCGCGTCGTCCGGCGTGGCGGTCGGGTCGTCGTCACTGCCTGGGGACCGCCCGAGAAGCGCGAATTTTTAAGGGCGGTGATGCCGGCCCTGGGACCGCTGATGCCGCCCCCGCCGCCCGGCGCTACACCGCGCATCCAGGGGCGTTGTCTGAACCGGGAGCGCTGGCGGGCGTTCTCAAAGCGGCAGGCTTGCGCGTCGTGGAGGAGGGCGAGGTCGCCTGTCCCTTTGTCTTCCCAAGCACCGAGGCATCGTGGCGCGGAAACTCCAGCGCTGGGGTCAACCAAAACGCAATTCACCAGATTGTCCTGCGCGTTGTATCACGGAGATTGCGGCGGTCCCATCGGTAAGCCTACGCCGATACCCGATCCCATCACCCTGACGAAATATCTGGAATAAACCGATAAGGATGAGAAAGCTGCGCAAGCAGTGGCGCAGAATACAGCATTCGCCGGACCTATCAGTTGGGGGATGAACCAGACCAACGCATCACCTGGATTCGTCGCAATGCTGCAACGAGACTGCAATTGGCAGCGCATGTGTAGCCCTGTGGGACCCAACGGAGGGTAGTGTTGCTACGAAATAATCGACTGTGGACTTCGTTAATGGCAGACAGCTTAATAAAACAAATCGCTTGATAAAACATGAAAACAGTGATAAACAAATAAGCAACTAACAACAAACAGGAGGCAAACTATGACCAGTACAACATCGAAATCGCATATATTTGTTGGTGTACTGAGAGTCTTTTTGACTCTTTGCGCATCCGGGATGCTCCTGTTTCAAGCCGCTTTTTCGCAGGAGCAACAGCGCACGCCACAATCCAAGGGACTGCCCGTAACATCCGTGTCTAACAGGCTCGTCATCGCTCCTGCGACCGCCTCAATCCCAGACGCGTCCGCGCTAATCCAGGCGCTTTTACCGCATAGCGTTCCACCCGAGTCGCTTGTTGTGGTTTTGCACGATAAAACGGGCGTGAGAGTTCGGAATCTTGAGTGGGATTCTCATTATATGCAACTTAGCGCAGCTAAGCAACTTCCCAAAGGTATTAAATGGTGCGACTGTGGTTCCTCGTTAGGCAGGCACTTATGTCCTGAAAGCTGGTCTTGTGCTGATTGCTGCAGTGTGATCAAAAAAGCTTTTGAGTCACGGACGCTTTCTCCCGAGCAAAGTTCTGAGATAGACGCCATCCTTCGTGAAGTTGGTTTGCAGCGCGTCTCGAATGAGGACAATAAGAAAAAGACATATCCGATAGCTTTTAATCTGTTCGGAGCCGATCCCAAACCAGAGCAGACGATTACCTGCATGAATAAAGATGCGAAAGGTAACTGCACGCACTGGCGCATTTGCGGAACGACTACGAGCGGAACATACCGATGCTACGACGTTGTCAAGGATCCGGTGTTCGGCTGGGTGGTCACGTGGTAGCGGAGCTGTTGCACGGTTCGGTCAGAATTGTGGTGAAAACCAGAAAAGACCGCAACGAAGGGCTGCGCTGGCGCTGGGCGCTCAGTACGCCCTCGCGCAAAAGAGAGGTTGCGGCTAGTGGCGGGTCCCCAGTAATACCTACAGCATGAGCGGATCATCATTGTGGATGTGGCCGATAGCTGATTTGGCGTAGGCGCGGATGTATTTCATGAGCTTCCGCGAGAGATTGGCGACGGAGGCGAAAACGCCGGGTGCGATCACGCTGCGCTGCGCGCAAGCTTCGCGATGGCGCCCAATTCTCCAACTGGTCTCATTCTTCGCAACTAACCTGCGGCAATCCCTGATGGCGAAGCTTTACAGCGTTTTTTAGACGACCTCCGGCAGGATCTGCCGGTCAAAGCGAAGGATCCGTCACCAGCCGCTTCAGCCGGCAGGCCATCCAGCATTTCGGTTTCGGACGCTTGGAAACATGAAACGAAATTGCCGCTGATAATCACGAAGTCCCGAAGGCTCTCACTTCGGCTGATCGCATACGACGCCAAAATTCCGCCGGCAGCGGGCGGTTAATCGAAATCCAAGACCTTCCCGAAGAAAATGCGCTCAGGCGCAGAGGTGACCAGGATGACGATCAGACACAACGGGCTCGCTGGCGTAATGGCGGTCCTGATTTCAGCAATTTCGAGCGGAGCGGCGCACGCCAGCACGTTCGGCGTTTTCGGCTTCGAGGTTGACATGTCGGCGAACGTGAAGGAGTCATTGCTGCCAAGCGGCGCGGTGTTGTTCCAGAACTCTTTGCCGTTGCTGAACACGGTAGAAGGGGAAAGCGCAGAGCTTCTGCACTTTTCGTCGACAGGCGTCAACGCTTCGGGACGCTCAACCAACATTTCGGGCGCGTTTGCCTCTTCGCTGGCGGAGGCGAACGGGAATGGCGGCGTGGGCGTCAGCCAGTTGATTTTCGGTCCTGCTGACGCGTCAGGCGGCGGCTCCGTCCGACAGCTATTCGCACAATCGCTGTGGACGCAGACGTTCACCTACACCGGCGCCTTTCCGATAGATCTTGCGCTTCATGTGCATGTCCCGCTGCTAGAAGTGGGGCTGCTGGGGACGCCTCCCCGCCGCAGCGGCTTCAGCGACGCCGAAACAGCCCAGGCGAGCGGAAGATTGGATCGGACGATCACGCATCCCGACCTCACCGTCGAGGGGAGCCATCTTGAATTCGGTTTGCGAGAGTCCGAGCTTCAAGTTCCCTCCGGCGGCGACCTTCTGAATCTAGGCGTCGTGCGGGCGCTCCCGGACACAGCGCTGGTAGCGCCAGATTTGGCGCCTCGCTTCAATGGGGACGAGTTCAACCCCAGCTTTACCCTCGATTCGTTCTCTTTCGACGTGGATCTCGGCGTGCTGCACACGGGCGACACATTGTCCTATGTCTACACGCTGACGGCCGAGGGCACGACGCATGGCTTCGAACGGGGCTACTTCGCTTTTGTCGGGGATCCGTTTGGCGCGAACGCCATAAGCGACAACCTGAGCGTCACCATCACTCCGATTCATCCTGCCGAAGTACCCGAAGCGAACACCGTCTTGCTGGCGCTGTCCGGACTTGCCGGCTTGGCCGTGTGGCGCCGGCATGGCGGACGCGGGCGGCGATTGTCTCATCGCTAGTCAAGCGTCCTGCAACAGGCTTCAAATTTTGGACGACGGGCTTGCGCTGGCGTGGTCAGCCTATTGTTGCGCCGGCGCCCGCCGGTACTGTACCTGTGTTGTGGAGGGATCTGCGGATGGGTTTGGACGGGATGGCGCCGGAGGTCGATCGAATCCGGATCTTGCAGAGTCAGGCTGAATGAACCTGCACGAGCTTGCGCGCGTATACCTTCGGATTGGAAACACCACGTTTGGCGGAGGCGACGCCACCATCGCCGCATTGCAGCGCGAATTCGTGAACAAGCGCCGCATGTTGACCGACGAGCAGTTCGGACTCCTCAACGGGCTCTCACGCATAACGCCGGGAACGAACATGATCGCCTTCATCGCCGGCTCGGCGTGGATGTTCGGCGGCTGGAGGGCGTCGCTGGCCGCGGTCGGCGTGGTCACGGCGCCGACGGCGGCGCTTGCCGTTCTCATCACCGACGCCTATGAGACCTGGTCGGCCAACGCGTATGCGGGCGGGGCCATCGCGGCAATGACCGCGGCGGCGGTAGGCATGATGTTTGCGGCTGCGCTGCTGCTGGTGAAATCGCAGTGGCGGCGTTCGCGCGCGCTGCGGGCTGCCGTCCTGGTTACGGGCTCGTTTCTGCTCTCGTGGAAAACGCCGCTGTCAGCGGTGCAGACGCTGGTTATCGCCGCGCTGGCTGGATATATTTGGCCGGAGCCGGAGGCGGAATGAACGCGTTTCTGTTGTACCTGGTGCTGCTGAAGGCGACATGCACTTCCTTTAGCGGGATGGCGTCGCTGCCGGTGCTGCGCAATGATCTGGTGGAGCACTATCACCTACTGACCGATGAACAACTGACCCGAGCGATCGCGGCGGGGCGCACCGGACCGGGTCCGATCGGGCTGTATATTGTTTGCGCCGGGTACCTCGCGGGCGGAATTCCGGGCGCGGCGGCGGGGCTCGCTGCAATGAACACGCCGGCGTTTTTCATCATTTTGCTGCTGAAATGGCTGGGGGTCCGGGCGGAGCGGCCCGCCGTCCAGCGCACCATACGCTCCTCGCTGCTCGCCGCCGCGGGACTGTTGATTGCAACCAGCGTGCGTCTGGCCGAGAGCGCGGTCACGAGTCCGCTCGAAGCGGGCATTTCGGCCGCTGCCTTTGGGCTGCTCGCGTTCACGGCAGTTGATTCGGTCTGGATTATGGCCGGGGCCGCGGCTGTGGGCGTGGCTGCGCGTCTGCTCCGGCCCTAGCGGCCGTTTCGCGCGTCAGAAAGTGAACTTGGCCGCGAGCTGAAGGATGCGCGGGTCGAAGGTCGCTGTCGGGCTCAAAAATCCTGCTGCAGGCGTGAAGATCCTGGTTGCCGCCGTGTAATTGTACTGAGCCGTCAGAATGCTGCTGAAGTTGGGATGATTCAGTAAATTAAACGCCTCGAACATGAGCCGAAACCGCGCGCGTTCATGCACGGCGACGTCGCGCGTGAACCGGATGTCCACGCTTTCGAATCCCGGCCCGTCGATAGTGTTCCGGCCGACGTAAGGCGGCCGATCGGTGCGCGTGTTGCCATCGTTGTTGGGATCGCCGCCCACGTTGATCGAATACGGCCGCCCGCTCTGAAGCTGCGTGATGGTCGACAGCTCGTAGCCGCCGAGCAGCGCCCGCGCGGCCCGATTCTGCAAACTGCGGGCGTAATCGATCTGCCATAGTCCAGCGAAGACGAAACGGTGGCGGATATCGGCATTCGCGCGGCCGCGCTCCAGGTTTGGAATGGTCGTGTATTGGGCGTTTTTCGGATCGTCTGCGCCCACGACGACCGAGGTGAAATCCGGCGCGTCGTCAATTGCCTTGGAAAGCGTATACGAGGTTTGGATTTGGAAACGCTGCGAGAAGCGCTTTGTAAGCTGGATGAAGCCGCCGTGGTAAATCGAGTCCGCTCCGCTGTCGAACAGGCTGATGCGGCCGAAATTGGCGTTGGGACGCGAGCTTGGATATTGCAGAAAGGCGACCGGGCTGCCGTCGGCGAATTGCGCCTGGACTGGAGCCGGCGGGAACAGGTTGATGTCGCGCGTGCGCGTCAGATGCTCGCCGCGGACGCCCAGATATCCGAGCGTGAGGGCGTAGTCGCCGCCCAACTGCCGCTCGATATTTACGCTCCATTGATGCGTGAGCGGCTGCACGTAGTCGCGAGCGAACACGTAGATATCGGGCCGGCGGCTGAGCGCAGGCGGCGCGGAAAGGATATTCGGATAGGCAGGCATGCCGCCGGTGGCCGCGTTGAGCGTATAGGTCTGGACCTGGATTCCGTTCTGCGAAAACGCCGTGCCCGTCAGAATCGCCGGCGTGCGGCCATAAAAGATTCCGTAGCCGCCGCGCGCCACGGTTCGTCCCGCCGCGTCCATTTTGTACGCGAATCCGAAGCGCGGGGCGATGTTATTGTGGTCGAGATTAATGCGCGCGGTGTCCAGCCCCAGAGCCGCGAGTCCCGGGTCGGCATTGTGCACGGGGGGCTGCGCGTACTGGAAATAGTCGTAGCGGATTCCGTAGTTGAGCGTCAGTTTTTCGGTGGTGCGCCAGGAGTCCTGAGCATAGAACCCGTACTCGTTCACATTGGGTTCGGTCAGCGGTCCGGTGGTGCCGGATCCGGCGAAAGCCTGCGTGAACGAGAACGGCGTCCCGCGCGCGAAATCCGCGTAGCTGTTGAAGGTGAAGCTTCCGCTGAAATTGCCGGGGAAATAGTTCGCGATGCGTTGAAAGTTCATGTCGGCGCCGGCTTTGAACGAATGCCGGCCGACGACATAGAAGATGCTCTCCACCCATTGCACGGTCTTGGCGTTCGTATATCGCGGGCTGAAGCTGTTCCGCCCGATGGAGAGAACCGTGGTTCCGGCTTGCCGGATGACAGCCTCGGGGGCGCTTGAATTGGCGAAGCCCGGCTCGTTATCGCGGGTCCAGGCCAGCCGCGTCTCGAGCACAGAGCGCGGACTGAGCGCCCAGGTGTGCGAACCCGCCACGTTGTCGGTGGTCACGTTGCTGTTGCCGGTATGCTCCAGGGCGCTGGCCGGTCCGGCGTTCTCGAAATTCTGGCCTTTAAATCGATTCGCGTTGTAGCGGACGCTCAAGCGCTGGCTGGACGTCAGTTCCCAATCCGCTTTGCCCAGGTAGACGTCGTTGTTCAGGGCGTTGCTGTACGTAGTCAGGTATTTTTGCAGCGAGTTGTATCCCTGAACGGACAGCGGATCGGCGGTATCCGGACCGACGGTCAAAAAGACGGGATTCGGAGTGGTGTTGCGCTGGCCGTCGTAATTGAAAAAGAAGAAAGCTTTATTCCTTACAATCGGCCCGCCCAGGTTGCCGCCGAACTGATTGAAGTGGTAGGCGCGCTTGGGAGCGCCGCGCCGGTTGTTTTCCCAAGAGTTCGCATTGAGAGCTTTATCGCGGAAAAATTCGAACGCCGTTCCGTGGAAGTTATTCGTGCCGGACTTGGTGATCACGTTGATGACGCCGCCGCCGGCGCGCCCGATCTCGGCCGGATAGTCATTGGTATTCACCTGGAACTCCTGGACGGCGTCTTCGCTGAAGCTGTAGGGATTGCGGCCGGTGCCGGTGCGTCCGGTGGTTTGTCCAAAGAACACGTTATTGGCGTCAGAGCCATCCACCAGAAGGCTGTTCGCTGTGCCGCGCTGGCCGCCGAAGGACAGGTCGCCCGTGCGCGTGGGATCGCGCACAACGCCCGGCGTCAGTACGGTGAAATCAAGAAAGTTCCGCCCGTTGATCGGCAGGCTGGCGACCTGCTGGGTGGTGATCGTGGTGCTGGTCTGCGATCGCGTGAACTCGACAACCGGCGCTTCCGCGGTGACGCTCACGGTCTCTTGCGCCGCGCCAACCTCGAGGGAGACGTCGATGGTCGCAACAGCGCCGACGTTGAGCTGGAGTCCGTTGCGCCGGGCGGTCTTAAATCCGGCGGCCTCGATGGTGAGGTCGTAGACGCCGGCCGGAAGTTTGGGAAGCGCGTAGAGTCCCGCCGCGTTGGTCTGCGTCTGACGAGTGAGTCCGGTTGCGACGTTGGCGGCCGTGACCTTCGCGTCAGGAACCGCCGCGCCAGTCGGGTCAGTTACCGTTCCGTTCAGCGTTGCTCCGCCGATTTCCGCCTGAGCAAAGGCCGAAGCCGCCAGCCATAGCAAGAGCGCCCCTGATCGTAGAGTCTGGTTGAACATTTACCAATAGTGTAGCTGGGGAACATTTCTGCGGCGTTACAGCCTGGGCGCGGGCTGGCTTAAAAGCGGCTAAAGAGCGGAGTCGTCGAACGAGTCGCGACATGAGCGATTCGGTCGCGAGAACAAGGCGGGGTGACGCCAACCAGCAGGTCAGATCTGCGATGACGCCGTCAGTTGCTCCAGGTCGGCAGGCTCGCCGAACCGGGCGCCCTGGAGTTTCGGGTCAATGCTGCGAAGCAGCCCTGTCAGCACCGATCCGGCGCCGACCTCGATGAAGCGCGTGACGCCCTGCGAAGCCAGGTAGCGGATGGACTCGGTCCAGCGCACCGGATTGGGAACCTGCTCGTAGAGGCCGGTCCGCGCTTCGCCGCCGGTGCGGATTTCGCGCGCCTGCCAGTTGTTGATCAGAGGCATCGCGAGATCACGAAACATTGTGTTCTCAAGATCGGTCTTCAGCCGCTCCTGCGCCGGCCTCATCAGCGCGCAATGGAAGGGGGCGCTGACCGGCAACATCACGGCGCGGCGCGCTCCGGCGGCGCGGGCCAGATCCATCGCGCGCTGAACGGCGCCGGCGTGTCCGGCAATGACGACCTGATCCGGGGAGTTCAGGTTGGCGGCGGAAACGATCTCGCCCTGGGCGGCTTCGGCCAGGATGGCGTCAAGCTTTCCCTCAGGCAGCCGGAGAATCGCCGCCATCGCGCCGACCCCCGGGGGCACAGCTTCCTGCATGTATCGCCCGCGATTCCGGACCAGGCGGACGGCGTCGGCAAACGCCAGCGAACCTGCGGCAACCAGCGCCGAGTATTCGCCCAAGCTGTGCCCGGCCACGTAGTCCGGCTTAATGCCGTGTTCGCTCAGCACGGCGAACGCCGCCGCCGAAACGGTGAGAAGAGCGGGCTGAGTATTCTCGGTCAGCTTGAGCGCGTCTTCCGGTCCTTCAAAGCAGAGCTTCGCAATCGAAAAGCCGAGCGCGTCGTCAGCCTCTTCGAAGACGCGAGCCGCAGCGCGAAACTGTTGAGCGAGCCCCTTGCCCATCCCGGCGAACTGCGAGCCCTGGCCCGGAAAAAGGAAAGCGATTTTGGACATGAATTTTTCATTGTAGCGACTCGGCGTTCAACGCCGGGTTCGGATATAAGAGAGGTGATATGCGTCTGGCGAAATTCGTTGCATGGACCGGCTTCGCAATAGCCGTCGCTGCGGCTGACGAAATTCCGAAAGGCGCGCACGTGCTCCTGCGCATGGTCAATTCCGTGAATACTCGAACCGCGCAGGAAGGCGACTACGTCTACATGCAGACGGCCACGCCGATTGTAGTCAATGAGCGCATCGTAGTTCCAACGGGCTCCTATGTGCAGGGCCTGGTTGCGTTCTCGCGGCCAAGCGGACGCGTGCGAGGGCGGGCGCAGCTCGGGCTGCGGTTAGAAACGCTGACGTTGCCGGCGGGCAAGACGTTGAAATTCTCGCCGCGATTGGCTGGCGTCGACGCCGGGGAGGTCGGCCAAAAAGTCGATCACACCGAGAACCTGGTGAAGCAGGCGCCGGAAAAGGCGCACGATGCGGGGACCATCGCGGTCTATGCGGGGACGGGCGCCGCGATTGGAGCGCTCGCCGACCACGGTTGGAAGGGCGCAGGCATCGGCGCGGGAATCGGAAGCGCGGTCGGGCTGGCGACCGCGCTCGCGAGCCGTGGTCACGAGGTCGAGCTGCGGCAGGGCAGCACGCTGGATGTGGTGTTCGACCGGCCGGTGGCGATCGACTAGTCTTATCTCGCCTTCGGGTGCGCCCGGTCGTACACGGCCATTAAGTCAGTCAACGAAAGCTGCGTGTACTTCTGTGTAGTCGAAAGGCGCGCGTGTCCAAGCAGTTCCTGGATCGCGCGAAGATCCGCGCCTTCGGCAAGCAGGTGGGTTGCGTAGGCGTGCCGGAGGCTGTGGGGATGAACGGACGAATCGCCGGCGAGAACGGTCGCATAGAGCTTGACAATTTGGCGCGCGCCGCGATCCGTGAGCCGCCGCCCGCGATGGTTCAGAATTAGCGCGCGTTCGTCCGGCCGGGACGGAGTTCGTTTCGCCAGATAGCGCTCCAGCGCGCTCGCCGCCTTCCTTCCAAAGGGCGCATCGCGCTCCTTGCGACCTTTGCCGCGAATGCGCAGCCAGCGTTGGGCAAGGTCGATGTCTTCGAGGTTCAGCGCGACGAGTTCGCTGACGCGCATCCCGCAGCCGTAGAGCAGCTCGAAAATTACGAGGTCGCGCTCGGGCAAAGGACGCTCCAGCTTGCGGGCGGCGACCGCGTCCACAAGCGTATTGGCCTGTTCCGCCGTCATCACCGCTGGGACGCTCTGCGGCGCCTTCGGCGTGCGCACCAGACGGGCTGCGTTGATCGAAATCGCTCCACTGCGCATCATGAACTTGAACAACGACCGCACCGCAGCGAGCTTGCGCCGGATCGAGATTACGTTCAGCTTGCGATCGTAGAGGCTGCCGAGCCACTCGCGGATTGCGAGCGCGTCGATTTCGCGGGGATGCGGCGGCTCGCTTCCGGGAGGCGAGAAATAATCCAGAAATTGCTCCAGATCCTCGCGGTAATTCCGGATGGTGTGCGGCGATGCATTCTCGAGCGCCAGCTCCGCCAGATACTCTTCGATCTGCCGGCGCAGCTCAGACATGAACCGCCAGATGCTCGTCCAGCGCCATCAGGGCGCGGCGGCAGATCTCCGCGTGGCGGGCTCTTTTGTCGCGACGCAAGGCGCGCGCGGCTTCCGGATCGAGCGCAGGCAGCAGATCGAAGGCAATGTTCGCCGGCTGGTAATGGTCGGGATCCGCCGCCGAGATGTAGTGACACAGCGACCCGAGCGCCGTTTCGCGCGGAAACTCGCGCAATGGTTCGCCCGCGGCCAGCGCTGCGGCGTTGCGACCGGCGATAAGGCCGGTTGCGATCGACTCGACGTAGCCTTCGACGCCGGAAATCTGGCCGGCGAAAAACAGCTCCGGCCTCGAGCGAAGCTGCAATGTAGCCGCGAGCAGCGCCGGAGCGTTGATATACGTATTCCGGTGGATCTGGCCATAGCGCAGAAATTCAGCGCGCTCCAGGCCCGGGATCATTCGGAATACGCGCTGTTGCTCGGAAAAGCGCATGTGGTTTTGAAAGCCGACCAGGTTGTAGCTGTCTGCGCGCAGATTCTCCTGCCGCAACTGCACTACCGCCCACGGCCGTTTGCCGGTCCGGGGGTCAACGAGACCCGTTGGCTTCATCGGGCCGAAGCGCAGCGTGTCGAGTCCGCGACGCGCGATTTCCTCGACCGGCAGACAGGCTTCGAAGTAACACGGCCGGTCCTGTTCAATGTGAAATGGGACCGATTCTGCGGTCCGTATCGCATTCACGAAACGCTCATACTGTTGGCGATCGAATGGACAGTTGATGTAGTCATCAGAGGCGTCCAGCGATTTGCCGTAGCGCGATGCGCGGAACGCGATGGACATATCAATGGTGTGGGCGTCGACGATCGGACTGATCGCGTCATAGAAGAACAGCCGGTCTGACCCGGTGATCCGCGCAATCTCTTCCGCCAGCGCGTCGGAAGTCAGAGGGCCGGTGGCAAGGATCGTAATGCCATCCGGAATCTGCGTGACTTCCTCGCGGCGAACTTCGATCCGCGGCTCGGATTCGATGGCCTGCTCAACCCGGCGCGCGAATAAGTCTCGATCGACTGTGAGCGCGTGGCCGCCCGGCACGCGCGCTTGTGACGCA
Source organism: Bryobacteraceae bacterium (assembly GCA_035652975.1). Lineage (GTDB taxonomy): Bacteria > Acidobacteriota > Terriglobia > Bryobacterales > Bryobacteraceae > TMP-7. The sequence goes on along the minus strand of DASRCT010000028.1, from coordinate 54,506 downwards.
CACAAGAGCAACAGCGAATCGAGGCGGCGCAATTCCTGCTTCAGGAGCCAGGGCGCGGTATTTTCCTGTTCGCTCTTGAGCGAATTCGAGCAGACCAGTTCTGCGAGCCGGTCGGTCTTATGCGCGGGCGTAACCCGGATGGGCCGCATCTCGTAAACAACCGCCTTCAGGCCCGCGCGGGCGACCTGCCACGCGGCCTCGCATCCCGCAAGTCCGCCGCCGACGATGTGGATGGGGCGCGTCAAATCACCATTTTAGGGCGATACGAGGTTGCCGGAACGTTAAAGCGTTACACTGGCGCCCAGGGTGCTACGTCCACGCTGGGGGGAATTGAGTTTATGATGCGAAAGTCAGTTCTGTCGTTATGGATGGCGGCGGCGATGACCCTGGGAGCAGTTGCGCCCGCGGCGGCTCATGCAGCAACCACGAAGGCGCAGAAGAAGGCCCGCAAGAAAACGGCCAAGCGGGTTGGAGTTGGCGCGGCGGGAGGCGCGGTGATCGGGGCGCTGGCTGGCGGCGGCAAAGGCGCGGCTATCGGCGCCGCAGCCGGCGGCGGCGCTGGTTACGTCTACGACAAGCATAAGAAGAAAGAAGGAAAGTAGTCGAAGCCGTCGCCCTCGCGGTGAGCCGGCAGGGGTTCGCCGCGCTATGCTGATGTGATGATCCGCGCTTGGAGCTATCCGGGCGCGCTGCTGCTGGTACTGGCCCCAGTATTCGGACAGGCGCAGCCGGGGAATTTGCGGTGCGAGTACCGCGTCAATCCTGTGGGAATCGATGTCGCACAGCCGCGTCTAAGTTGGAAGATCACTGCGGCGCAGCCGCTGGACCGCGGCGTGCGCCAGACAGCTTATCAGGTGCTGGTGGCCTCGCAGCCCGAGATCCTGGCGGCGGGGAAAGGCGACTTGTGGGATACCGGCAGGGTGCAATCGGACCAGTCTATTCATGTCGTTTATGCGGGCAAGCCGCTGCGGTCGCGCGCACGGGCGTTCTGGAAAGTCCGGATCTGGGATCAGAACGGGCAAGCCTCGGCCTGGAGCGCGCCTGCCGTATGGTCGATGGGTTTGTTAAATGCGGGTGACTGGCAGGCCAAATGGATCGGACGCGAAGAAACACAGGTTTATAAGGCCCCGGAGAGCCCGTTTCATCTGCTGGAAGCGGCGCATTGGATCTGGGGCGCCGCAGCCGGATCGCCGCAAACATTTACGGCCAGGATCGAGATTCCTCGAGAACGCGAGATTGTCGCTGCGCAGTGCGTCATGGGCGCTGACAGGCGGTTTGAGCTGTTCATCAATGGGCAGCGCGCTGGCGCCGGAGGGTCGGTACAACTGCCGGAAGCGCTGTACGTCACGCGTTTTCTGAGGGCCGGCGAGAACGAGATCTCCGTGACGGCGGCGCCGGCGCGAAGCGGAAAATCGGGACTGATTGGCGCGTTCCATATCGAATTTGCGCAAGGCGCGGCGCTCGATTTCCGCACCGGCCCGAACTGGCGCGCGGGCGGCAGCGCCGCGGTGGATCTCGGCGCGTATGGAGCAGCGCCGTGGGGCGAGGTCGGATTCACAGGCGAACACGCACTGCCGGCGCGGATGCTTCGAAAGGAATTCGACGCGGCGACCGGAATCCGCCGTGCGACCGTGTATATCTCGGGTCTCGGGCTCTCGGAGCTGTATCTCAACGGCGCGAAAATCGGCGATGACGTCCTCTCGCCACACCTGTCTGACTATGGCAAGCGTGTGTTCTATGTTACGAGCGACGCGACAAACCGCATCGCGCCAGGGAAAAATGCAATCGGCGTACTGTTGGGGAACGGCCGGTATTGGGCCCCGCGCCTGCGCGAACCAATTCCATCCCGCAGCTTCGGCTCGCCGAGAGTCCGCCTCCAGCTTGAGATTGAATATTTGAACGGAAGGATGGACCGCGTCGTCAGCGATGAAACGTGGAAGCTGACCACCGACGGTCCGATCCGCGCCAATAACGAGTATGACGGCGAGACGTACGACGCGCGCCAGGAAATCGAGGCTTGGTCGCGGCCGGGATTCGATGATTCCAAGTGGCAGCCGGCCGAGGTTGTCGCGGCGCCGCCAGGAGTCCTGGCGGCGCAAATGTCCGAGCCGCTGCGCGTCATGGAGACCCTGAAACCGGTGCGCATGAACGAGATTCGTCCGGGCGTGTACATCTTCGACATGGGTCAGAACATGGTCGGGTGGTGCCGCCTGAAGGTCGCGGGGCCGAGGGGAACGCGCGTCGTCTTACGGCACGCTGAAACGCTCGGGCCCGACGGAGGATTGTATGTCGATAATCTGCGTTCCGCGCGCGCGACGGACGTGTATACGCTCAAGGGCGGCGGGACGGAGATTTGGGAGCCGCGATTTACGTATCACGGGTTCCGTTATGTGGAAGTGCGCGGCTATCCCGGCCGGCCGGGTCCGGACGCGCTCGAAGGTCGCGTGGTTCACGACGCGATGGAACAGATTGCCGACTTTACCTCATCCAGCGATCTGCTCAATAAAATCCACCACAACATCTATTGGGGAGTCCGCGGGAATTATCGCAGCATCCCGACGGATTGTCCGCAGCGGGATGAACGTCAGGGCTGGCTTGGCGACCGCTCGGTTGTGAGCCGCGGCGAAAGTTATCTGTTTGATGTCGCCGCGTTTTACACGAAATGGGAATACGATCTGATCGATTCGCAGCGGGACGATGGAAGCATCCCCGATGTCGCGCCAGCTTACTGGATGCTGTACAACGACGACGTGACGTGGCCGAGCACGTTTGTCCAAGTTCCCGCGATGCTCTACGACCAGTACGGCGACCTCAGAATCGTGCAGAGCGCATATCCCGCCGTCAGAAAATGGATCGAGCACATGCGCCAATTCCTGAAAGACGGCCTGTTGCCGAAGGACACCTACGGCGACTGGTGCGTCCCGCCCGAGGATCCGAAACTGATACATTCACGTGACCCGGCCCGAAGGACCGACGGGACGCTGCTTGCGACCGCCTATTACTACCGGATGCTGTGCGAGATGTCGAAATTCGCCCGATTCGTGGGAAAGGAAGCGGACGCAGGCGATTACGACCGCTTGTCCGCACAGGTCAGAGCTGCGTTGAACAACACGTTTTTCAATCGACGGACCGGGATGTACGCCAACGGAACACAGACCTCGGCGATTCTGCCGCTGGTCTTCGGCCTGACGCCGGAACCGGACCGCAAGAGTGTGCTGGAAGGGCTCATTCGCAATATCGAGGATGTCACCAAGGGGCATGTGGGGACCGGGCTGGTGGGAGCGCAATGGTTGATGCGCGCATTGACCGAGAACGGACGCGTGGACGTCGTCTATCGCATTGCCACCGCGACCACCTATCCTGGCTGGGGATACATGATCTCCAAAGGCGCGACCACGATTTGGGAGCTGTGGAACGGCGACACGGCGGACCCGGCCATGAATTCGGGCAACCACGTGATGCAGATCGGCGATCTCGGCGTGTGGATGTACGAGTATCTGGGCGGAATCCGTACGGATCCGGAAAAGCCGGGCTTTAAACACATCCTGATCCGTCCCTATATGCCTTCTGGTCTGAACTTCGTCAGCGCGTCGCATCAATCCATGTACGGCCTGATCGAGAGCCGCTGGAGACGCGAGGGCGGCAAGGTGACGCTAGACATCGCGGTTCCTCCGAATACAACCGCCACGGTGTGGGTTCCCGCCGCGGATGTCAGCCTGGTGACGGAGAATGGAGCGCCGGCGCGCGCAGCTCGCGGCGTGACATTCCTGCGGATGGAGGGCGATGCGGCGGTGTTCGAAGTGACCTCCGGCAGATATTCGTTCAGTGCCGGTGTCTAGCATCGACTGGAGCGGGCTTGTCGAACGACAATTCGGCCAGGGACAGGCCGCCGGCGTCATCCGCACGCCGGGGCGGGTGAATTTGATCGGCGAACACATCGATTATCACCATCTGCCGGTTCTGCCGATGGCGCTTGAACAGCGCGTCAGCATCGCATACCGGAGGCGAAGCGACAGCCGGATCAGTGCGGTCAGCGTGGAATTCGGCCTGCGCGAGTTCGACTGGACGGATCATCTCGAGCCGGGCCCGCCTGGCGATTGGGCGAACTATGTCAAGGCGGCGGCGGCGACCGTTCGCCGGCGATGGGGCGTTCATCGCGGCATTGATGCAGCGGTAAGCTCCGATCTGCCGGCGGCCGCCGGTTTGTCGTCTTCCTCCGCCTTGTTGACCGGCTTTGTGCTTGCGCTGTTGAAGGCGAATGCGATTTACGCGAGCTTTGAAGAGCTGATGGAAGTTTTGCCCGAGGGCGAGCACTTTGTGGGAACGCGCGGCGGCGGCATGGATCACGCGGCGGCGCTGGCATCGCGGGCGGGATGCGCGTTGCTGGTGAATTTCGTTCCACTGTCGGTCGAGCCGGTCCCGATCCCGGAGGACTGGGCCTTTCTGGTCGCGCACAGCTTGACGACTGCGGAGAAATCGAATGAACTGCGGACGGAATACAACGCGCGAAGGCTCGCGGGGTTGCGGGCGCTCGAGACGCTGGGGTTTGACTCATACGTGGAAGTGATCGGAAAGGCGATGGATCTTGCGGCCCGCCTCTCCGGACTGGAGCGCGATTGCTTTCTCCACGTCACCGCAGAGGCGCGCCGCGTCGGTGAGGCGGTGGCCGCGCTGCGAGCCGGCGATGCGAAAGAGTTCGGGGCGCTGCTCAATGCCTCGCACGACAGTTTGCGGGACCTGCTGAAGGTCAGCACTCCAGCGCTGGATGAGCTGGTCGACGCCGCCCGGCGCGCCGGGGCGATGGGTGCGCGCCTCACCGGCGCGGGATTCGGCGGCTGTGTGGTGATCTTCTGCAAACGATCGAATCGGGGCCGGATCCGAGCGGAGCTCATTGACCGTTATTATTCGCGCCGCGCCGGCTTTAATCCGGCCCTACACCTCATTGCGGCAGAGCCTGCATCGGGAGCGCTGATTGCCTCGCATGTCGATTGAGCGCGCCGTGGTGCTCGCCGCGGGGCGGGGGACGCGTATGGGCGAGGTTACGGAGGAGACGCCGAAGCCGATGCTGCGCGTTCATGGGCGCCCGCTTCTCGAACACGTGCTGGAACGGTTGGCGGCTGCCGGCGTCCGCGAGTTTCTCCTGATTGTCGGCTACCGGCGTGAATTGATCGAAGCTCATTTCCGAAGCTGGCAGCTCCCGGTCCGGTTCGAAGTCCAGACGGATGTGAACGGAACCGCGAAGGCGGCGCTGCTGGCGCGGGACTTCGCCCGGCAGCATCCGTTCCTGCTCACGTTCGGCGATATTCTGTGCGAACCTGCGGCTTACGTGAATTGCGCCCGCGCGCTGCACGAAAATCCGCAAACCGCCGCCGTGCTGGGAGTAAAGGCGGTGGACGATCCTTGGCGCGGAGCGGCTGTGTACGTCGACGGCGATCGAATCACCAGAGTGATCGAAAAACCGCCGCGCGGGACGTCGACCACCCGCTGGAGCAGCGCCGGTGTGTTTGCGCTGCGCGCGGCGGTGTTCGAGTACCTTGAGCGGGTAGCGCCTTCTGCACGCGGCGAATACGAATTGACCTCGGCTTTTGAGTTGATGCTCGCGAGCGGCCTCGATTTGCGCATCGCCGAGATCCCGGGCGAGTGGCGGGATGTCGGCACGCCAGAAGACTGGCGGGCCGCGAATTCCTGATCATCTCCACAAACGATTGATCACGCGCAACAGAACCAATCCGGCAATCACAAAGACCCCCAACAGCGCCAGCGCATAGCCATACTGGCGGTAAAGGAACTCGCCGACGGTGAACAGCGCGGACCAGATCACGATGCATCCGGTCACCCAGCCGAGCAGGGCCAGCGGGATGTTGTCCGTCCGGGCGTACGTTGCGGCTTCCTCATCCGTCACGCCCGCCTCCATGCGGATTCTCCGCCAGCCCGGGCCGAACGGATGCACTTTGCGATAGAAGTTAACCAGCGTCTCTTTATCCGTCTGCGGCCCGATGTAGGCTGTGATCAGCCAGCAGATGGTGGTGATGATCACAGTCCACAGCAACTGCATGTCTGTTGTAAACACGGTTCCGCTGCGCCGCAAGACCATGAAGATGACCGACGCGAGGAATGAAGCGACCATGGCGACAATCTCGCACCACGCCGTCACCCGCCACCAGTACCACCGGAGCAAATACAGCAAACCCGTTCCCGCGCCGACCTGAAGCATCAGATTGAAACTTTCCTGCGCCGTTTGAAGCACGAACACCAGGGCGGACGACAGCAAGAACAACAACACTGTAGCCACCCGTCCGGCTCGCACATAATGTTTCTCTGATTCATCGCGGTTTAAAAAGCGCCGGTAGAAATCATGGACCAGGTAGGATGCGCCCCAGTTCAGGTGGGTCAGAATGGTTGACGAATTCGCGGCGATCAGCCCGCCCACCATCAGCCCGATCCAGCCGGCCGGAAGAAACTTGAGCATCGCGGGGAAGGCGATGTCGTGGCCTACCAGCGAGGGGTCGACGTTGGGGAATGCTTTTTGGATATCCGACAATTGCGGATACACAATCAGAGAGGCCAGGCCCACCAGAATCCAGGGCCACGGGCGCAAGACGTAATGCGCCACATTGAAGAACAGCGTTCCGCCGAGCGAATCCTTCTCCGACCTTGAGGCCAGCATCCGCTGGGCGATATAGCTGCCGCCGCCCGGTTCGGCGCCCGGATACCACACCGCCCACCATTGCACCGCGACCGGCATGATAAAGATTGCCACCGCAAGATCCCAATGATTTGAAAAGTCGGGGAGGACCTTCAGGTAATTCAATCCGCCCGGTCCGCGCATCTGAGAGAGCTTGCTGACCAGTCCACTGAGGCCGCCCACCTGGGGGAGTTCCACCGCGAAATACGCCGCCGCAATGACCGCGGCCATTTTGATAAAAAACTGGATCATGTCGATGACCAGCACGCCCCAGAGCCCGGAGTGCGCCGCGAATACAACATTCAGCAGCCCGACCGCAAGCAGCGTCTGCCAGCGGCTGAAGCCGAACAGCACGCTCGCGATCTTGACGGCCGCGAGGTTCACGCTCGCCATGATGATGCAGTTGAAGAACAGGCCCAGGTAGACGGCGCGAAATCCGCGGACGGCGCTGGCTGCGGCGCCCGAGTAGCGCAGCTCGTAAAACTCCAGATCGGTAAGCACGCCGGAGCGCCGCCACAGCCGGGCGTAGAAGAACACCGTCGCAACGCCCGTCAGCGTAAAAGCCCACCATTGCCAATTGCCCGCCACACCCTGGGTGCGGACGAAATTCGCGACCAGGTTCGGCGTGTCGCTTGAAAATGTCGTGGCGACCATGGAAATGCCGGCCAGCCACCACGGAACGGAGCGCCCCGATGCAAAGAACTCGGCTGTGTTCTTTCCGGACCGCTTTCCGAAGGCCAGGGCAGGGAGGAAGCAGATGAGCACGCAGAGGAGCGCAATGATCCAGTCGAGGCTGTGGAGAATCATTCTGTGGGACCGACGAGCCGAGCATATCGCGGAACGTGCGGCGCTTGCCAGATGAAATCGCTGTGTATGACGAGTTACTACTAGCTTTGTACTAGAAGCGCTTTTACGAAACGAATTCGGCGAGTTAGAACAATTTTATGAAATCCCTTGACGTTACAGGGGGTTACAGTTCATAATCCGGCAAAGGGGGTAAGGGATGAAAACTCACTTCAGGCTGTGGTGTGTTATCTCGCTTATACTAATCGCAGCCTTCTTTTCCCAAACCAATTACGCTCAAGTTCTCTATGGCTCAGTTGTCGGACTCGTGCAAGATCCATCGGGCGCATCGGTTCCCAACGCAGCCATCACATTAACCAACACCGGAACCGGCCTGACATTCGAGGACAAAACCGATGAGGCCGGCCGCTTCACAATTCCGAATCTCCAGCCGGGCGTTTACGATCTGAAAGTGACAGCGAACGGCTTTCGACCGTACACACGTACTGGCCTCGTTGTAACGGCCAATACGGTGACCCGCGCAGACCTGCAATTGGTGGTGGGCGCTGCAACGGAACAGATCACAGTTCAGGCCGAGGCGGCGGAACTACAGACGGACAAAGCGGACACGCATACGACGATCACCTCTCAGGCGATCACCCAAATGCCGTTGCCGGCTTACCGGAATTATCAGAGCTTGATGAATCTGGTGCCAGGGGCCACGCCGACAGCGTTCCAGAACTCGTTGACCGATACGCCGGGTCGCGCTCTGACTACAAATATCAACGGAACCAACCGCAACAATAACGTGACTCGAATCGACGGCGCAGCCAGCATCAACGTGTGGCTGCCGCATCATGTAGGCTATGTGATGCCCGAAGAAATGGTGTCGGAAGTGAATATCACGACGTCGGCAGCCGATGCCGAGCAGGGCATGGCCGGCGGCGCCGCGGTCACCCTGGTCACCAAATCAGGCACGAATGAGCTGCACGGAAGCGCGTTCGAATTTCATGACGATCAGCATCTGAAAGCGCGGAATTTCTTCCAGGCGCCGGGAACCAGGAAGCCGGTTGGCATCTATAACAACTACGGCGGGACGCTCGGCGGCCCCATTGTAAAGAACAAGCTGTTCTGGTTCTTCAGCTACGATGCTACGCGGCAACGCATCGGCGCAACGGGAACGTATTCCGTGCCAACTGCGGATATCCGAACTGGCGATTTCAGCAAGTACCTCCCTGCCAGCGCCGGCGGGTCCTGCACCAGTGGCTGCGCGATCCTGTTTGACCCCAATACCGGTAATGCCGACGGTACAGGTCGAACGCCGTTTCCCGGGAATATCATTCCGGCGAACCGGATCAGCCCGCAGGCGGCGAAAATTCAAAGCTATTTGCCTTTGCCAAATTTGGCCGGCAGCCAATCGAACTTTTTCGCTTCCGCAGGCGCGAGGCTTGACCGTGACTATACCGACGGGAAGATCAATTATAACCTGAGCGATAACGAGCAAATCTGGGGACGCTATGGCCGCATGTGGGCGACGGCGGGCGGCACCGGGGCGTTCGGGACCGCGGTCGGCCCTGGAGTGGGCGGTTATGACCCGGGGCTGGGCGACACTGTCATTCAGAATATGTCTGTCGGACACACCCGGACCATTTCCCCGACGCTTCTGCTCGACGGCGTGTTCGGGTATCAGCGCCAGAACCAGAATGTGAAGGGCGCCGACTACGGCCAGAATTTCGGCCAGATTCTGGGCATCCCTGGAATGAACGGCCCCGACATCCGCCAGAGCGGATTTCCGAACATCTCGGTCAGCGGTTACGACGGCACCGGCGTGCCGAACTGGATGCCGTTGTTCCGCGTTGAGGAGAACTTTACGACCAGTCACAACCTGACATGGACGAAAGGCGGACATCAGTTCCGGTTCGGCTTTGATGGCATTCTGCTGCGAATGAACCACTGGCAGCCCGAACTGAGCGCCGGCGGTCCGCGCGGATACTTCTATTTCGATCCAGGCGGGACCGGCCTGAACGGCGGCTCTGTCGCGCCCACATTCCTCAATGCCTATGGAGCATTTCTGCTCGGCCTGCCGCAAAATATCCAAAAGGGCGAGCAATACATCCTGATGACGCCGCGCGAGTGGCAGTTCGGGTGGTATGGACAGGATCGGTGGCAAGTCACGCGCAAGCTTACGGTGAGCCTTGGCCTGCGCTACGAATACTACCCGCTAATGAGCCGGGCCGCCGGCAAAGGCATCGAGCGATACGATCCGTCGACCAATCTGGTATATTTGGGCGGCCGCGGCAATGTCCCCAAGGATGTGGGGATCAGCGTCAGCAAGACGCTGTTTGCTCCCCGCGTGGGCATTGCTTACCGTTTGACTGAGAATACCGTGATTCGCACGGGCTACGGCATCAGCTACGATCCGCTGCCGTTCTCTCGCCCGCTGCGCGGATTTTATCCGCTGACCATCAACGCGAACTTTGTGGCGCCAACCAGCTACCAGTTCGTGAACACGCTCGCCCAGGGGGTCCCGCCGGTGCCCGAGCCGGACATCTCGAGCGGCGTCGTTCCGCTCCCAGGCAACGCCGACGAGCGCAGCCCGCTCACCACGATCCACCGCGGATACATCCAATCGTGGAACTTTACGGTTGAGCGCAAGCTCCCCCTGGATTTTGTGACGTCAGTAGCCTATGTCGGCACCCAGACTGTGCACCAGATGGCGGATTACAACATCAATGCGGCGCCTCCTGGCACTGGCACGGCGGGCCAGCCGTACAATCGGCTATACGGCCGGACATCGGCGACGAACATGTGGGACGGTTACCTCAGTTCGCATTATCATTCGCTCCAGGTCGCCATTAACAAGCAGTTTTCGCGCGGCCTGCTGGTAAAGGGCGCCTATACCTGGTCTAAGGCGATCGACATGACCGATGACGACGGATGGGCCAGCGTAAGCTGGAACTGGGCGCCGGTGTTCTATCGCAACCGTGCGCCTGCTGGATACGACCGGACCCATGTCTTCCAGATCGGCTGGGTCTATGAGCTTCCGTTCGGTAGGGGTAAGAAGTGGGCGAGCACCGGACCGGTCACTCACATCGTTGGGGGCTGGCAGGTGAACGGCATCATGGCGGCGTATACCGGAACGCCGTTCAGCGTGGGCGGCGGCAGCGCGCTGAATGCGCCCGGCAATTCGCAGACGGCCGACCAGGTCAAATCCAGCGTGAGCTACCCGCACCAAATCACCCAATGGTTCGACACCACAGCCTTCAAACCGGTGACGGACCCCGGGCGGTTCGGCACCACGGGACGAAACATCCTTCGCAATCCCGGGGTGTGGAACACGGACCTGAGCATATTCAAGAACATTCCGCTTCGCGAACGGATGAACCTTCAGTTCCGAACGGAGTTCTACAATTTTCCCAACACATCGCATTTCAACGGTCCAAACGCGACCTCCACCAGTTCGACCTTCGGGAGGATTACCAGTTCGTTCGGCGAACGGCAAATCCGCTTCGCCTTACGCTTCGCCTTCTAGCTGCTAATCTGGCTGTTGATGCTGTTTGCTTCACCAGGGCGGCCCGCATCCCGGGCCGCCCTTGTCGTTTGCTTCGCACTCGTTGCCTCCGCCCAACCCGAAGAGTTTGCGCGCAAATCCCAGGACGCCAAGCAACTGATGGCTGCCGGGCGCTTCTCAGAGGCCATTCCCATTTACCAGAACCTCTGCCAGGCGCTGCCGTCCAACACTGGCCTCCGGCTCAATCTCGCGCTTGCGTATCACATGGCCGGACGCCCGCGTGAGGCAGTGCCCGAATTCGAGCGAGTTCTCAAAGTTGATCCTGCGAACCAACCGGCGTTGTTATCCCTCGGCGCCGCGTTGCTTGAGCTGAATCAACCGGCGAAAGCGGTCGCGCCGCTGATGAAATTTTTGGCGCTCGATCCTGATCACGTCGAGGCCCGCGGGATGCTCGCAAACGCGCTGCTGTCGGTCGGCCGCCCGAAAGAGGCGGCCGTCCATTTCCGGAGGCTGACCGCATTGACTCCGCAGGATCCAAAAGCCTGGTACGGCCTCGGCCGCAGCTACGAGGCGCTTGCGCAGGACGCCTTCCGTGAACTGGACAAGACGGCGCAGGGCTCGGCGGAATGGCTGGCGCTCATCGCCGATACGCGGGTCGAACAGCGGCAGTATCGAAGCGCGTTCTATTTTTACAAGGAGGCGCTTGCAAAGAAGCCGGACCTTCCAGGGTTGCATTCCGCGTTGGCGCGCGTATATCGCGCCACGAATCACCCAGACTGGGCGGCTGCCGAAGAGCAAAAAGCCGGAAAGCCCGATTGCGCAAAGCATAAAGCGGCCTGCGATTTCGCAGCGCGAAGGTTTTTGGAGGCGGCCTCAGGCGCATCCCTGTACTGGCGGGCCCGGGCCTATAACGAGCTGGCGCTTGAGGCTTTCGAACGGCTGGGCGCGGTTCCCGAATCAGTCGAAATGCATGCGCTCAAAGCCGAGCTTCTTACCAATCACGGCAACAAGATCGAGGCTGTCGAGGAATGGCGCGCGGCTCAGCGGCTCGCGCCGGGCGATGCGCGAATTGAAAGACAGCTCGCCACAGCCCTGTACGTGGCCGGCGACTACACGAATGCTCTGCCGTTGCTGCGCAAATTTTTGCAGCAGGAGCCGCGGTCAGCGGAGCTGCACTTCTTGATCGGTGATTCGCTGCTCCATCTGGAGCAGCCGCACGAAGCGATTCCGGAACTCGAGATCGCGGCGCGTCTCAATCCGAAGCTGCTGCCCGCGCAGGCGGCTCTCGGTCTGGCGCTTATGCGCGATGACAAGCCGCGCAATGCGATCCCGCACCTCGCCGCCGCGGCGGGCATTGATGACGATGGGAGTCTGCATTACCAGCTTGCCCGCGCCTATCAGGCGAGCGGCGAAATGGAGCTGGCGAAGGCGACCATGGAGAAGTACCAGGAGATCCAGCAGCGCGCCGAGGCCGAGAAACGCGACATAGAGCAGAAGGCGCAGATCACGCCGCCTTGAACACAGGGCTCAGCGACAAGCGAATTTACTGCGGTATCATTTCACTTCCGCATGGATGAATCTCAGCCGCAAGGCCCCGCGCAGCCTCGAGTTTCAGCCCTGGTTCTCTCGTATAATGCCGCCGCCTCGCTGCGCCGGTCGCTTGCCGCCCTCGAGAAGTCCGCGCCGCGCGAACTGCTTCAGATCATCGTGATGGAAAACGGATCGCAGGATGAGAGCCCGCAGCTCGACGCCGAATTTCCGGATGTCACCTTTATGAAATTGGCCCGGAATTTCGGGGCAACCAAGGCATTCAATATCGGCACTCGCACGGCCGCCGGGGAGTACATTTTTTATCTCTCCCCCGAGATCGAGGTGCTGCCGGATACGGTGGCGAAACTTGCCGCGCGGCTGGACGCCGATGAGACCGCCGTAGCCGTCTGCCCGTTGCTAGTAACCCCGACGGGCGAGCCGATCGCGCAAGCGTGGAAACTCCCGGGACCCGATCTGCTGAGCGCGGTTTCGAACGATCCTGAGGCGTTGCCGGTAATTCGTGTCGATCCGATGGCCGACGCCGCGCCGGTGGAGTACGCCAACGGAGGGGCCATTATGGCGCGCAAATTTTTCGTGAAGGCGCTGAATTATTTCGATGAACGATACGGGCATTTCGGGTGGGACTTGGAACTCGCCTACCAGATCCGCCGCGCGCAACGCCGGATCCTGATCCTGCCCGGAGTCCGCGCAACCGCGCATGAGCCAGAACAGCCGCCGCTCTCATCCTCCCAGCGCGCGGCGATTTCCGCCGACCGCGTTTTGGGCGTCTCGCGATTCGCGGCGAAGCATTACGGCTTCATGGCGGGACTGAAAGTCCGCGGTGGAGCGGCGCTCGCTTCTCTTGCCCGAATGGCGACCCTGCGCGATCCGGCCTTTCAGTTCAACCGTCTCGCAGCCCTGATGACGGGCCAGAAAATCGATGGTTCGCAGAGCGCCCTCTAGGCGGTCCGTTTCACCGGTCGCGGCTCAGTTACACGACAGGGTCGTGCAGCCGTTGGCCGACGCATGCACGCCGTTTGCCGATTCCGGGTCGTGCCCGACTGCCAGCCGATTTACACTTCAGACATGGACGAAAAGCCCGGCGACCGCGAGTACGGCGCCCACTACCGCGACTACGCCCAGCGCTATAGCGAACGGCTGCAACGGCGCGTAGAACGGGTCTCCCTGGGAGGACCCTGCATGCGTCGGTCGCCGACCGGCGGAATGCTGGCCGGCGGCGTCATCATCCTGGTCGGCGTGCTGATGCTGCTCGACAATTTCGGCGTTGTCTATGTCCGCGATTTCTGGCGGTACTGGCCCGCCGTGTTCGTCTTCGCGGGCGTGGGAAAAATTCTCGATTCCCACGGACGTCGGGCGAGCATCCTCGGCGGCGGATTTCTGATCGCGGCAGGGGTCCTCTGGATACTGAATAATATCAACATCATCGTTTTCGACTCCCGCCTGATCGTTCCGCTGATCCTGATCGCCGTCGGCGCGCTGCTGCTGGTCCGCACACTGGAGGGGAGCGGTCATGGATTCCCGTTCATCGTCCGTCCGCCCGGTCCGCAGGAATCCATCGTGGCGCCGTGGGCCATCTTTGGGGCCGCCAAGCGCGTCGTTACGTCCAAGGATTTTCAAGGGGGCGATCTGTTCGCGCTGTTCGGCGGCATCGAGCTGGATCTGCGGAATTCGGAAATCAAGGACCGGGCTGTTATCGCCGCCACTACGCTGTTCGGCGGGATCGACATTCGCGTGCCGCCCACGTGGCTGGTCGAAACCAGGGGCGCGAGTCTATTTGGCGGCTATGAAGACAGGACCGTGCATCCGGATCCGGACCGCACTCCGTCGCCCCCGAAGTTGATCATGGACGGCCTGGCAATCTTCGGCGCCGTGACAATTAAGAACTGAGCGCATGCATCCGCTTCTCGCCTCCCCGCGACGAATCGGGTTGTATCTGCTGGCCTGGATCCTACCGGCGGCGCTGATGGTTTATCTGGCGCGAACGCTCACGCGCGGCTACGCCCGCTGGGATGCGATTCTGTACATGACGACGCCGCTCGTGTTGCTGTATGCGCTGATCTGTCTGTCCCCATGGTATTCCTGCCGCGCCCTGCCGTTGCGCAACCCGGGTCTCAGCACGGCCGTGGTCAGCCACATCGCGGCGGCGATGATCGCCAGTTCTGTATGGGTCGCAGCGACGCGTGGCCTGGCCGAGTATATGGATCACTGGCATCCAGGAATTGCGCGGGGCATCGAGCCGCACCTGCCGGCTGTTTTCGCGATGGGAGTCATGCTGTACCTTCTCGCCGCGGCGATGCATTACGTCTACTTCGCCATCGAATCGTCGCACGAGGCCATGCGCCGAGAGCATGAGGCCCGGGCTCTGGCGCGCGAGGCCGAACTGAAGGCCCTGAAAGCCCAGATCAATCCACATTTCCTGTTCAATTGCCTGCATTCGATCAGCGCGCTCACGTCCATCGATCCGTCGCAGGCGCGCGATATGTGCATCCGGCTCTCGGATTTCCTGCGCAATACCTTGCGGTTGGGCGACCAGCCGAGCATTGCCTTCAGCGATGAACTTGCGCTGGTCAACACATATCTGGCGGTCGAGCAGGTCCGCTTCGGGTCGCGGCTGCGCGTCGAACAGGACATTGACGCGGCGTGCGACGGCTGCCCGATCCCGCCGCTGCTGTTGCAGCCGCTTGTTGAGAACGCCGTGAAGCACGGAATCGCCGGCCTGGTGGATGGCGGGGTGATCCGGGTGCAAGCTTCCTGCTCGAAAGGCGTCCTTCGCATCGCTGTCGAAAACGATTTCGATCCCGAACATCCGGCGCCGCGCAAGACGGGGCTGGGACTGTCCAATGTGCGAAGCCGAGTCGCAGCGCGTCACGGAGAGCGGGGAACCGTCAGCGTCACCGTGCGCGGCGGGGTGCACCGCGTTGACGTCGCGCTTCCGTGCGAGGCAGAGGGCGTTGAAGTTGCAGCGAGAGGGTGAACGCAGCATGCCCGAAACGTCTACAATCCGCGCCGTGATCGTCGATGATGAGGAGCTGGCGCGGCGAGTCCTCCGCGAGTATCTGGCGAAGTGGCCGGATATCGAGATCGTGGCCGAATGTAGCAACGGGTTCGACGCCGTAAAGACCATCGGAGAACTCAAGCCCGACCTGGTGTTCCTGGATGTTCAGATGCCCAAGCTCGACGGCTTTGAAGTATTAGAGCTGATCGGACGGGAGATCGCCGTCATTTTTGTCACGGCCTATGATCAGTACGCGATGAAGGCATTCGACGCGCACGCGGTGGATTACCTGCTCAAGCCGTTCGCCGCGGACCGCCTGGCTACGGCGCTGGAGCGGGCGAGAGCAAGGCTGCGGTCGGCGTCGCCGGCCCTGGCGCCCGAGCCTGCGCAACTGGCGGCGGCCGCGCGCCCGCCGCAGCAATACGCAGAGCGGCTGGTGGTCCGCGACGGCGCCAAAGTCACGATCATCCCGGTCGACCGGCTGGATTACGCCGAGGCGCAGGATGATTACGTAGCGCTGCACAGCGAGAAACGATCATTCCTCAAGCAGCAAACGATTTCGAGCCTCGAAGCCTCGCTTAATCCACGGCAGTTCGTTCGGATTCACCGGTCCTGGATTGTGAATATCGAGCGGATTGTGAAGATCGAGCCTTATACAAAGGACAGTCGCGTCGCTGTGCTGACTGATGGAACGCAATTGCCGGTGAGCCGCTCGGGTTATGCAAGGCTTACCGCGGCGTTGGAGGGAACCACTTGAATCTCATCCACGCTGCCGATGTTCGCCGCCGCGCTCGCGATCCGCTTGAGACTTTGCTTCAGCGCCGCGGGCAGCTTCTCCCCGGTGGTCGCTTCGCGTACCGGAGTAGGCTTGTGAGCGGCTACGAGTTTCATCATCGCGACCTCTGCGCAGGAAAGCCCGAACGGACCTTCCTCAGGTTCTAGTTTGTTGACGCAGCCGAACAGCGAGCCGTCTGCATAGGACTCGAGCACGGCGGGATGAATGTAGTATTTGCGGCACGCTGCCGGACGGTTGTTCAGCCGCTGTGCAGTGGTCTTGACCGCCTCGACAATATTCTTCTTCGCCTGCGTCTGGGACTCCGCTGGACCCATGGCGTTGAGCGCGATCAGAGCCTCGCGGGTTCCGTTCCAGGTGCGGAAATCTTTGGCGGTGAAGTCCTCGCCCGTGATTTCGCGCAAATAGGCGTTTACATCGTCGGACGTCACCCGGACGGGATGGCCGTCATCGTCCACGTACTGAAACAGTTCCTGGCCCGGGATGCACTGGCACATGCGCACGATGCGCGCCAGCTTGCGATCCGTCAGTTCGATGTCGTGGATCTGTCCGCTCTTACCCTTGAAGTGAAATCGCAGCGTGTGGCCATCGATCTGAACGTGGCGGTTTCGCAGCGTGGTGAGACCAAACGACTCGTTCTGTTTCCGATATTCCTCATTTCCGATGCGGATGCAGGTCTCTTCAAGCAGTGCGACGATCGTCGCGAGCACCTTATTCCGCGGCAAGCCCGTCAGTTTGAGATCCTCGTTGACGCGGGCGCGAAGCTTGGGGAGCGCGAGCCCGAAGGCGATCATGCGAGTGAACTTTGTCGCATCGCGGACCCTGCGGTAGAGCGGATGATAGCGGTACTGTTTGCGTCCCCGCGCGTCCCAGCCGACGGCTTGCAAATGGCCCGACGCGATCGGGCAGATCCACACGTTGGTCCATGCCGGAGGGATGACGAGCGCGCGTATGCGGCCCAAGGTATCTCGGTCGCGGACCGGCCGTCCGTCCGGATCGAAATACGCAAAACCCGATCCTGCACGCCGCCGCTTGATGCCCGGCATCTCGTCTGAGACATAGCGCAGCCCGGCAATTCTTGCCGACTGATAAGGATCGCTCGGTAAAAGCGCTACCTTGATCCGGCGTTTACGGCTTAGGACGCGTCGTTTGCAGCCCATGCGCAAGGCGCGAATGCACGCGGAAAGCCAAACGACGCGGCGTCCCGAGCTACACGCTACAGGTCTCAAAGGCCTGCGCCAGCGACTGCATCGGATCGCGGGTGGGCACAAATTCGTGGGCGACGAATCCGGTGAAATTCAGATCCGCGATGGCTGTGGCCACGGCGCGCCAGTTCAACTCCTGGGTGTTGTCCAGCTCGTGCCGTCCGGGAACCCCGCCGGTGTGGAAGTGCGCGATATATTTGATATTTTCGCGAATGGTGCGGATGATATCGCCTTCCATGATCTGCATGTGATAGATGTCATAGAGCAGCTTCACCCGCGGCGAGTCTACGCGACTGACGACCTCCACGCCCCAAGCCGTGTGGTCGCACTGATAGTCCTTGTGGTCGACCTTACTGTTCAGCAGTTCCAAACAAATCGTGACATTGTTGTCCTCAGCCATTTTCTTGACGCGGTTCAGTCCGGCGACGCAGTTGTCCTTGGCCTCCTGGTCGGACATGCCGCGGCGGTTTCCTGAGAACGTGATGACATTGGGAACTTTCGCTGCCGCGGCGCGTTCGATGTTCTCCTGCATCTGTTTCTCGAGCCTGGCGTGATTCTCCTTGCGGTTCCACCCATCCGGAATCGTACCCGCGCCGGGAGTCATTGCGGGCGTCAGGCCATATTTCTGCACGGTTGGCCATTCATCGTGATTCACCAGGTCGATGCCTTTCAAACCGATCCGCGCGGCATTGCGGCACAGATCGTCGAGGCTCATCGACCGGTAACACCATCGTGCGGCGCTCTGTTTCAAGCGGCCTCCGGAAGGCGCGGCATGGGAGGGAAACTGAGCAGCCGCCGTGATGGCGGCTGCGCCGAGCAAGTTTCTGCGGGTCATTCCAAGCATGTTATCGCAGCCGGGAGCATGAAACAGAGCGGGCGCGCGCAGCCCTATGGTCTTCACGAAGCGGCGACTTTTCAGTCCGCCCGTCCGGTTAGCGGTAAAATTATGGCGCTGTCGGCAGCCGCCTGCACGAATGATTTCTAGGATCGGCAAATATACGGTTGAGGCCGAGCTGGGGCGAGGTGGTTTTGGCCGTGTATACCGCGCGTGGGATCCCGACGTTCAGCGCCGGGTAGCCATCAAGGTGCTCACTGCCGAATCCGATCCCGAGCTCCTGCGCCGTTTCCAGATGGAGGTGGGCACCACCGGGAATCTCGCCCATAAGAATATTGTCACGGTGTATGAATGCGGCGAGCAGTCCGGCGCGCCCTATCTCGTAATGGAATTGCTCGAGGGGGAAACTCTGGAGCAAATCATCAAGAGGCGCGCGCCGTTGTCCCTGCTGGAGCGTATTCGCATCATGGCGCAGGTGGCCGACGGCCTGAATTACGCGCACTCGAGACACGTCATTCACCGGGACGTAAAACCAAGCAACATCATGCTATTGGCGGACGGCTCGGTGAAGATTATGGACTTCGGCATCGCGCGCGTGACGACAAAACACAGCATGCAGCTCACGCGCGAGGGGTTCGTCATCGGCACGGTTCCCTACATGGCGCCGGAACAATTTGAACCGGGCGGAAGAGCTGATGAGCAGACGGATATTTTCGGATACGGCGATATCTATTACGAGTTGCTCACGGGCAACCACCCCTTCGCCGTCGAATCCGATATCTACGCGACAATCGCGCGAATCAAAACGTTTGAACCTGAGGCCCTGAGCCGCGCGGTCCCGGGCTGCCCAGAAGCGCTGGAGCTGCTGGTTCACCGCGCAATAGCCAAAGATCGCGAGATCCGGTACCAGAGCTTCGCCGAACTGCTGCTGGACAGTGAAGCCATTTTGGTCGACCTGAAGCATGAGCGCGCCGCAGCGTTGCTGGCGGAAGTGGCGCCGCTTGTCGAGGCGGGGGAGCTGGAATCCGCCGAAAAGATGCTGCTCGAAATTGCTGAGCTCGAACCCGGAAATCACGAAGCCCGGCAATACCGCAAGGCAATCGCAGAGGAGAAGCAGCGGCGCGCTGTAGCGCGCCGGGTGAGCGTCCTGATTGAAGAGAGCGAGACCTACGGCGCAGCACGACGTTTCGGAGAAGCGGTGCAGGCGCTTGAAACAGCCGCCCGGCTGGACAAAACCAATCCCGATATCCAGGCGCGTCTGTCCGAGGCCAGGCAGCGGCTGCAGGCTCATCTGAAGGCGAACAAACTGGTTGCGGAAGCGCGGCGCGATCAGCAGAAAGGCGAGCTGGCGGAGGCCGTGGCGCGAATCAAGGCAGCTTTGGAGGCCGACGCCGGGCATACTGACGCGCAAGCCCTTCTGCCTCGGCTGGAGGCGGAACTCGGGCGGCGCGAGCGCGAGCGCCTGACCCAGCAGTCCCTTCGTGAAATTTCCGACCTGATTGCGCAGCGCATGTTCGCCGCGGCATCGGCCAAGCTCGACGAATTTGAGGCGGCGCAGCCCGGTTCTTCCCGGGCGCTGGAGCTTCGCAGTCTTCTTGAGCGCGAACGCGCTGAGCAACAACGGCGGGAGCGGGCAGACCAGTTCAACGCGCTGGCGGCGGAGTTGCGCGGAGCCCTGCAACATCGCGATTGGGCGAGATGCGAAGAGATTCTCTCCACCCTATCGGACAACTACGCGGATGTTCCGGGCGCCTCTGAACTCGCGCTGCAATCGCGAGCGCAGCTCGAGGCGCAGGTTCGCGCCGAGGCGATTTCGGCTTACGGGCAGCAGGCCCGCGACCTGATCCGGCAGAAGTGGCTGCCCGAAGCTCTCGATTTGCTCGACCAGGCTCTCGAGCGTTTTCCGAACGAATCGGGTCTTCTCCGTCTGCGCGAATCGGCGGAGGCCCTCTACGCGGCGCAGCGCCATTCTGAAGCTGTTTCATCGCTGATTGCGGAGGCCGCGGCGCTGCGCGACGCGGGACAGTTGGAGCAGGCTCTCAAACTCATCGAGCGCGGCAGGGGAACTCTCGGCGACGAACCCGCATTCGATGAAATCGAACGCGAGCTGCAAATTGAACTTGAGCATCAGCGTTATGCCGCCGGTCTGGATCAACTGCTCGCCGATGCACAAAACCTGTTCGAGGCAGGGAAATACGAAAAGACGATCGGACTGCTCGAAGCGGCGGGGGTTTACCAGGGGGAAGCAGCCGTTCAAGCGTTGCTCGATTCAGCCCGCTCGGCGGCGGCGCTCGAGCGCGAGCGGCGCGATGTAGCCGCCGCGCTCGAAGCGGCGCGCAAGCTGGAGCAGGAGCGCCAGCTACAGGCTGCTCTGGACCGCGTCGACGAGACTCTCCGGGAGTATCCACACAACACTGCGCTGGCGCAAACCGAGGAGCGTTTGACCAAGCGCCTGGCCGAGGAGCGTCGCAACCGGCGGGTGGACGAGCTGCGCGCCCAGGTTTCCATTGCCATTGCGCAGCGGAACTGGGAGCGCGCCCGGGCGGAAATTGAACGGGCGCAGGCCGAATTGCCGAATGAATTTGCGCTGGCGGAAATTGCCGAACAGGTGACGCGCGCGGAGTTCGATGCGACGCTGGCTGAGACCGTCGAAGACGTCCGCAACAATCTGGCGAACAACGACATCGCCAAGGCGGAGCAACTGCTCACTGTGACCCGGGCGGTGTACTCGGGCGACCCCCGCTGGCAATCGCTCGAGCACCAGGTCGCCAAGCGAAAGGCCTACGAGGCGGCGCTTGCGGCTGCCGCCGAGAGCCGCCAGGTCGGAGATTTTGCAGCGGCCGAAACGCGGCTGACCCAATTGGTTCACTCCGGCGCGTTGGATGACCGCGCGGCGAGGTTGCTCTCGGAGGTCAGGGAGGAGAAATTTGCGCGCGAAGCGGGTCGCATCGACGAAGCGATGGACGCCGGCGACTTCGATGGGGCGATCGCAATCGCCGAAGCGCTGACGCCCGATGCGCCGGCGGGATGGAAAGCGCGGCTTGCGGACCGCGGCGCGGAAGCCAAACGGCGCCGACAAGCCGCCATCGAGCGGGAAGAGCGGGAGCGGGAGACCGCGGAGAGCTCGAAAATCTTTGAAACCATTCGCCAGCTCCTCAGCGGCGGCGAGGTCGACCGAGCTCAAGCCGAGCTCACAAAAGGCCGCGAACTCTATCCGAAAGCGTATATATGGCTTCGCGTCGAAGGAGAGATCGAGGACTACAGGCGGTTCCTGCAACTGATGGATCGCGATCCCGCGCAGGCTGTACGTGAACTGACGGAGGCGTTACACCGCTCTCCGGATCGCGCCACGCTGGGGCCGCTGCTTGAAAAGGCCCGGATTTCACTTCGCGAATCGCTGTGCCGTGAGGCTGTCCAGGAGGCAGAGCAACTCGCCCGAGCGGGCCGGTTGGCCGACGCGGACAGGCGGCTGGAGGAGGCGGACGCAAGCCACCCCGCAGTGGAAGAGGCGCGCAAACGAATCCGCGCGCTTCGCGCCGAGGCCGAGGAGCGCCAGGTAGCCGATGCGATCCGCGCGGCTGACGAGGTCAGGCTGCGCAGCCCGGAAAGAGCGCTAGCCCTTCTCTTGAAGCTTCGCGCCGAGGCGCCGTCCAGCGCCGCGCTGGAAGCGGCCATCGAGCGCTGCCGCCAGGAAATCCGGCAGCGCGAACTGACCAACGCAATTGCTGAAATCGATCGGCTCCGGCAAGCTCGAAAATACTCTAAGGCGCTCGAGGCGGTGAGCCGCGCGCGCAGCCGCCTTGGCCCGGATGAGGCGCTCGCAGATATACAGGCCCGTATTGAAGCCGAGCAGCGGCAGCAGCCTCCGGCAGACACGCCACGCCCGCGGTCCATTCCCGCCGCCGTCTGGGCGGCGACCGCCGCCGCTGGCGCTGCGGTCCTTGGGGCTGCGCTCTGGATGAATTTGCACAAGCCGTCGGCAGTGCCCCCCTCGAGCGCAGTTGCGAACACGGCTCTCCCTGCTCCGCGTCAAACAGCGCCTTCACCGTCGCCGGCGCAAACAGCTCCGACCGAGCCAGATCGCCCGATGGAAGCCCCGCAGCCGCAACGCGAGGCCGCTGTAACCATCGAAACACGAGAACCGGGCGCAGCAGTGACGATCGACGGGATTCGCGCGGGCTGGACCGGAAAGAACGGCACTGTTCTGTCTCGGCTCGCGCCGGGACGTCACGTGGTAACCGTAGCCAAGAACGGGTTTGATACCGTAACAGAGCGGATCGACGTCCGCGCGGGAGTCGGAAACCAGATCAGAGTGACGATGCGACCCCAAGCCGCATCGCACGCCGCCGGCGCGAATATCCCGCTGGCGGCAGTACGTCCGCCGGACGCGGCGGCGAATCCCGGGCAGGAGAGTTCGCCGGCAATGGGCGCTGGGTCAACCCCCGCTCCTAGCAGCGCGGTTTCAACTCGGAGCCCCTCCATCCGCGTCGAGCCGGCGCAAGGCGACCGGGCGCCACTCCCGAATATCAGCCAGAACTTGCCCACACTGCCGGTTTCACCGCCGGTTTCGCCGCTGGCTCAGCCGCCGCCGCGTCCACAGCCTCCCGAAATTAGCGCCAATAATACGGCGGATATTCAGGCGGTGCGAAACGTGGTGGCGCGGTTTGCCGCATCATTTTCTGAAAAAAACTTTGCCGCTGTTGAAAATCTTTGGCCGGACATGCCGAACAGCCGTTCGTACCGCGACTTATTTCGCGACAACGAGTATAGCGTCCGATTTACGCTAGAGCCCGTGTCCACCCCGCAGGTGGAGGGTGATCGCGCACACATAACGGCGCGTCGAACAGTCGAGACGCTGTATCGAAAAAAGCCGTCGGTCAGTGGTCCCGTGACTGTAGTCATCAGTCTTCGCAAAATCGGCGGCCGCTGGATAATCACAAGCATGCAATAGCATGCGTCTGTTATAATCGCCGGAGCACATCATAATCGTCCTAACATAGCGCACGCCCTAGAGAACCCATACGGCTGCACTTAAAGGAGAAGGCTTATGACAAGAGGCACTGCAGTCCTCGTGTTGGCTTCACTCAGCATCTGGCGACTACAGGCGCAACCGCAGACAGCGCCGAATGTGTTCAGCGTCGTGCCGTGGTCAGCTACAGCTACGACGACATTCACAACCAGCAACGGAACGGTTTCGCTGCCACGCTCGGTGCCGATGATTTTCTCGCTTACAAGGGTTCCCGTAGTTCTGACTGGCGCGAACAATAACGCGGCGGCCATTTCGAATCCGAGCTATTACACAGCCGCGCAGTCGATTGTGCCTCTCAGCGGCGCGGTAAACGCAAGCGTGGCAACGGCGCTGTCCGTGATCCCGCTCGCGTCGCCGGCTTCGGGCGTCATTCTGAAGACCGATCCAGCCACCGGCGCTGCGCTGCCGGTCAACAGCACGCTCGGACCTATTTTCACCGAACGCGCGGAGACTATCGGGCGGCACAAGTTTTACATCGGAGTCTCACACCAGGACTTTCATTTCACATCGCTAAACGGACAATCGCTCAACAGCATCCGTTTGCTGGACCAGGGCGGATATCCATCGAGCATCGCGTTTACGGCAGGCGGCCAGGCGCTGAAAGCGACCGCCAGCTCATTCGATATGGGAATGGATGTCCGGCTCTCGCAAGACATTGCGCTGCTGACCTTCGGAGTCACGAACCGATTTGACATGTCCGTGGGACTGCCGATGGTTCACGCAGCCGTAGCCGCACGCACGTATAACGGACTCATCTATGCAGGAAACGGCGTGGGCAACCCGACGTGCTGGTGCGCCGACACCTTCACGCCCGGAGTGCAGACGTTGCAGCGGCCAGAGATTGGAAGCGCCAGCCGCGGCAACACCGGTTTCGGAGACTTGTTGTTGCGTTTCAAGGGAACCATCATGGAGAGCCCCAACGCGGCCGTGGCGCTTGGCATGGATCTTCGCTTCCCTACCGGCGACGAGGAGAACTTCCTTGGAACCGGCGCGACTTCGGTGAAGCCATTCATCGCCGTGTCCCTCTACAGCAAGCCGCTGGCTCACGGCGTCGTTCTTGCGCCCCATTTGAACGTTGGGTGGCAATTCAGCGGCAAGAGTGTTCTCGGGGGTCAGCTTCAGGGGACGCAGCTATCCGGCGCGCTTCCTGACGGAAGCAGCTTGAGCTACATCGGCGCGCCGTTTACAGCGACAAAGGACTACCTGCCGGACGTCTTTTCATGGGGAATTGGAACAGAGATCGCCCTCGGAAGCCGGAACACCGCAGTCATTGACATTCTCGGGCATCAGATCGGATGGATTCACGGTATTCCGAACACAACAATACTGTCATTGCCAAATCAATTTTTTCCAACCACGCCGGATAACGCATCGCCCAACCAGGTTACCGCCTCCGGATTGGTGAGCGCGGGCCGCGTGTCTTTCGGCCAGTACAGCGGTTCGTTTGGGTATAAGGCGAAACTGATCGGCAATCTGGTCTTGACGCTGAACGCGCTCATTCGCTTCGATAATAACGGTCTCACTGCGCGCGCTGTCCCGTTGTACGGACTGGCGTACACGTTCTGAACGTCAGCATAGTGCAGCGCCTGCACAACAAAGCCTGCTGAGCCCGCCGCCGCGAACCGCCAGTCCGAAAAGACCGGCTAAGAAAAACTGCGGACCGCGGTCGCCTCGTCTTCAAACACTTCGAAAACCGTATACAGCTTCGTGATCTGGAGCAGATCCTTTACCCGCTTGCTGAGGCCGAGAAGCTTGAGCTGCCCTCCGTGATTCGTGACCGTTGTAAAACCCGAAACCAATTCGCCGATGCCCGAGCTGTCAATGTAACTCACGTCGCTTAGATTCAAAAGCAATTTCTGATTTCCCTTGGCTGCGAGGTCGCGGATCGTGTCGCGGAACGTGCTCGCGCCCTCTCCCAAAGTGATTCTGCCGGATGCATCGATCACCGTCACATCACCGACCTGTCGTGTGTTCAGTTTAACGCTCACAGGTAGCGCCTCCTTGAAATCTTGTTTTGGATGACTGCTAGCTGGCTTTCGCCAGATATTTCACCATTCGTAATTCGGTGCCGTCCTGCGCGACGCGATTTACCTGCAATTCATCCATGAACGCCTGGATAAGCAGCAGACCACGCCCCGACTGGCGCAGCAGATTTTCTTCAGCAAGCGGATCCGGCAGCGCGGAAATGTCGAATCCTTCCCCTTGGTCCCGGACCACGACGACCAGACGGTCCGCGCCTTTATAGACCTGTAAGTGTACCTTTTTTCGTGCGTTGTAGCGATTTCCGTGAACCACGGCATTCACCATCGATTCGCGGACCGCCATGCCGATCTTGTGGAGATCTTCCTCGCCGAATCCGAGTTCTTCGGCTGATTTCAGAACCTCTGTTTCAGCGCGGTCGACGCTATCCAGAGTGGAATCGAGGAAAATGTCCACACTGCGGATATCGCCGCCTTGCTGTTCTTGCATACGTTGGTCGCGGCCGTAGTGGGGCCAAATTCGAACTCGTTACATTAGCATACTAACACGCGTTTTGTCGCGGGCCACGATGCAGCCGAAAAATGGCCTGACTACCCGTAACGCGGGACGTTTCCCCGGGGAAGAGCGAACGGTCACGCCGCGGGGCTTGTTTTCTTGCGGCTGGCGCGGCGCTTTTCAACGGGCGGCTGGCGATCGCTCTTTTTCAGCGTGGGCGCAGCGATCGAGGTGACAAATTTCTTTTCGCCGTGATCGTCGAACTTGATGACGATGTGCTCGTCGTTGCAGGACACGACACTTCCGAGGCCGTACTTTCCATGTTCGACCTGAGCCCCCGGGGCGAACGCCGGTTTATTGGCCATGTGCTTGTTCCTCTAAACTATGGTAACAGTTAATGTTATTAATGTCGAGGCGCGGCCAGACGGCTGAAACTGTGAGTTGGCCCGCCGCGTCGCAATCGACGTGGGAGCCAATACGGGTGGAGTGGTGAAGGGCGCTTTCGTACTGACGTCGTCCGGGGAAGAGGGGTATCAGGTTGAGCGGCTGGAATGGGTTTGCGCGCCGCAGGCGATGGTGACCGAAAGCGACATTGATGGCGCTGACGCCTCCTGGATCGGCAACTGGCGGCTGGTGCGCGGCTATGGCTGGAGCAAAACGCAATGATTTCTAATGGCTGTTCCATGCGCCAAGCGCCCGCCGCACAGACACAAGTTGTCCTAGGTGATAGGAGTTATGGTCCACGATGAGCAGCGCTTCCCGCAGCAGCGTTTGCCCCTGGCCCCAGGGAAACGGTTCGTGCAATGCGCGATTTGGATCGACGATGAGCTCCTCAAAGGCTGCGCGGTCGCGATAGAACGATTTAATGGACCGCTCCCAGTGCTCCGCGCTGGGCGGCGCTTGACGTGAAGGCCAGTACCCTTCGGGCCACTTTGGCGAAACGTAATCCGGGGACTGGCAGAACCGTAGAATGTCGTTCTGGCTGATGCGGATATGCTCTACCAGCTCCCAGGCGGAATGAGGCAACCCTGCCGGGCGCACGCCCGCTTTGCTCACGGGAAAACCGTGTACTGCGTCCTCAAACGGAACGTGCGCATGGCCTCCGCGGAGAAAATTCAGGAGCTGCTGGCGCAGCGGATCAACGCTCATATGCGATCGCCTCAGGCGCATTCTGACATGTTTTGCGAGCCTGTAAAACGAAAAAGATTTGACGCCGGGCGCGAAGCCGCCATACCTTAAGAGCTTGATGCTTCAATCACTCGATTTAAGCGGGCGCGTCGCAGTGGTCATCGGCGGCACTTCAGGTCTCGGACGGGCGATTGCGCTCGGTCTGGCGGAGGCAGGCGCGGAGGTGATTCCCACGGGACGCCGGGAGAATCTGGTGCGCGATGTTGCCGCCGAGATCCAGCGTGTTGGCCGTCGCACCGCCGCGCTCACCGTAGACGTGCTCAACAGAAAATCCATTGATGCGCTCCGCGACGGCGTTCTCCGCGAGTTTGGGGATGTGCACGTCTTGGTCAATGCGGCCGGATTTACGCGTCGCATTCCGACCGTTCAGGTTTCTGAGGAGGACTGGACGTCCGTGCTCGACCTGAATCTGACCGGCATGTTCCGAGCGTGCCAGTCGTTCTATGAGCCGTTGAAGAAGTCAGGCCGGGGCCGCGTGATCAATATCGCCTCGCTGGCGTCATTTGTGGGACTGAAGGATGTTGCCGCCTACAACGCCTCCAAAGCTGGCGTTCTGGCGCTTACCAGGACGCTCGCGATCGAATGGGCCCCGGAAGGCATCAATGTCAACGCCATCGCGCCAGGAGTTTTCCGCACCGACCTCAACAAGAATCTGCTGGACGGTACAGAGCGCGGGCGGGAGTTTCTGATCCGGACGCCAATGAAGCGCTTTGGAACGCCTGATGAACTGGCGGGCGCGGCGGTTCTGCTTGCATCCGACGCGGCCAGCTATATAACGGGTCATTGCCTCACGGTTGACGGAGGTTTTCTCGCATCGGGGGTGAACAGTTGAGAACGGAGGCGTTGAAGGCAGCCGAGGTTCGCGCGGCCGTCGAAGACGAGTTGAAGACGACACAATTCGTGGACGTTCACACGCATTTGTTCATGCCCTCGCTCGGCGCGCTGGGGCTATGGGGCATCGACGAGCTCATCACCTACCACTATCTCGAGGCCGAGCTGTTCCGATCCTCGCCAATTGCGCCCGAGGAATATTTCGCTCTGTCAAAGGCGCAAAAGGCCGACGTGATCTGGCGCGCGCTGTTCGTTGAAAACGCGCCAGTGTCGGAGGCGACGCGCGGCGTTGTCGCCGTGCTGAACGCGTTGGGCTTGCCCACGGATTCGGCGGATCTGAACGAAGCGCGAGAATTCTTCCGCGCCCGCAAACTCGACTCGCATATCGATGAAGTATTCCAGCTTGCGGGTATCAGCGAAGTTGTCATGACCAACGACCCGCTCGATCCCGAAGAAGGGCCGCTCTGGGAAAAGGGCGCCGCACGGGATGCGCGATTCCACCCGGTGCTGCGCTTGGACCGCATCCTGAACAAATGGGCCGAGCATTGGCGCATTCTCGCCTCAAAGGGCTACGCCGTCGACGAGAACGCTTCCGGCCGCTCGGCGGCCCAGGTTCGCAGGTTTCTCGCGGACTGGGTGGAACGTATGCAGCCTGTCTACATGGCGGTATCGCTGCCGGACACGTTCCAATATCCTGAAGAAAGCATACGCGCGCGCTTAATCCGGGAGGCCGTGCTGCCGGCGTGCCGAGACGCGAACATTCCGATGTCGCTGATGATCGGCGTGAGATACCAGGTCAATCCGGCGCTGCGGCTGGCGGGAGATGCGGTAGGCAAGGCCGATCTGCGTTCGGTGGAACGCCTTTGTCGTGATTTTCCCGACAATCGCTTTCTCATCAGCGTGCTGAGCCGCGAGAATCAGCATGAGCTCGTCGTGTATGCGCGTAAGTTCCGCAACCTGATGCCGTTCGGATGCTGGTGGTTTCTCAATAACCCGTCCATCGTCGAGGAGATCACCCGGGAACGCCTTGAAATGCTGGGGACGACATTTATCCCGCAACACTCCGATGCGCGCGTGCTCGAGCAGGTAATTTATAAATGGCGAAACACGCGACGCACGCTGGCGCCGGTGCTTGCTAACGCGTATTCGCTGCTGATCGAAGATGGGCGGTCCGTAACGCGCGACGACATCCGGCGCGACATCGTCCGTCTGTTTCGCGGCAATTTCGAACAGTTCGCCGGCGCGGGCGTCAAAAGCTCAGCTTCAGTCCGAACTGGATCAACCGCGGATCGAACGTACTCGTAATCTGTCCGAAACTGCCCTGCGTGCACCTTCCGTTGGCATCCCAACTGCCGCAAACGGAATTGGGCGCCAGAAAATTTGTGTGGTTGAGGATGTTGAAAGCCTCCGCCCGGAACTGCAGCCGCGCGGCTTCGGTGATCGCGAAATTCTTGTTCAGCGCCAGATCCCATTGCCAGAACGCGTCGCTGCGCGCGATATTGCGCCCGGCGTTTCCAAACGGATGCGCCGGATCGGTGGGGACGGCGATGTTGTTCAGATCGAAGAAGTGAAGGATGTGATTCGGCGCGCTGTTCACAACGTTGCCGGTTATGTTTACGCGATAGTTATTCGCGCCGCGGAAATCCTGCTGGATACCTGAGACTTGAAACGCGGCTGGCGGAACCGGGCCGTAAGCAATTGTGATCGGCTGTCCACTGTAGGCGTTATTGATGCTGCTGATCTCCCATCCGCCGATGAGAAGATCCGCCGCCTTGGGCAGGTTCGAAGCAAACCGCCGGCCCCTTCCAAAAGGCAGCTCATAGACGATGCTGGTTGTGTTTGTCAACGGTTGGTCATACGCGGAGAGGCTCTTTTCAGCCTTGAGATTATAAAAATCCTGCGGCGCGTTGTAGTTTCCGTTCGGGTTTTCGAGCGAGCCGGCGGCGTTATCGATCGCCTTGGACCAGGTGAACGCGTTGAGGAAAAACAGTCCGTTGCTGAACCGCCGCTCCAGGCGAATCTGAAGACTGTTGTAGTCGGAAAATCCGCCGTTCCAGTCATACGTGATATCGCCCCAGTTCGGATAAGGCCGCGTATTCTGCCGCTGCGCGAGCGAGAGGCTCTGGCCCGGCGAATTCGGAAGCGCCTGATTGAAATTCGCGAACAGCAGCAGCCGGTTTGAGCGGTTTCCGACGTATGCAACGTCAAGCAAAGTGCTTTTAGCGATTTCGCGTTGGATGGAAAAGAACCAGCTCATCACATAGGTGTGTTTTGTGTTGCTGGGCATATAGGAGATATTGGCGGTCAAAGGGTTGAAATTGGCGGGATCAGCGAGTCCGGACGGATAGCCCTGCTGCGTGGTCAGGAATCCCGGCTGGCTGGGCGTCTGATTGATCACGGCGTTGACTACCTGCGGGCCATTGATGGGCAACAGGTTCGCGGCGCCGCTGCGATTGAAATGGACATAGCTGATGCCGAAACCGCCGCGCACTACGGTCTTGGGCGTCAACTGGTGCGCAAATCCGACGCGCGGCGCCCAGTCACGGCGGTCCGGGTGCACCAACCCGCGATCGTACGAATCACCGTCTTTGGCGTGCAGCATGGTCTGGGTCACCGGATCGAAATTGGTGAGATTGTTATCCCGTTCGAATTGCGGCGAGCCGTACTCGTACCGTACGCCCAGGTTTAGCGTGAGCCGCCGGTTCAGCTTGAAATCGTCCTGCACATATACGAAATGCATGTTCTGTTGCAGGTGCGCGACAAACAGCGTGCTCAGCGCGTATTGCGCGCGCAGACCGAACAGGAAATCAGCGAAGTTGTCGCCGCTGAACCGGCTATTGTAGCTGTCGCGGCCATACAGCGGGTTTACATCCATCACTTCCGTGAGGATGCGCTGATACTCGTAGCCGATCTTCAGCGAGTGTCGACCGACGATATGGGAATAGTTCACTTTCGGGTTAAAGACCGTCGGATACTGCCATTGAGGGTTCGTAGCCTGGCGTCCAAGGTCCTGGTATCCGCTGATCAGCTCTGTGGGAAGGCCGCCCGAGATGCGCGGATCCGTCGGGAGCCCTGGAATTCCGTACAGTTCGAGCGCATTCGGTTCACCGAGAGCCGCTGGATTCTTTCCGGCCTGGGTCCGCGACACTCCAAAACGCAGCTCAAACACCTGCGAGGCGCTCGCCACCCAGTTCATTCCGGTCGCGAGCTGCTGATCGAGGATTCGCGTAAAAGAGTTGCCGCTGCCGCCCGACGGCGGCGGCAGCGGGGGCGTATCGAAAATGTTGGCCTTCAATTGTCCGAGCCGAAGAAATCCGTTGAGTTTCGACGTGAGCTGGTAATCGAATTTGGCGTTGAATTTGTCATTAAAGTTTTTGAAGCGCTGCGAAACCTGATAATTATTGGCAGGCGCTCTGGTCGGATCCGTCGGCGATGTGGGCGCGGGGAGGTCTGCCAGCACCTTGCGTGCGAACGGCTGGATATCGGCGGGTGGAATTGGAACGCCCGCTGGGTACGTTTTCCCGGTGAGCGGATTCGTAACCGTAACGGGCAAAATGCCTTGCCGCTGGGCGAGCGTTGGTATCGTCAGAAACGTAGGAATGTTTCGAATCTGTCGGAAACCCTCATAGTCCACAAAGAAAAAAGCCCGGTTTTTGACGATTGGTCCGCCGAGCGTACCGCCGAACTGGTTGCGGTGGAACGGGAAATTCGTTCCGAATCGCGGCCGGAAAAATCCGACTGCGTTCAGATTGGTATTGCGCAGGAATTCCCACAAATTCAAGTGGAGCTTGTTCGTCCCGCTGGCATACGCGACATTAATCGTTGCGCCTGCGCTGCGCCCGAATTCCGCACTTTCATTGTTCGTCACCACCTGGAACTCAGCGATGGCGTCCGGGGGCGGCTGCATCACCTGATTCGAAAATCCCTGGTTGCTGGTGCCGTATGCGTTGTTGTCCAGGCCGTCGAGCAGATAATTGCTGAACGTGCTGCGGAGCCCATTGACGTTGAACGATCCCTCGCGCGTCAGCACCGTGACGTTGCTGCCGGTTCCGATCGGCGAGACTTTTGTGCCTGTCGTCAAGAGCACTAACGATGAGTAAGTCCGTCCATTGAGCGGCAATTCGGTGCTCTCCTGGTGGGTAATGACCTGGTCGCGTTGGCTCGTTTCTGTCTGAACCAGCGGCGCTGCGCCGACTGCTTCGACAGTTTCAGAGACCTGGCCAACGGCGAGCTGTATGTCGGCGCGCTGGCGCGAACTGACGCTCACGCGGATATCATTCAGAACGGCTGTAGAAAAGCCTGGTTGCTCAGCGGTGATTCGATACAGGCCGACCCGTACCGTAGGGAATTCATAATTGCCATTCGCATCCGTAGTGGTGACGGCGGTAATGCCGGTTTCGACATTGGTCAGTGTGATCTTGGCGCCTTGAATAATGGCGCCTGTCGCATCGTGAACTGTACCGAGTACGCTGCCCGCTTCAAACTGAGCCAACGCTGCGGCGGCGAAGAGAATGGCAACGCTCAGGGCGCATAAAAGCCGACTCATAGTGATCTCCGACGAGCAAGAGTATCATAGGCGCGTTTCAGGGCGGTTACGAAGAGGCTAGCAGCGGGTTGGAAACGGTGAGAGTTGTTCCGCACAGTGGCTTTCCGCTTACAGGCGGAAGAGCCGCGGCATAATATGCCTGATATGCTGCTGTTCCCCGATACGCAAAAGCTTACGGTCGCCCGCGACCACCGCCTGTTATGGTGAGGGGCGCAGCGCACGCCGCAAACATGGCGTTTGCGCCTCCCGCGTCTGGCATCCGCGAGCGCGGCGCGGCAATCGCAACGTCGGTTCTTAGCGCGGCCGCTGTGATTGTGCTGTATTACTGGGCAGTCCGCGCCACCGGCGATCCATCCTGGTACGACGATCAGGGCGGCTACTATTGTCTGCTGGCTCGCGGGCTGGCGAGTGGGCGCTTATATCTGCCGCTTAAGCCTGATCCAGCTTTGGTTGCCTTGCCGAATCCCTGGGATCCTGCGAAGAATCAAGGCCTGGGCATGCACGATCTCGCGTTCTTTCACGGACGCTACTATCTCTACCATGGCGTTGTACCTGCCGTTCTGCTGTTTACGCCGTGGCGTTTGCTCACCGGCCGCGATCTACCTCAGCGCGTCGCGGTGTTGGTGTTGTGCACTGGCGGGTACCTGTTCTCGTGTGCGTTAATGCTGCTGCTGTTGCGGCGGATGGACCTTCATCCTCCGATTTCGCTGTTAGCGGTTTTTCTAGTTATGCTGGGCGTGTGCCAGTCGGTTCCATTCCTGCTCCAACGCGCTGTCGTATACGAGGTGGCGATTGCAGGTGGCTACTTCTGCCTGAGCGGCGCGTTCTACCTACTTGGCAGGGCTTTGAGCAGTGGCCGGCGGCGTACGGCGTTATTTGCGGCCTCCGGCCTGCTGTTTGGACTGGCGCCTGGATGCCGGCCGCATCTGGCCGTGGCGACAATCGTCGCCGGGATCGCTGTCGTCGTGGTTGTCCGGCGCGGCGGCCCGGTTCGCGCCGCATTACGCAGCCGCGAATTTACGGCGTTCATAGTTCCGGTTGCGTTTTGCGCCGCGGCGCTGGCGGCGTACAACTATGCCCGTTTCGGCAACCCGGCTGAGTTTGGGCAGCGATATCAGATCGGCGGCGCGGCTTATCAGAACGTATCGCTGGCGTTGAAAAACGTCGTACCAGGGATCTATTACCTGATTTTCTGTCCGCCCGAGTTCACGCCTGTGTTCCCGTATGCGGCTATTGCGTTCCGGCCGCCGTTGGGCCTCAGCTTTGCGCTGCTTCCGTCGCGCTACTTCCTGGAGCCGACCACAGGCATTTTCGCGCTCTGTCCGGCGGCCATGGCGGCCTTTATGGCTCCGTTCATCGCGCGGCGGCGGGAGATGGGCGCCCTGTTCTGGTCGATGCTTCTCTTCTCTGTGGGGTGCGCGCTGTTCATCGCCGGTCTGGGATTAACGTCGCATCGCTTTGAAGTAGACTTTGCGCCGGCGCTGTTACCGCTGGGAGCTGTGGCGCTGGCAGCCCTGTGGCTTCGCGCCGCTGGACTCAGGGGCATCCTGATCAAAATGGGAATCATGCTGCTGCTGGCATATGGCATCGCCGTCGCTCTCGCGATCGGCATACAAGGGCCCTACGATGAATTTCTGCAACACAACCCGCGAGCGTTCGTGGCGCTCGCGAAGTGGTTCAGTCCGTTCGAGCGGCTCCGCCCAACCTTGAACCCGCGCCTCGAAGCTGAAGCGCTATTTGAATTCCAGACCGCAACGAACGTGACATCGTGGCCATTGATGGCGGCCGGTCGGTTTGGGTCGCGCGTCGCGATTCAAGCCGAATTGATAAACCCGAACCAGCTGCGCATTGCGTTAGTCTCCGGAAGCCCGGGTGATCGGGTCACGGCTGAGGCCAGCCTGTTAAGAAATCGTCCCAACCGGATGCGAATGGAATTCTCGCCCGGAAGCCGCACCCTTCTGCTCGAATGGAACGGCGAGCGCGTGCTGGCGCATCGACTCGCTTATCTGGTCACGGCGCCGGATCAATTTACGATTGGCGAGGACCGGTCCGAGGTGTCGAACGTCCGGACTTTTATCGGCCGCATGCAGGTAATCCGCAAAGTTGTCCTCCCGAGCGTTCGGTAAACGCGCACAACGGATCCAGGGCCGGCCGCCCGGTCCAACGATGCCAGGCCGCAGACGCCCGCCGACCCCACTGATAAAATGAGGGTGCAGATATGAAAAAAGGCTTGGTTGAGTCCACCCGAGACTTTATTCTCGAGTGGAGCGTCACCATTCTCATCCTGCTGTTCGGCACGACGACGCTGATGCAGGCGTTCGTGGTTCCGACCTCCTCGATGGAGCGAACCGTCCTCACTGGCGATCACATGATCGTCGATAAGCTGTCGTACGCGCCGCCGGGCTTCATCACGCGCCATCTGCTGCCGTACACGCCAATCCACCGCGGCGATATTATCGTGTTCCGCTGGCCGCCCGATCCGACGCAGAACTACATCAAGCGGGTCATCGGTTTGCCGGGCGATCACATACGGGTTGTAAACAAGGAGCTTTACATCAACGGCAAGAAGATGACGGAGCCCTACGTGCAGCACATCGATTCGCGCATCGAACCATACCGCGACAATTTCCCGTCCGAGCCGTTTGGTCCGGTTGATCAGCGCGGCCTGGCGATGCTCGAAAAGAACGTCGTTAATGGCGAACTCGTCGTTCCTCCCGACCGCTATTTTGCTATGGGGGATAATCGCGACAACTCGCTGGACAGCCGGTACTGGGGATTTGTGCCGCGCGACAATATTGTTGGCAAGCCTTTCGCCATTTTCTGGTCGTACGAGGCGCCTACCGAGGACCTGGTGAGCTATAACGCTCGCCATTTTATTGATCTGGCGCAACATTTCTTTACAAAAACGCGGTGGGAGCGTACGTTGAGGCTGGTGCACGGCTACCCGCTGGAGTAGGGCGCTTTGTCCACATCCAACTACTATGGCCTGATTCTGGCCGGGGGCCGCGGTACGCGCTTCTGGCCGCGGAGCCGTCGCGCGCGCGCCAAGCAGGTGCTCAGTTTTTTTGGAGAGCGCTCACTGATCCAGCAGACGGTGGACCGGTTGAGTCCGCTGATTCCGCCGGACCGCATGTGGGTTCTGACGAGCGAAGCGCTGCGGCCGGAAATCGTCAGGCAGTTGCCGGAGGTGCCCAAGGCACAGATTCTGGCAGAGCCTGCGCAAAGGAACACCGCGCCGGCGATCGGGCTTGGAGCGCACATTATCGGGCAACTGGATCCGGACGCGGTCATGGGCGTGTTTCCTTCGGACCACATCATTACCAAACCTGCGCGCTATTTGCGCTTGTTGCGGCCAGCGTTCAAGGCGGCCGAGCGGGGGAATATCGTGGTGCTCGGCATCGAGCCGCGATGGGCGGAGACCGGCTATGGCTATATTGAGTTTCCGAAGGGTGTGCAAGCCGGTTTGCCGATTCCTGTCCGCGTCGAGAGCTTCCGTGAAAAGCCGGATCTCGCTACTGCGCGCCGGTTTCTGAATGCTGGCCGCTTCTTTTGGAATGCCGGAATGTTTTTCTGGAAGGCTTCCGTGCTGCTCGACTCGCTCCGCCGCTTTCTGCCGAAAACCGCTGCGCTAATCGCTTCGTTGCCGCCGGTGACGAAACGCGGCTTTGTTGCAGCGCTCGAAAAAACATTTCCGCTGTGCGAGAACATTTCCATTGACTACGCCGTGCTTGAGAAAGCCGATAACGTCGTCGGGCTGGCGGCGGATGACATCGGCTGGAACGACGTGGGAAGCTGGAACGCAGTATACGAGTTGATGCATCGCGACGGCAATGCCAATGTCGGCCCTGGAAACATGATCATTGTGGATGGGACGGGGAACTATGTCGACGCCGACGGCAAACTGGTTGCCCTGCTCGGCGTGAAAGATCTGGTCATTGTGGATACGCCTGACGCGCTGCTGGTCGCGGATCGCAACCGCGCTCAACAGGTCAGCGAGATCGTCCACCTTCTGGAGAGGCAGAAACGGGACGATCTGCTTTAGCCAACACTTTTTTCAACCCCGCGACGGCGCGATCCACTTCCTGCTCGGTGATGACATATGGCGGCAGTAGGCGCAGCACGGTATCGTGCGTACAGTTAATCAACAGTCCCTGTTCGATTGCGTCCAGAACCATTTGTTTACATGGCATGGCCATTTCAACGCCGATCATAAGACCAGCGCCGCGAACTTCCTTGATGAAGCGAAAACGCTGCGCGAGCTCCGTCAGCCTCATGCGGAAGTAACTGCCCGTCTGTGAGATTGACGGCAGCAGTTCTTCAATCAGAGCGAAGGCTTCGAGCGCCACGCGGCAGGCGAGCGGACCGCCGCCAAAGGTGGATCCGTGCATCCCCGCGCCGATCGCAGCCGCCGCCCGCTCGCTGGCCGCGATGAATCCCAGAGGCAGCCCGCAGGCCACCGGCTTGGCCGCCACCATGATGTCGGGCAGAACCGGAGGCTCGAAGAGCTGATAGGCGAAGAATGTTCCTGGTCGTCCGACCCCGCACTGGATTTCATCAAACAGCAGGAGGGCGCTATGGCGATCCGCCAGCTCGCGCGCTTTCTTCAGATACTGGTGACCCATTGGGTACACGCCGCCTTCGCCCTGGATGGCCTCTATCATGATGCCGGCGGTCCGATCGTTGACGGCTTGTTCAAGCGCCGCGGAATCGTTCGGCGCGACGAAACGAACTCCAGGCAGAAGGGGTTCGAAATCGCGGCGGTATTTTTCCTGGCCGGTCGCTGACAGTGCGCCCATGGTTCGGCCGTGAAACGAGTTTTCGAGTGAAACGATTTCCGTTTTCGCGGGATCGATGCGGCGGCCGTGAGCCCGCATCATTTTCATGGCGCCCTCGATGGCTTCCGCGCCGGAGTTGCAGAAGAAGACCCGCTGCAATCCGCTTGCCTGGCAGATCCGCCGGGCGAGCTTGCCCTGATACTCGTGGTAGTAGAGGTTTGACGTGTGGATCAGCCTGGCCGCCTGCTCGCGAATGATCTTCACGATGCGCGGATTTGAGTAGCCGAGCGCGTTCACCCCGATGCCAGAGATCAGGTCCAGGTAGCGCTTTCCAGACGCGTCGTAAACATAGCAGCCCTTTCCACGCACCAGCACAAGGGGATAGCGGCTGTAGTTTTGAACCAGGTATTGCTTTTCCAGGTCCATGACCTGTTCGACGACAGACTGCTCCTGTGCAGCAGGCAGCGTTGTGGACATATCTTTCATGATAAAAGACGCAGATCTGAACACAGACTGCTGAGCGTTGACGCAACCGCTCGGCCGCCGGGATACAATCAGCGTAACGTGTTGTCCGCTGGCCCAGGCCGATCTCTCGGTCCCTATGAGCTTCTTTCCCGCATCGGCGCCGGCGGAATGGGCGAAGTCTATCGTGCGCGCGATACGCGATTGGGCCGCGAAGTTGCGATCAAGCTCTGCGCGGACCAGTTTAGCGACCGCTTCGAGCAGGAAGCCCGAACCATTGCCGCGCTGAATCATCCGAATATCTGCCGCTTGTACGATGTTGGTCCCAATTACCTCGTGATGGAACTGATTGTAGGCGAGGTCTTGCACGGCCCCTTGCCGGTGGCAACCGCCGTAAACTACGCCTGCCAGATATCCGCTGCGCTCGAGGCCGCCCACGATCTGGGCATCATTCACCGCGATCTGAAACCGGCGAATATCATGGTGTCGTCGAGCGGCGTCGTAAAGGTGCTCGATTTCGGGCTCGCCAAGGCTGCCGAACCGGGCAAATCAACAAGTGATGTATCGGCCATTGCGACGATCACAGCCGCGGTCACCGTGCCTGGTACGTTCGTCGGAACCGCAGCGTACATAGCGCCGGAACAGGCGCAAGGGAAACCGGTCGACCAGCGCGCCGACATCTGGGCCTTCGGCGTGGTCCTGTACGAGATGCTCACGGGTAAACGCCTCTTTGCAGGCGACTCGATAGCCGCGGCGCTCGCGGCGATTCTGAACGACGAACCCGAACTCGACGCTGTTCCTGCGCAGCTCCGCCCGATTATCGCCCGCTGTCTGAGAAAGGATCCTCGCGCGCGTTTTCGACACATTGGAGATGTGCGAATCGCTCTGGAAGAGGCTCAGATCTCGAGGCCGGTGATACAGGAGAGGCGGCTTGCGTCGGCCCTCTGGCCTGCGTGGATCGCGGCCGGCGTAATCGCTCTCATTTTGGCCGCGCTCGAATTCGTGCGCTTTCGCGCAGCGCCTGTCGAAGTCCCGGCGCTGCGGGCGTCCATTCTCCCACCGGAGGGAACTTCGTTTAACTCTAGCGGCGGATTCGGAGGTGGAATGGCGCTGTCGCCCGATGGCCGGCGGCTTGTCTTCAGCGCTGCCGGCGCTGACGGTAAGGATCAGTTGTGGATCCGTTCGCTGAGCGCACTCACGGCGCAGCCTCTCGCGGGGACGGAAGGCGCCATGCTGCCTTTCTGGTCGCCGGACAGCCGCTACGTGGGGTTTTTCGCGGGCCGCAAGCTCAAGAGAATGGAAGCATCCGGCGGACCTGCGATCGTAATATGCGACGCGCCGATCCCGCTAGGCGGCGCCTGGAACCGGGATGGCGTAATCGTCTTCGCGCCCGATGCGGGAAGCGGACCGCTCCGTCAGGTAGCGGCCTCTGGAGGCGCTTCGACGCCTGTGACCAGGTTGGATCTCGGGCGCAGAGAAAACCTGCATTCCTGGCCCTGGTTTCTACCTGATGGCCGCCACTTCCTTTATGCCGCGACCGGTGGCGCCGAATCGGCCGTTCGTGTGGCTTCCCTCGGCTCAAACGGCAACAACTCCAGACTTGTCCTCAAAGATGCGTACAACGCCGTATATGCTCAAGGCTACCTGCTCTTCTTACGAGAAAGCTCGTTAATGGCCCAGCCGTTCGACTCCGGCAATCTAGCCACGACGGGAGACGCAATCGCGGTGGTTGACGAGAGTCGCGATTCCAGTGGCATCAGCGATGCCTTCTCGGTCTCGCAGAACGGGCTATTGGTGTACCGGATCGGCGCGCGGGGAGGCGGGGTACAACTTGCATGGTTTAATCGCGAAGGCAAGCAGGTTGGAACAGTTGGGGATCCGGGTTTGATCACGAACATTCATCTGTCTCCGGATGGGAGGCAGTGCACGGCGCGAATCGAGACTGCCATCAACGGGGACATCTGGATTTACGACGTCGCCCGGGGCATTCGAACACGTTTCACCTTCAGCCCAGCGGATGAGCGTGAATCCGTATGGTCGCCGGATGGAGGCGCGATCGTTTTCAATTCCAATCGGACCGGCCACTTCGAACTGTTTCAGAAATCCGTGAAACAAGGGGGCGCGGAGCAATTGGTGTACTCCGACCCGCTGGACAAATACCCGAACGCTTTTTCTCCCGACGGGAAATTCCTGCTGTACGAATCCAGAGCCGACCCGAACACGAAAAACGATCTTTGGCTTCTACCCATAACTGGCGAGCGGAAGCCGCTCCCATTCGCGCAGACTCCATTCAACGAATCCCGTGGCCAGTTCTCTCCGGACGGGCGCTGGATCGCGTATCAATCCGACGAGTCTCAACGGGATGAGATCTACGTGGCGCCGTTTCAATGCGCTGACGGATCGCGTTGCGGAAAACAGCAGATTTCCACGTCGGGCGGCGCTTTTCCGGTGTGGGCGCATGACGGCAAGTCCATCTTTTACATCGCGCCGGATAACCGGTTGATGCAGGCGGCCGTGAGAACGGCGCGGGCAGGGATTGAGATAGGCGCAGTCCGCCCGCTATTCGGCCCAATATCGCAGAAGGCGCCGGGGTATCGTTACGATGCTGCGCCCGATGGGCGGTTGCTTGCAACGTTAACGCAATGGCAGACGAGTTCTGAGCCGCTTACGTTGGTCCAAAACTGGAGCGCAGGTTTAAAGAAGTGAGCGCGCAGGGAGATCACGATTACTGCTGCCCCTGGGTTGGTATGAGTCTCAACTGCACCGAGGGCTTCGCGTTCTCCTCAATCGAGACCTTCTCGCCTTTAGTCTCGAACGGCTTTAGCCATTCGGGATCCATGTACGCCTGGAATTCGACGGTATCGAAGGCATACACGCGGTACTCACCAGGTGCGATGTTCTTCAGCGTGTAATTCCCATATTGATCCGTGCTGGTCGTCTGGTACCAACGGTCGCTCTCGCGCCGTTT
This sequence comes from Bryobacteraceae bacterium, assembly GCA_035652975.1. GTDB lineage: Bacteria > Acidobacteriota > Terriglobia > Bryobacterales > Bryobacteraceae > TMP-7. The sequence continues at coordinate 13,874 of DASRCT010000028.1, read as the reverse complement.
GCCTTCGGGAATCAGCACAACGGTGGCGCCGGCGGCTGGCTCCAGTTTCTCGTTCTGCACGGCGCCGGTGATCTGTCCCGCGGACATCGCGATGACGACGCTCATTTCACCGGGCGCAGCGCCGGTGGCTATATCCAGGCCCGAATCAATGACGTCAGCGTCGCCCACGCGGATGGACTTGATGTAGCTGCCGTCGGGAGCGCCAAATGTCCGAACGTCATAAATCTCGGGCTGAACGTTGGTGAGCGTAAAGGTATTGTCATCCCTGACCTGGCCGCCCTGTGCGCCCGGGCCGAACATCAATGGCGTCCTCGGCTGCAAATAGATCCTCATGTTCGTGATCTTGGCCTCCGGCGCCTGGCCTTCTATCGTCACCCGGCCGTTAATCTCCAGCCCCGGCGCAGGCTGCAGCGTGATGTCTTCCAGGGATGAATTGCCAATCTCGACTGGTATGCGCGCCGACATCATCTTTCCGTCTTCGTTAATACTGGCGGTCAGAATATAAGAGCCCGGCGTGACATTACTGATCACGAACTCGCCCTTGTCGTTATATGGCCTGGACATGTTGCGGGGGAACATGAGAAATGTGTCGCTCTTCGGCTGCAGGTTGATCATCGCAGTTCGCGCGCCTTTTCCGGTTCTCGGGTCTAACACGCGACCCCGGATGTGGACTGTCTTTGTCTTCTGGAGACGGACATCCATGTCTCGCAGCACTGCGCCTGCCGCCACATCGAGCGGCGCGGCCGAGTCGGGCGAAGCCGCATTTGGGTAATAAGTTGGCGCGTATGTCTCTGCGGCGCCGCCTTGCGTGGATTCCAGCATGAACCCACCGGGGCGGTATATAGCGCTCAACAAATACCGTCCGGGGGCCAGGCCGTGGATGCGGTATTCGCCGAGATCATTGGTGGTTGACACCCCTGCGGGCAACCACTGCTTCTTGCCGCGGAAGTAGCCGCTTCGCATCGCTTGCACCGATACGTTTGGAACGGGATCGCCGTCTTCGTCCAGCACTCGACCGGTAATGACGGCTTGAGGGACCAGTTTGAAGGTCAGGTCCTTCAGCTTCTGCGACTTTGCCAGCGTCAGAACGGTTCCCGGGCTGGACGGACCCTTGGCCCCGTATTGCTGATTAACGAAGCCTGCCCTTTGCACGCCCAGGCGATACCGTCCTGGCTCAATATCCGCAATGACAAAGCGCCCCGCAGCGTCCGACGCGCCGGCATAACTTAGGCCGAAGCCGTTGGGGCTGGGATCGGCGCGACGGAGCATGAGCTCGGCCTTCTTCAACGGCTCGCCGGTCACGGAGTTCAGCACGGTTCCTTCGATCGTGCATCGTTCCTCGGGCTTGACCGGCGCGGATTCTGCGGGCGCGGGAGGATTGGGTCGCGCCGCCTCGAGCTGGCCAGAGCTTGTTATTTGCCCGGGCGAGATCGCCGCCAATACGATGCCAAGGAGCAGAATTCGCATACAGACCGCTCCGGAAGTACATGTTATCAGAGTGGTTCCAATGGGATGAGACACACATAATGGGCGACAGGCTCTCCGATGAGCGTTGTGCCCATCCTGCTGTTCTGAGCCGCGGCGGCGCTTATCCGGCGGCTCCGGCTCAGTTCACATGCGCAAGGCTGTCGTTGTGCTTGTTTAATGCATCGATGATCATCGCCAGCCGCGCAAGCGATTGAGAAGCGCTCTCGGCATCGCCGGCTACAGCCGCTCTCCGGATGCGTTCGGCGCACTCCGCCATTTCCGGAGCGGCGATCCGCTTGGCCGCGGTTGCGAACTTGTCGGCTTCCTGCGCCAGTGCCTCGCGATCCTCAACCCGGAGAGCTGAAGCCATTCCATTGAGACGCTCCGGGGCGAGCTGGAAGAAGAGCTCCTTCGTAAGACGGATGAGTTCAGGATCGGATTCGACGGCGCCTGGGGGCTGGGCGCCCCGGTTAGCCGGCCCCGGGCGCGGTTTCATTCGCAGATACTTGTCGACCACCTGCAGCAGGTGAGTGGCATGGACGGGTTTCGAGAGGTAGTCGTTCATTCCTGCGCGGAGACAGCGTTCGCGATCGCCATTCATTGCATGGGCGGTCATCGCAATAATGGGAATATGCGCCCACCGCGGATCGCTGCGAATGAGCCGCGTCGCTTCCAGGCCATCCAGAACGGGCATCTGCACGTCCATCAAGATTAAAGAGAACGGGCGCTCAGCCGCTTCCAGCACGCGAATGGCCTCCTCCCCGTCTGCCGCTACGGCCACGTCCAAATGTTTCTTGGCGAGAATCGCCGTGACAACTTTCTGGTTGATGGCATTATCCTCGACGACGAGGATTCGCGGGCCAACCGGGGCCAGCGCCGCCGCTTGCGCGTCAACGCCGGCGTCTGGCGCCGCCTCGGCAGCCGGCCGTTGCGCACGCTCGCACAACAGCGTGAAGGAGAATACGCTTCCGCGTCCGACTTCGCTCCGGACACGAATCGCGCCGCCGTGCAATTCAACCAGTCGCCGCGTAATCGCAAGGCCGAGACCGACTCCGCCGAACCGTCGTGAAACGCTGTTGTCCACCTGCATGAACTTTTCAAAAATCAGGCTGAGCTTGTCGGCAGGGATGCCGGGCCCGGTATCCGATACATTCATCTGGAGTTCGATGAGGCCGTTCGGCAGCGTAGCTGTTGAGACGTCCAGTTGCACCCGCCCGCGTTCAGTAAATTTAATCGCGTTTGACAGAAGGTTCGTAATGATCTGTCGGATGCGCAGCGGATCGCCGGTAACAAAGTCGGGAACTGATGCCGCCAGCGATGAATTCAGCTCGATGCCCTTCCGCGACGCCGTGGGCGCATGGCATTCAATGCAGTCGCGAATCAGCGCGCGCAAATCAAACGCAATCCGCTCAATCGCCATTTTGCCCGCCTCGATCTTTGACAGATCGAGCAGATCGTTGACGATCGCCAGCAGAAAATACGCAGAGCGCCGAGCCGTTTCCAGTTGATCGCGCTGCTGCGGCGTCAGGGCGTCCTGAAGCACTACGTCGAGCATGCCGATGACGCCGTTCATCGGCGTACGGAGCTCGTGCGAGATGTTGGCAAGGAACTCGCTCTTGGCCTGGCTTGCCGCAAGCGCGCGATGCATTGCTTCTTCCAGTTCTTCTGTTCGCTGGGCAATGCGCTGTTCGAGCAGGTCCTGATGCTGCCGTATCTCTTCACGCGATTCGGCGAGCGCCCGGATCATCTGGTTGAAGCTCTCGCCTAAAAACTCAATTTCATCGCCGGTGCGGCTTACCCGGATCGGTTCCAATTTGCCTTCCCGAACCGCCGTGATGCCGGCTTCGAGCAGAGCCAGCGGTTTGGTCAGCAGCCGTGCCGTGAAGAGCGAAATTGCGCCGGCGACCAGCAGCACCAGGGAACACAGGATGATGCCCTTGGCGACGTCAAAACCATCCTGACGCAGATCATAGGCGAAGATCGTGCCGCCCACCCAAAAGACCATGGTGGCCGTAAATACTGCCAGTTTTGACGCGAGAGAACGAAAACGACCCGGGCGAGAGGGCGTGCGTGTCTGCGACAAGCGGGCCACATCTCATATTCGGCTGACACGACCCCTCTGCTCTATCGGGGATAAACCTTAAAACGCGGCGGCCTTCGCCGTAAGACGCAGCGCGGCTCAAGCGGAAAGCGCCGAGGAGCGCGGTTTGGCCGGATCTGGCGTGGCATCCAGTTCACGGTCTGTGTCCGTTTCCCACTCGACCGCTGCCCTCGGCGAAGAAGATAGCATTTCCAGAAAGAGTCCAACTATAAATAAAACCACCACTACGCCCGCGATCAGCATCACCCTGAGCCCTCTGCCTGTCTTTCCCGGAGCAATTTGCTTTCCACAATTCCGGCGCGTACCCCGCCTCGCTTCACAGTTAGACGTGCCAAACTGATCGGCTGCACTACGCAGAAGCTTTAGACCCTGCTACGTTTCAATTGCCGGACGGGGACAAGCCCGCTTGTATACGCGGAACGGGACCGTCATTTAGATCAGGATTTAATCGCGCACAGATGCGAGCATGCGGTCCGCATCTGCGCCGGATCCAGACTTGGTCATCCCAGATCGAACTCTAACCGCGTCACCGAGGCTGGCGGAAAGCTGTGCACAAACGGCGAGCCGCCGCTCAACTTCTCAGTTGCCGGCTCAAGCGCGCGGGGGTTTTCGAAGTCGTTATGCGCGTGGATGTCCTTGGAAGTGAGAACGGTCGCCGCAACGGGCGACAGACGGGCGCCTCGCGCTGCGATTTCTGTTTCAACCGCGCTTTCGTGATGCGCGTTTACCACCGTGAGCACGGCGCGCTTGCCGTGAAGCGAGCAGGAGCCTGACAACGCATTCAGCCCGTGCGCGGCCTCCGGCTTCAAACGCGGCGCAAGAACCGCCGTCCGAACCGATGTTCCGCCCTGGTGCGCGGCGTACATTTCGAAGACGTGAAACACGGGTGTGACGGTGAACTTGTCCCCTGCCGCAAGAAATGAGGTGTGGATGTTGTTAACCAATTGCGCAGCGTTCGCCATGGCGACCTTGTCCGCATGGCGATTGAAGATATCAAGCGTAATTCCGGAAACCAGAGCGTCGCGCAGGGTCGGGAAATATCCAAACAAATAACCAGGCGCGACATCCGCCGTCTGGTGCCATGCGCCCCATTCGTCCACCACAAGCTTCACCTGGCGCTGCGTATCAATTTCGCCCATGATCTGCCAGTGATTGCGGATCAGTTCGTCCATGCGCTCGGCTTTGGACAGGAGCGCGTACCAATCGTCCACGGTGAAATCAATGGCGCTGCCCTTGCCCGTCGTTCCGCAGTAGTAATGGAGCGCTGTTCCGTATACGTTGCGCAAGGGTCCCCGACTCTTTTCGACGAGCTTCGAAAAGAAGCTGCGCGTCCACGCGTAATCGGCGACGTTCGGACCGGATGCGATGAAGGAGAGGCGCACATCGAAGCGCGGGACCCACTCGACGAAGCGGCGGAATTCTACGGCGTATTCGTCGCCGGTAAAATTGCCACCGCACCCCCAACTCTCGTTGCCCACGCCCCAGAAGCGGACGCGGAAGGGCTCGCGGTCTCCTGCCGCGGCGCGCAGGTCCGCAAGCGTAGTGCTCCCCGCCGGCGAGTTGCAGTATTCGATCCACTCGTAGAAATCGTGCGGAGTCAGGCTTCGCAGGTTCGCGGCCAAGTACGGCTGCGCTCCAACCAGCTTGCAGAAGCGCGCGAACTCGTTGGTGCCGAACTCATTCGGATCGTACTTCTGCGGACCATCTGGCGCCTTGGCCAGGTACGGCGTATTGGCCCAGAAGTTGGTGCGGCGCGGCCGCTGCGCGCGAGGCCCGACGCCGTCACGCCAATTGTAGCTGTCCGCGAAGCAGCCGCCCGGCCAGCGAATCACGGGAGGCTTCAACCGCCTCAGGTTATCGACAAGCGCCTTTCGAATTCCGCCTATATTTGGAATTTTCGAGTTCTCTCCCACCCAGATGCCGTCATAAATGCAGCCGCCGAGATGCTCCGTGAAGTGACCGTAGATGTCGGGGGAAATTACGCCGATCTGTTCGTCGGGGAGGATTTCTATTTGCGCCGATGCCGCTCGGGAAGTACGCGGAGCAAACAGGCCGGCAGCGGCGGCGATGAAATGACGTCGGTCAATCATGGCGAAAACTATTATGCCGTTAATCACAATAGAGAGTGGGACGGGTGTTTACGTGAGAGGTCTGATGGTGATTTCGCTTTTTGCCGCCGCCGCCGGCGCGCAGCCCTCGCCGGTGATGTCGCTCAGCAATGGCATACGCCTGAGCATCGCCGCAAGCTTTCCGGACTTGCAGCCCGGCGTCCCGCCGCTCAAAGCGGAGCTGGCGCCGGCGTCCGGCGACAGTTTCTACCGCATCTTTTGGGATCAGAATCAGCTTGCGGTGTTCGCATATGAGATTGCAGTGACGCGGATGCCCGACAACGCCCGGTTTAACATCCTGATGCGGCCAGCGGGCGACGAATTCGCGCGCAGATTTCCGAAGGCGGATGGAGGCAAGCCCGTGCCCACGATCCCCGGCGATCGCAGCCTTCCGCCGGTCCGCGCCGGCGAGCGCGCTTCGATCGAACTGTTCGATCTGCCGCCGATTGGCCGCGTCATTGATCGGATCGAGATCGGCGCCAACGCGTCCGCGACGGCGGACTCCAACGACCGGCTGCGATTTTCGAACATGACGGTGTACATCAACGGCGTCCGGGCGGCCAGCGGCGCCGCGATGAAAGCCGTCATTGGAAAATACGCGATGTTCTACATTCCCGGGCGCGGAGGGTATTTCTTTTCAACCGATCCTCCGGCGGGACGGCCGTTCGTCCATACGGGGCTCGTTGACGGCGTGCGAATGCGCTTCACCGTCGACAATGACGCGTATGACTGCGTGGCGAGCGCGCCTATTCTCCTGCAGGCGAAGCAGGGGGAGCTGTGGGTGTATCACGACCCAAACTACCGGCCTGGCGGCAATCTGACAAATTCCAGCGCGACGGCTCCGGCGCCCAATGTGTTCTTCGCCGCGGCAGCGGACACTCTCAACTGGTGGCTGCCGGATGCGGGCGGTGAATCGCGCTAGTTAGTTGAGAGCTCGCATCGGCTGCGGTTCCAGTGAGCCACTTCAGAAACCGCCGCGCATAGGCATCCAGATTTTCCATGCTTCCGCCGCCTCTCAACGGCGAGCACATCTCATAGGCGATGACTCCGTCGAAACCGCCTTCGCGCAGCGCGGAGAGAAACGCGCGATAGTCGATAAAGCCCTCATCGACGGGTACAGCCTGCACGGTCGGAATCAGCCGTTCGTAGTTCACCAGCGCGGGAGCGTATCGATAGCGCGGACGCAACTGATAATTGGCAATAATGGTCTGTACAGCGATGCTTCCCATCTTCTTCGCAGCCGCGATAATATCCACCCCTTGAAGCGCTGGCGCCCAAGCGTCGAACACAGCGCGGCAGTTTGGCTCGCCCACTTCGCGGATCAGCTCGTACTGGCTTTCATAATCCACCGCGATATCATGATGATTCTGCACGGCGACCGTAACGCCGTAATCCGCCGAGCGCCGGGCAGCTTCGCGCAACGATTTCACCACCAGGTTCCATTGCGCGGCGTATGACGCCGCGGGATTCTCGTAGGCAGTGAACACGCGCACCAGACTGCCCCCGAGATCGTGCGCCATTTCGGCCATTTCGATCACGTGACGGATCTGCAGTTCAGCGTTCGGAATGTCTGCATGCTCGAGGTCGGCCGTGAAATTCGTGTAGCCCGCAATGCAGATCGTCGAGAGCCGGCGCCGCTCGATCCGCTCGCGCAGGCGCCGCCGGGACTCAGCCGGCCAGTCCAGCACGGACAGGTGAGGCCGCTTGGCGGCGAGCATTACGCCATCGAAACCCAGGTCGGCGGCTTTATCGATGAACTCCTCAACTGTGAGAAACTGTTGGCCCCATGAGCCGGAATAGCTGATCGAGTGCAGAATGGGCACGCGCAGAATACCTCAGCGCTTACATTATCAAACGGCCGAGCGGGAGCGTTGCGCATCGCGCCGCGGTATCGAAACGCAATCCTCCAGGGCGCCATCCGGCGCGCTTCTGGAGGCGTAATTTGTGTCCAATTGTGATCCAACCAGCCGTTCATGCGCCCGCGAGGGCGCCATGGCCAATCCGGGCGACCCGCATGAGGTCCGCTGGCAGAAGGTATAATACACCTGAGCTTGACGTGCGTCACTGCGCTGCGGCTTAGCGAGCGTGCAGTCAAGCGTGGCCCGAGGAGGCGTTCCATCGGCCAGATCGCCCCGCAATATGCGCCGCGGTTCCCTCGCAACCTGGATTGTCGCAGGATATCTTCTCGCGACAGGACTGTCGCTCAGAGTGGGCGCCGACCCCCCTCCGCAGGGAATGGCTGCGCCGGCGCGCGCGCCTCACGCCACCGTGCGCATCAGCACGACCTTGCCGCGCATTTCCCCCGACTTCCGCGATGTTGCTGTTCAGGCGGGCTTGACCGCGGTCAATGTCTCCGGCGCCGCGTATTCAAAGAAGTACATTATCGAGACCACCGGAACAGGCGTTGCAGTTCTGGACTACGACAACGACGGTCTCATGGACGTGTTCCTGGTGAATGCGACGACGCTCGATGCTGGAGATCACGCGACAAGTCATTTGTACCATAACCTCGGAAATCTTCGGTTTGAAGATGTTACGGAAAGGGCCGGTCTGAATTACACAGGATGGGGCCAAGGCGTCTGCGCCGGCGACTATGATAATGACGGGTTCGTAGATCTGTTTGTCACCTACTACGGGTGGAGTCGACTGTATCACAACCAGGGCAACGGTACATTCAAGGAGCAGGCGCAAGAAGCGGGGCTGAGGTCGAACGCGAAACGCTGGGATACGGGCTGCTCGTTTGTTGACTACGACCTCGACGGAAAGCTTGACCTGGTTGTCGCCGGCTACGTCGATTTCGATATCTCCAAGGTCCCGGCGCCCGGGAGCGGAGGATATTGCCAATGGAAGGGCATGCCCGTGATGTGCGGTCCCCGCGGCCTGCCTTCCGGGCGGAACTATCTGTTTCATAACGAAGGCGGGGGGAAGTTCAACGATGTCTCGATGGAGAGCGGCGTTGGGAAACCGACCGGCTGTTATGGCTTCACGGTGGTCGCGTCAGATTTCGACAACGACGGTTTTCCCGATTTTTATGTTGCATGCGACTCCACGCCAAGCCTGCTCTATCACAATCGCAAGAATGGAAGCTTCGAAGAAATCGGCGTAGCATCGGGGGCAGCGCTGAACGAAGACGGCCAGGAGCAAGCGGGCATGGGCGTAGCCGCCGCGGATTACGACGAAGACGGCTTTATTGACATTGTCAAGACAAACTTCAGCGATGACACTCCGAACGTGTACCACAACAACGGCGATGGCTCGTTCACAGACCTGGTGTACCGGTCCGGTCTGGGGGGGCGCACTCAATATCTCGGCTGGGGCATTGAGCTGATGGATGTCGACCACGACGGCCGCAAGGATATCGTGGTCATCAATGGACATGTCTACCCGGAAGTAGACCAGGCAAATCTTCAGACGAAATTCCGGCAGCAAAGATTGCTGTACTGGAATGTGGGCGACGGGAGATTCGTGGATCTCTCGGGGGAGTCGGGTCCCGGAATTTCGGATCGCTGGTCCTCGCGCGGGGCTGCGGCAGGGGATCTGGACAATGATGGATCGCTCGAGCTGGTGATCAGCAACCTTGGCGAGCGTCCGAGTCTCCTGAAGAACTACGGGCCGAAGAAGGCGTGGCTTCTGGTGCGGCTCGTGGGAGTGAAGTGCAATCGCGATGCAGTGGGGGCCCGGGCGTATGTGTTTCTGGGGGCTCGGCGATTGTCGGGCGAGGTGCAGACGGGCACAAGCTTCGTATCACAGAATGATCCGCGACTGCATTTCGGGCTCGGGGACGCGACCTCCTATGACAAGATCGAAGTGCAGTGGCCGGGCGGCGACCGGGAACGCTTTCCCGGCGGTCCGGCGAACCACATTGTCACTTTAAAACAAGGCGCCGGGAGGATCGTCCCGCCGCCTGAAAGCCAAAAACGCTGATCAGAACGCGATGCGAACGCCGAATTGGACGTTGCGCGCGCCCAGAGCAGTCGTGGACTTGCCGAACTGAGAGCTTGAGAGATTACCCGTGGGCTGGCCGAGATTGACCCGATTAAACAAGTTGAAAAACTCAGTACGGAAGTCTATCTGACCTCGTTCGCCGATTGCCGGGAACGGGAAACGCTTTATGATGTTGAAGTTCGTATTCGCATAACCAGGCCCGAAATACGTATTTCTGCCCAGCGTTCCAGGCTGGCCGGGCGGGGGCGCGGAAAAGTCGCTGGCCTGAAAAATTCCTGTGAGGAACTTGGACCTTTCGATGCCGGTGATATAGCCGCCAAAGCCGGGCGCGTTTGGAAAATCGTAATTAAACCCATCGGCGTTGTAGTCGCAGCCGCGATTGCCGATAATCTGTCCAGCGCTGTTCCTGATCGGATCAAAGGGCTGCGTGCAGACTACGCTGAAGGGTCGGCCCGACTGTAGAATCGTCACGGCGCCGAGCTCCCACCGGCTCAGGATAGATGCCATTGTACTGCGGCCTAGCCGCGGCGTCTCATACAGAAGGCTGAGTGACAACTTCTGCCGGATATCAAAATCTGCAAGCGCGCGATTGAGTTTGAGGTTGTTCACGTCCACGATGGATAGCCCCAGACCAAAACTGCTTGCATCATCGATCGCTTTGCCGTACGTATAGGCCACTTGCATATCCAATCCGGCGCTATATCTTTTCCGGACGCTGACGTTCCCGCCATTGTAGAAGCTTGACCCGCGCGCTTGACCGTACTGAATCGCCGCAAAGCTGGTGTTAAGACGATCCAGGCGTCCATCGAAGAGGTCGCCAGCGTAGCGGTTCACGTCGTAACCCATGTACGTGTTTCGACCTTGCGAACCAACGTAGTTGGCTTCGATCGCCCAGCCGTGCGCAATGCTCTGCTGAATGCCAAAGAAGTAATTGATTGTGCGCATTGTCTTCATGTTCGGATCCCAGACATAGATGTCAGACGGAACTCCGACCAGGCCATTGCGTCGATCGAGAGCTGCAGAAATGGGGGGCGCCGGGAAGGTGTAGCCGGTTCCAGGACCGGCTGACCCCGTAGCGAGGCCATAAACTGGCTTGGCGGCGGTTTGCTTGCTCACGCTGGCGAGGGCGATGACAGGCAGCGAGGTTCCAGCATCCCGATAAAACTGACCGCCCGCCCGATCGTAGAAAACTCCAACGCCTGCGCGTATTGAAGTCTTTGCTTTTCCAAACGGGTCCCAGGCGATGCCGATGCGGGGCGCGAAATTACTGTATTTAGTGACGTCATGCGGCTGCTTGACTTGGGGAGTCAAATTTGCAATGCGCTCACTGTAATTGCTTCCGGAGGGGAATGTTGCGCTGACGAACAGGTTATCTTTGTCCCACGGATTCGCAAACACCTCCCACCGCAGGCCGAGGCTGAGCGTGAGGTTGGATTTTGCTTTCCAGTCGTCCTGAATGAAAGCTCCATAGTTGAGGAAAACAGGACGGAAGTCGGGGCCGGATGACTTGCCGGTCTTCGGGTCAAATCCGATATTGCTTTCTGAAAACGGATCGTCGCGAACGAAGTCGAAGACGCTTGGGAATGTATAAACGACCCGTCCGTACGTGTTATGGAATAAGGCGCCTGCGCCCGGGCAGCCGCTGCCACACTGCACAATCCCGCCGGTTTTGAATGCATGGCTTCCGCGGTTGATGCTGACCACATCCTGCCACTGTTGGTTGTTCTGAATGAAGATTGCGTCTGAGAAGCCGGTGCCGTATGATGCGATGCCAGTAACGTTAATCAGCGGAACTTCGCCGTGGCTTACGGGATCCGCGCCCCAGGCGCGCGTGCCAGACCAGGATGCTTCATTCATGATCGTAGGCGAGAAGATGTGGGTGTAATTCACGTTCCAATAGGCTGTGTACTCGCTGGCCATTGCTGTGAATGCGGGATATACGGAGGGCGCTCCGAATGCGACTTGGTCAAGCGTCGTCCGTGCGACGCTGCCGTACAGCCGGTCTTTGCCTTCATGAAAAACGTGGTCGACGCGGCCGAACCACTGAAGGCCGTTGCGGGGAAGCGTTTGGGCAAAGGTTCCGTTGAATGTCAGCGGCAAGTTACATGGAAGCGGGCCAACTGGCGTGTCCACCGGAGTCGCGGCGCCGTTTGACAGCCCCGAGCACGCGGCGACATTCGGAACGGCGCCAGCCGTCGGACCAGCATACAGGCCGTCGCTCAACCTGTTCAGCTGGCTTGGAAAGTCTTTGACCAGCTTCGCGGAAATGTTGTTGGGGAAGCGTTGCTGAATGATGCTGGCGAATTCGGGAGTAATCGCGCTGGATGAAAAGCCTTGTCCTAAACCCGACCGCAACACGTCTACAGATCCGAAAAAGAAGAGCTTGTTCTTCAGAATCGGTCCCCCGATTGTAGCGTTGGCCTCATTGCGGCGGAACACCGGCACCTGCGGTTGGAAGATTGAGTTGCGCGCCGTCAGGTGATTGTTGGTGTGATACCATGCCGCGGTGCCATGGAATTCGTTACTGCCGGACTTGGTAATCACATTCACGGAGGCCGAAGAATTGCGGCCGTATTCGGCGGAAAAGTTGTTCACTGATACGCGCAATTCCTGTACGGCGTCAGCGCTGGGGCTGAAATTGCTGACGCCCCCGCGCGGGCTGCCATTCACCGACGCATTATCGACCTGGAAGTTGTTCGACTCCGCCCGCTGACCATTTGCGTTCAGGTTGACGCCGTACTCTGCCGAGAACACGTCGCCGGTCGCCTGAGCGTAGGCCTGTCCACCGCCGCTCGGAAGGCCGGTTACTCCAGGCGTAAGCACTACCAGAGTCATAAAGTTTCTGCCGACCAGTGGGAGCTGAGAGACCTGTCGCTCCTGAATATGACCTGAAATGCGCGCTTCTCCGGTTTCAACCAGCGGCACTTCGCCCACGACGCTCACCTGCGTCGTTGGCGCACCAATCTTCAACTGGATATTGAATGTCTTGGTCTGATCGTTCTCGAGAAGTACGCCTTCATAGACGGCCGTATCGAAGCCCTGCGCAGACACGCGCACCGTGAACTGGCCTGGCGGCAAAGAGGCGACGCGATAATAGCCGACGTCGGAGGTTCGGACCACGCGTTTAACGCCTGTTGCCTGGTTTTCGAGCGTCACCTCAGCGTTCGGGACCGCAGCGTCCGAGGGGTCGGTTACGCGGCCTTCTATGGTGCTGGTGAATTGCGCCTTTAACATGCACGGCGCCGCCAGCGTGAGAGTGATTACCAGCAATGCTGAGGCGCCGCATCGCGAGTGAATGCAAATTTTCTTGGAATCTGACATGGCCCGATTCCTCCCCGTCAGGAAGCGCTTACATTATTACCCGATCAAAGCTCTTGGCACGATTTATGCCCTTTGAGCGAACCGGCGGAACTGCCAGCACTCAAACTGAACGCAGCCCGCTGAAAGCCATTGCAGAACTATTAGCATGCGTTCACTATAGAGTCAATAGGGACGTGAAGCCCGACGCCGGAAACAGAGCGCCCTCCGGGCAGAAGAGTGGTATTGTTTCTTGAGGCGATCACATCCGGGTTATTGGACGTGGGACAGATTACTGACGCCGTTCTCCTCATTACTATGTTGGCGGCCGCTGCCGCGTCCAGTGGTTCGATCTACGAGCAGGCGGCTGTTCTCATCCAGCGCGGCGAGATCAAGAGTGCGATCGCTCTTCTCGAGCCGCGTCTCAGGGAAGCGCCCACTGACTTGAAGGCGTTGACATTGATGGGTATAGCGGCTTCGGCCGAAAACCGCCGCGAGCAAGCCAACCGCTATTTCCGGCAGGCGCTTCAGGCCGACCCGAAGTTCGCCCCCGCCCTGAAAAACCTCGCAATCAATGAACTGGCCGCAAACGAAACCGCCGCCGCAAAGAGACATTTCGAAGAACTGTTAAGGCTGACGCCCGGAGACCCGCTCGCGCATCTCGCGCTTGGCGATATCAGCTTCGCTGCAAAAAACCTTCCCGCCGCGGTGTCGCATTATGAGCAGAGTGGAGAGCTCTACCGGCAGACTCCCGGCAGCCTGCTCAATTTTGCCCAGGCGCTGCTCTCGTTGCGCCAGTCTAAAAAAGCCGGCGTCATTCTGGAGGGCATGCCGGAGCGCGCCGATGCCCGGGATCACTTTACGGCTGGGACGCTGCTCGCCAGTCTGGGAAAGTATCGCGCGGCAGCGCGCGAATTCCAGCGCTCTCGCGGGGAAGGAGTGGACGCGTACGACGC
>DASRCT010000027.1:0-64873 GCA_035652975.1 Bryobacteraceae bacterium | reverse complement strand
CCCTGGTGGGCGGCTAGGCGCCGGACGGATCCGCACCTAATTCGTGCTGACCCGGAGCTCGGCGGCAGTGCGCGCGCTGAGGATCGCGCTCACCCGCGGACCCGGCAGAATGATGCCGGTCAGGTTCAACGGGTCCGACGGCGCAATCTCGTTTGCATCCACCGGCGCCGTCTGCTCCCGACGGATCGCGCGAAGCACATCGATTGCCTCCGGGCGGGCAAATTGCTCGCCGGTGAATCCCGAGACGAACCGTCCGCCGCGGATCTCGCCTTGCGCTTCCATGCGCCGCAAGACCGGCAGCAGGTCGCGCCACGGCGGCGCCACCGTTTCCCGCGCCATGAGATCGCGAAACAGAACGCCCCATCGAAGCAGCAGTTGCGCCGCGAACCGGCGCGCCCGCTCCTCGCGCGGGACGTCGGCCCTGGGACGGCTCACCAAAGCCCAGCGTCCTGCTGCGTGCCGCGGCCGCGCCATCCGGCCGCGCCCCTCTCCCCGCCGGCGCTTGGGATCAATCAGCGCGCGCAGGTTCTCGAACCCGTCCGCTGTAACCAGACCGGCCGCCGTTAATTCCCACAGCGCGTCCTCCACCTCGCTTGGCAAGCGATGCGTCCAACGCGTCAAATCGCCAAAGAAACACGCGCCCCGAGACTCGAGCGCGCTCAAAACTTCCCGCGCAGCATGGGAAAGCGCCGCCGTCTCGGATTGAGCGGGCGGCGAAAGCCACTCCGCATCCTCGCGCAGGAACAACGTGATCGGCGCCATCCGCGTCGGCCGAACCCGCCGGTCCGCATCGCCCAGCGCCGGATGCGGCGACAGACGCGCCCACGACACCTCGCCCGAAAGGCAAAGCTCATCCAGATAGTCGGGCGAATAGTTCGCGATCCTGCGCTGCAACGCCTGCGCTTCCCACGCCGCTGCCGGAATTTCGAAGCCCTGCAATTGGCGGATGATGTGCAGCAGACCATCGGCCCCGTGCAACTGCGATCCAGGCGCAATGTGCTGCCAGCGCGTCAGGAAGGTGTGGAACTGAGCCGCCGTCACCGGCTCAATCTCGCGCCGCAAGCGGCCCAGCGTGGCGCGATGGATGCGGGCCAGTATGCGCCGGTTGCACCACTCGATCTCGCCGTCCCGCGTGCGGTAGCGCCCCTGAAACAACAGCCCCTCGGATTCGAGCTGCCCCAGCGCGATTCGCACTTCATCCACCGGCAGGGCAATCCGCTCGGCGAGCGCCGTGGCGGTAACTGGCCCTAGGCACTCCATCCATCCACGCACAGTCGCCGTGACATCGCCGGCGACGCCGCACCGCTCGGCCGCGATCCAATACTCGCGTCCATTCCTTGCCAACGTGCGCGCACGGCCGGTGGCGCGAAGCTCATCAAACCACCGTTGCCATCTCTCCTCGACCGGCACAGCGATCATCGTCAGCAGCGCATCGTGGAGTTCATCGGCGTCGCGCGGATCGGGCCAGACTTCCGCGGCCACCTCATCGATCAGAGCCGGATCCAGAATGCCCGCTCCGTTGGCGATGTCGGTGCGCAACGAGCTGCGCAGCTGCACCGCCCGCGAGCGCCGCTCTTCAAGCGGCGCGTCGTCCAGGAAAGCATACGGATTGGCATTGAGAATCTCGTGCGTGAACACGGAGGGCGCGGGGTTGTCAATCGCCACCGTCCGGATCCCGCCGGATTCAATCCGTTCCAGCACAGCCCGCAACCCCGGCAGGTCCATCGCCTCATACAGACAATTCGAAATCGTCTCGCGCACCAGCGGATGGTCTGGAATCCGAATCGGGCCCGTAAGATTTTCGCCACACGCCACCTGGTCGGGAAACACGGCCGCAAGCAGGTCATCCGACCGCATACGCTGAATCTGCGCAGGCACCTTTGCGCCGCCGCGGAACCGCAGCACGGCCAGCGCGCGCGTCACGTTCCACCGCCATCGCGCGGCGAAAACCGGGGCGGGGAGAACCGCGTCTCGCAGCACCTCGCCCACCGTCTGCGGATTCAGAAATTCGAAAACCAGCTCGAGCGGAAACGCGTGCTGGTCGCTCAGCGAAATCAGAATTCCGTTGTCTGTCGCGGCGGCCTGGAGCTCGAAATTGAATGTGCGGCAGAATCGCTTGCGGAGCGCCAGCCCCCAGGCGCGATTGATGCGGGATCCGAATGGGGCGTGCAACACCAGTTGCATGCCGCCGGCCTCATCAAAAAAACGTTCTGCAACCACCGTATCGGTTGTGGGAAGCGCGCCCAGCGCCGCTGCGCCCGAGACGACGTAGGCGATGGCCTGCCGCGCCCCGGCGTCGTCCAGCCCGCATTCCTGTTCGAGCCAGTCCTTCGCGCGCGCGTCATTCAGGATTCGCTCGCGAACGCGCGAAACCGCCGCCGACAATTCAATCGACCGCCCCGGCGCCTCGCCGAGCCAGAAGGGAATCGATGGTTGGGCGCCGTGGGCGTCCTCTACCGACACGCGGCCCGCGCCCACGTGGCGAACCCGCCAGGAATGCGTCCCAAGCAGGAAAACGTCGCCGGTGAGACTCTCCACTGCGAAATCTTCATCCACCGTCCCCACCGTGACGCCTTCTGGTTCCGCGATGACCGTGTAGGCCGCAGTCTCCGGAATGGCCCCGCCCGATGTGATCGCCGCGAGCCGCGCCCCGCGCCGTCCCCGCACCCGATGATTCACTTGGTCGCGGTGAAGAAACGCGCCGCTGCGCCCGCGCGAGCTTGCGATGCCTTCAGACAGCATCTCAATGACTTCGTCAAAATCCTTGCGGCTGAGATTGCGATACGGATATGCCGAGCGCGCCAGCGCGTACAGCTCGTCTTCACCCCACGGCGCCGCGGCCGTTTCCGCCACAATCTGCTGCGCGAGAATATCCAGCGCGTTCTGCGGAATTTCAATGCGCTCCAGGTCCCCGGACCGGATCGCATGAATCAGCGCAGCGCACTCGATCAGTTCATCGCGGGTGGTCGGGAACAGAATCCCGCGCGGCCGCGCTCCGACCCAGTGGCCCGAGCGCCCGATCCTCTGCAACCCGACTGCGATAGATCGGGGCGAGCCCATCTGAATCACCAGGTCCACCGAGCCGATGTCAATGCCTAATTCGAGCGACGCCGTCGCCACCACGGCCTTCAATTCGCCTTTTTTCAGGCGGGCTTCGGCCTCCAGACGCATTGCCCGCGACAGGCTTCCGTGGTGCGGCAACACCACGTTCTCGCCAAGCCGCTCGCCCAGCGCATGCGCCACGCGCTCCGACAAGCGTCGCGTATTTACAAAGACCAGCGTCGTGCGTTCCTTGAGAATATGCCTCGCCAGGCGATCGTAAATCTCCGCCCACATTTCGCTGGTCGCTACCGCGCTGAGCTCGTCGTTGGGGACCTCGATGGCCAGGTCCATATCGCGCCGGTGTCCGACATCCACCACGCAAGCCGCCGGCGAGAGATATTGCGCGACCTCTTCGATCGGGCGGACTGTTGCCGAAAGTCCGATCCGCTGCGGTCCGGCAGGCGCTCCGGTTCTCACCAGGGCATCCAGCCGGGCGAGCGTCAGCGCCAGGTGCGAGCCGCGCTTATCATCGGCGATCGCGTGTATTTCATCGACGATCACCGTCCGGGTATGACGCAGCATCCGCCGCGATTTCTCGGCCGTAAGCAATATATAGAGCGACTCCGGCGTCGTCACCAGAATGTGCGGCGCTTCGCGCGTCATCTGCTGCCGTTCCCACATCGGCGTATCGCCGGTGCGCACCGCCGTCCGGATCGGCGCCAAAGCGACTCCTTGGCGTTCTGCGAATTCGCGAATCTCCGCAAGCGGGATTTCCAGGTTGCGCCTCACGTCATTGGACAATGCTTTCAGCGGCGATACGTACACGACCTGGGTCTCGTTGGCCAGGGCGTTCTTCCGCGCCGCCCGCACCAGACGGTCCACGCAGATAAGAAACGCCGCCAGCGTCTTTCCCGAGCCCGTCGGCGCGGAAATCAGCGCGTCCCTTCCGGCTGCTATTTCCGCCCAGCCGCGCGCCTGCGGTTCTGTGGGCGAGCCAAAGCGCCGCTCAAACCACTCGGCGACCAGGGGGTCAAAATAGGAGAGGGACATAGCAAAGCGCTGCTCCTATTATCTCGTCAAGGCATGCAGCAGAGTCGCGGCCTGCGCCTCGCCGGGCTTTCGTAGACCGTACTTCTCGGGCTCATGCTCCCCCACGGGCGTTTCCACGTTCTGCTTCACCGTCGCCCCGCGCATCGTCTCTGATCACAGTGATCGGATTCGTAAAGAGACTCGAGTTGGGAATCAGAATCGTATTCGCGTCGTTCTTCAGCATCGTGTACCGCAGGTCAATGTGCGTCACCACCCCTTCCAGGCCGGTCACCGAGATGCGGTCGCCTCGCCCAAAGGGGCGGTACAGCAGAATCAGCACGCCTGCCAGCAGGTTCGACAGGATATCGCGAAACGCGAAGCCCAGCGCAAAGCCGGTTAACCCTAGCCCCGCCACCAGAGCAGAAACATTGATGTTCACCGTTCCGAGCGCGGTCACAGCGCCGCACACGATCAGCGCAATTCTCGCGGTCCGGCCCAGCAGCTCCACCAGATCGGGATTGTGGGGAACGCGGCCAGTAAAGCGGCCGATAATCAGCTCGAGTATCTTCGCGGCGATCCAGAACGCAATGAAAATCCCGGCCGCGGTTGCCGCGCGTTCGCCAAGCAGACGCAGGCCGGGCCACATCTTGTCCCAATCCGCCAACGCTATGCCTGACCTCCAATCGCGTCCTTCAGAGTGATCGCAACCAGCGCCAGCGTGAGACCGATCATCAGCGCCACCGAAGTCCAAGAAATGACGTTGTAAAAGGGCGAGTTCGTCCACTCTTTCATGAGCCCTCGCCGGTTAATCAACAGCGTCATGTAAATCAGCACCAGCGGCAGCAGCGCTCCATTGATCACCTGCGACAGCAAAATCATTTGAACCAGCGGAAAATGCGGAATCAAAATGACGCCCGCCCCAAGCAGCACAAGCACCGTAAATAACCAGTAAAACGTCGGCGCCTCGCTGAACCGCCGGTCGATGCCCGACTCGAATCCGAGCCCTTCGCAAACCGTGTACGCCGTCGACAGCGGCAGAATGCACGCGGCGAAAAAAGACGCGTTGAACAGACCGATGGAGAACAGCAGATACGCATACTGACCAAAGGGCTTCAGCGCGAGCGCCGCATCCGCTGCGTCCCTGATATCGCGCGGCCGCACCTGCCAGATGGTTCCCGCGCACGCGACGATGATAAAAAACGCCACGACATCAGTCAGAATGCAGCCGAGCACGACTTCCAGACGCGACTGCGCATACTCCTTCGACGTGACTCCCTTTTCCACCACCGCCGCCTGAAGGTAGAACTGCATCCACGGCGCAATGGAGGTCCCCACCATGCCGACGATCATGGTGATATAGCCGGGGTCGAGCATGAGCACCGGCTTGACGCTGTAAATCGCCGCTACTTTCCAATCCGGCTTCACCAAAAATCCCGAAATGATGTAACACACGTACACGGAACAGGCGGCGAGAAACACCTTCTCGACGATCCGGTAGCTGCCCTTGACCACCAGGAACCAAACCGCCGCCGCCGCGACCGGCACCGAGAAATATCGGCTGATGTGAAATAACTCGAGCGAACTCGCTATGCCGGCGAATTCAGAAACGACGTTGGTATAGTTCACCACCACGAGAGCCGTCATCACGAAGAACGTCGTGCGCAGCCCGAACTCCTCGCGGATGAGATCAGACAGCCCTTTCCCTGTAACCGCCCCCATGCGGGAGCACATTTCCTGCGTGACGATCAGCAGCAGAGTGATGGGAATCAGCGTCCACAGCGGCAGATATCCGAACTTCGCTCCAGCCTGCGAGTAGGTGTATATGCCGCCGGCGTCGTTATCAACGTTGGCTGTGATGAGGCCGGGGCCCAGCACCGATAGGAAGATCGCGATCTGGGAACGCCACCTTTTCAGCATCGTCGGCTTCCGTCATAGCGCTATCTGGCCCTCAGCACCGAAATGATGTCGTCCGCCGTGATCACGCCCGCCAGCTTGCCATGATTGTCGACCACTGGCAACGTGAGCAGGTTGTACTTGTCAAACAGCTCCGTCACGTGCTCCTGGCGATCGTCGACAGACGCCTTCATCAGCGTCTCGCTGGCCAGCTCCTTGAGCGGTTTGGACTGCGGCGCGATGAACAGCCGCGCCACCGGCACGGACGCGACCAGCCGTTCGTCCGCATCGATCAGAAACAGCGTATTCAGCGATTCGAGCAGCTCCTCGCTGCCCTTGAGCGCCGCAATGGCGTCGCCCACCGTCGAGTTCTCGTGCAGCGCCACATACCGCGTGTTCATCAAGCCGCCGGCTGTGTCCTCCTCGAATTCAAGCAGTTCGCTGACCTCGGCCTTGGGCTCGACGTCCATTTCCTCCAAAATCTCCGCCGAGGTCTCTTCTTCGAGTTCTGACAGTACGTCCGCGGCTTCGTCAGGCGCCATTTCCTCGATAATCTCAGCCGCCTTCTCGGTGTCGAGCGATTCCAGAATGCGCGCCTGAATATTGGGATCCACCTCCGACAAGGTATCGGCCGCCACTTCGTTGTCGATGCTCTCGAAAATCGCTTCGCGGTCTTCCGGACTGAGCTCCTCCACGATGTCGGCCAGATCCGCTGGATGCATCTGTTCAAGCAGCTTGTGCGAGATGTTGAGCCGCAGCCGCCTCTGCGGGTCCGGCTCAAGTATGTTGCAGAACTCCCACCGAATCGATTTCGGCGGAATCACCTCCTGCAGCTTCCGCGTCCAGGTCCTCGGAATGGCGCCCTGCATCAGCCGGCGGAAAATGCTGCGCAGACCGATATCCACCTCGATCAGCCGCAAAATCTCCGTCCCGTTCGTTCTCTGGATGAGAAACGTAACGTCGTTAACGCGGACCACTTTCCTGCCTTGCGCGTCGATGATCTGCTGATCCAGAAGGTCGCGGACCATCCGCAGCATGTATTCGTCAGAGTGATATGGCGTCAGACGCTCGTCCTTGAGCTCGATGCCGTTGAGCGAAATGCTCTTCACCTGGTCGTGGCGAATGCTAAGCCAGGTGTACCCGGCGCCGACAAGAAAGCGGTCGATCCGCGACGGATCGATCAGTGGAACGATCGCGGCGTCTTTAACCACACCGATCCTGCGGCGCTTGAGGTCGTAGACCTTGAGTCCGAGCAGTTCGGTGAGGTAGAGGATATTCTCCATCGGCCGCGATCCGAGCTCATAATTCGCGCAGAGCGCTCAGTTTCAAATATGACGCGAAAGGCGAAGGCTGGCAACAAAAACAGGTCCGCCGGGCGAAATTGCGCCTCCGGCGGCGCTCCGACCGCAACCGGATCGCTTTCAATCGCCTCAAAGCGCCCCGCCCAGCCTGTCCCTGGCCTGCCGCTTGAGCGTCGATGCGCTGCGCGCTTGTCGCCGGGTCGATCAAAATGGACCGTAGTGGAGCAGATCGCTCTCAGCTTTGAACCCGTACGCCGCCTGTTCACGGTCAGCGAATTCACCGAGCTCCTGCGCCGGACGCTCGATCGCGAGTTTGCCGATCTCTGGATCGCCGGCGAACTTTCGGGCTGCAAACAAGCGCCGAGCGGACATTACTACTTCACGCTCAAAGATGAAGAGGCGCAGCTCAAATGCGTGTGTTTCCGCAGCGCTGCGCGCTACCTCCGCTTCAAGCCCCAGGACGGCGTCTCTGTGCTGGCCCGCGGCCGCATCGACGTGTACGCCGGCCGCGGCGAATATCAGTTGGTCGTCGAAGCCCTCGAGCCGCGCGGATATGGCGCGCTTCAACTGGCGTTTGAGCAACTCAAGAAAAAGCTTGCTCTTGAAGGCCTGTTCGAACCCGCGCGCAAGCGCCGGCTGCCGCCCTACCCGACCCGCATCGGGATCGTGACATCGCCCTCCGGCGCTGTCATCCAGGACATCCTGAACATCCTTTCGCGAAGGTTCCCGGGCCTTCACATCCGGATCTATCCCGCTCTCGTCCAGGGCGAAGGATCCGTGGACCAGGTATGTCGCGGCATCGAGTACTTCAGCCGCTCCGGATGGGCCCAGGTCGTCATCCTGGCGCGCGGCGGCGGATCGCTCGAGGATCTCTGGACCTTCAATGAAGAAGCGGTCGCCCGGGCCATCGCCGCCTGTAAGGCGCCGGTCATCTCCGCGGTCGGCCACGAGACGGACTTCACTATCGCGGATTTCGTCGCCGATCTGCGCGCGCCAACGCCCTCCGCCGCCGCCGAGCTCGTGATTTGCACTCGAGATCAATTGCTCGACCAGATCGTTGGATATGAGAACAAGCTCGAGCAGTGGGCCCGGTATCGCATCACGCTGGCTGCCCGGCGCCTGCATCAGCAGGGCGTCGATCGCGCCGCCACCCTCCTAAATCGCGCGATCAACCGCCGCGCCCAGCGGATCGACGAACTCGAACAGCGTCTGCGCAACCGCCTTCGCGCCATCGAAACGCTGCACCGCCGGCGTCTCGCCGAGCTCACCGAACGCCTCCGGCGCCAGGATGTCCGCCTGCGCCTGGCCGGAGCCCGGCGGCGGCTGGACCGCGCCCAGAGCGCCATCGCGGAATGCATGAGAACGCGCCTCTTGAGCGCCAGAAACCGTTTCATCCCGCTCGCCGCGCACTTGAGTCAGCTCAGTCCGCTCAAGGTGCTCAGCCGCGGCTACGCAATCGTGCAGAACCAAGACGGAGCCATCGTCAAAGATCCCGCCGCCGCTCCCGTCGGGTCCGCCGTGCGCATCCGGCTCGCCTATGGACGCCTGGGCGCCGAAGTGACCGAATCTACTCCAGACGGTAGTTCGGCGCCTCTTTCGTGATGATCACGTCATGCACGTGGCTCTCGCGGAGTCCGGCGCTGGTGACCCGCAGAAACCGCGATTTTTCCTGCAGCTCTTCGATGCTCTGCACGCCGCAGTAACCCATGCCGGCGCGCAAACCGCCGATCAACTGATATACCATTTCCGATAGCGGCCCCTTGTAGGGCACCCGTCCCTCAATTCCTTCCGGAACCAGTTTGCCGCTTCCCTCTTGCGCGTAACGGTCCGAGGAGCCCTGCGACATGGCGCCCAGCGAGCCCATTCCGCGGTAGCTTTTGAACGTGCGTCCCTGGTACAGGATCGTCTCCCCGGGACTCTCTTCCGTCCCGGCAAACAGGCTGCCAATCATCACGCAGTGCGCTCCGGCGGCGATCGCCTTGGTGATATCGCCCGAAAATTTCACCCCCCCGTCGGCGATAAGCGGCACGCCTGTGTTGCGGCTGGCCCGCGCGCATTCCGCGATGGCCGTGATCTGCGGAACGCCGGCCCCGCTCACCACCCGGGTGGTGCAGATCGAGCCCGGACCGATGCCCACCTTCAGACCATCCACGCCCAGAGCGATCAGATCGTGCGCGCCTTCGAACGTCGCGACATTACCGGCGATCAGGTCTACCCCAGGAAGCGCCCGCTTGACTTCGAGAATGGCCTGCATCACCCGCTCGCTGTGCCCATGCGCGGAATCGATCACCAGTACATCCACTTTTCGGGCTACCAGCTCCTGGGCGCGCTCCAGATAGTCGCCGGTCGATCCGATCGCCGCCCCAACCCGCAACCGCCCCTGCGCGTCTTTCGCCGCGTTCGGATACTTCAATTTCTTCTGAATGTCCTTTACCGTAATCAGGCCCTTGAGCGCGTAATGGTCGTCCACCACCAGCAGCTTCTCGACTCGGTGCTGGTGCAGAATTTCCTGCGCCTCCTCCAGCGTCGTGCCCACCGGAACCGTGATCAGGTTGTCCTTGGTCATCGCGGCTGAGACGGGCTGATCAAAGCGCGTTTCAAAGCGCAGATCCCGGTTCGTGAGAATGCCCACCAGCCTGCCGTTCCGCGTCACCGGCACCCCGGAAATGCGGTACCGCTTCATCAGCGCGAGCGCGTCGGCGATCTTCTGGTCAGGATCAATCGTGATCGGATCGACGATCATGCCGCTTTCACTGCGCTTCACCCGGTCGACTTCCTCCGCCTGCCGTTCGATCGACATGTTGCGATGAATGATGCCGATGCCCCCCTGCTGGGCAAGCGCGATGGCCAGGTGCGACTCCGTCACTGTGTCCATCGCAGCGCTGCACAGCGGAATATTCAATGCAATATTGCGCGTGATGCGAGTCCGGGTGTCCACGCTCGCCGGCAGCACGGCGCTTCGCGCCGGCTGCAACAACACGTCGTCGAATGTGAGGCCTTCGGGAATCGTATCCGGAATCATCAGCGGATTAATCTCATCATAGCAGCCGGCCCCCTCCCGGCCGCGATTTTCAGCGCGAGCCGGCGCATGATCTCCGCCCTGAATTTCGCGCCCGCAGCCGCAAATCGCGAAAAAATATCCGGCGCGGAGCGCCGCGCGCCATTTCCGCGCCGGTTCCCCATCGCGCCCGCGCCGGCGATGCTAAGCTGTGTGTTCGGGCGTTCCAAAGACTGGGAACCAGAGTCCAACTAAACGTCAGGGGATCGATGGCGGAGACAACGACAGATCGAAGAACGTTTTACCTCTCGGTGGTTTACGGCCTTTCGGCCATTATGGGAATGGCGCTCGGAATTCCCGCGCTGCTTTACCTGTTTGTACCGCCGCGCGCCAGACAGGGGAATGAGTGGGTGGACGCCGGCGACGTCAGTCAGCTCAGACCGAACGTCCCCGAGGAGCTCCAGTTCCGCCGCAGGCGCGTCGACGGCTGGAGAGTCGTCAGCGAAAAAACCTCCGCCTGGGTCGTGCAAATCCCTAAAGAAGGCCTGGTCGCTTTCAGTCCACAGTGCACCCACCTTGGGTGCGCCTATCACTGGGACGATTCGAAAAAGGTCTTTGTCTGCCCCTGCCACACCTCGGCCTTTTCGATTAACGGCAAGGTGCTGGAAGGACCCGCGCCGCGGCCGCTGGATCGTTACGCGGTCAAGGTCGATCGCGGGCACATTCTGATTGGTCCTCTTCAAAAAGCCTCCAATGTCGCCTAGCTCGGGTGAAAAAAGGGTCGGCCGGCTGCGCCGGATCATCGATTGGATCGAGGACCGCACCGGCGCCGAAACCGCGCTCAAAACATTTCTCTACGAAGATATTCCGGCCTCAAGCGGCTGGCATCAGGTGTTCGGCAGCGTGGCGTTGTTTGCCTTCCTGGTCCAGGCCTTTACGGGAGTCCTCCTGGCCTTCAATTATTCCCCTTCGCCCGGCGAGGCGTATAACAGCGTCCGCTACATCATGACCGAGGTGACCGCTGGCCGTCTGATCCGCGGACTGCACCATTGGGGCGCTAGCGTCATGATCGTCGTCGTCGTGCTCCATATGGTCCAGGTGTTCCTGTGGGGCGCCTACAAAAAGCCGCGCGAGGCAACTTGGCTCGCGGGATGCTGCCTGCTGTTGCTGACGCTCGCTTTCGGGCTCACCGGCTACCTGCTGCCCTGGGACAACCGGGCCTACTGGGGCACCGTCGTCACGACCCAGATTATTGGCTCGGCGCCCATCGTGGGCCCGTATCTTACGCGCCTGATCGGCGGCTCGGGGGGCGTGGGCGTTGTTACCTTCTCCCGCTTCTACGCCATGCACGTCCTCTTGCTGCCGCCGCTCACCATGCTGCTGGCGGGCATTCATATCTATCTGGTCCGGAAGCATGGCGTTATGGCGGCGCCCGACGATACCCGCCCGCACAAAAAGTTTTTCCCCGAACAGGTCTTCAAGGATACCGTCGCGATTTTCCTCGTATTTACCATTCTTTTCCTTATGGCCGTTCTGGTCCGCATCCCCATGGAAAGGATCGCAGATCCCACAGACACCGCCTACATACCGCGGCCGGAATGGTACTTCTTATTCCTTTTCCAAACCCTGAAGTTTTTCGAAGGCCCGCTTGAAGTCGTCGGCGCGGTCATTCTTCCGAACCTCGCTATCCTGCTGCTCTTCCTGGTTCCCTTCATCGATCGAGGACGCGCCATGCGCGTGGCCAGACGCACCACGGCAATGGCCATCGTCGCTTTCGCGGCGCTCGGCTGGGCCGGTCTGACTGCCGCGGCGGTCGCCACCACCCCCAAGCAGGCTGAAAGCAGCGCGGCGGCTGAACTGAACGAGCCTGGCGCATGGCAGGAACTCGCGCCCGAAGATCTTGCCGCGGTCGGATACTTCCGCGCCGAAAACTGCGCCAATTGCCATGCCATCGGCAGACAGGGGCCGGCGCCAGACCTGACCAGCATCCAGATCCGCCAGCCGTCAACCTGGATGCTCCCCCACTTCAAGCAGCCTGCGCCGGCAACTGCGCCTCCCGTCCCCTTAAGCGACGCTCAGTGGAATTCACTCGTCGCATTCTTCTCCAAAATGAACGAGAAGAGCGCCGAAGCGCTCGCCTCCGCTCCACAATTCGCCGTGGATGGAGCGATGATTTATCAGAAATTCCAATGCGGCGCATGCCACCAGATCAACGGCGTCGGACAGCGCCTCGGCCCCCCCCTCAACGGCGTTGGAATGCACCGCACGCGGGACTGGCTGATCGGGCATTTCAACGATCCCAAAAAATTCTCGCCGGGCACCATCATGCCGCCATATCGCTTCAATGAGAAGGATATGAACGCAATTACCTCGTATCTGCTCGCCTTGCCAAAGTAATGCCGATTTGGCCGTTGGCCGATTCCGTCTTCAGTCCGGCTGCCGCGCTCTCTACCGGACCGGACCGCCAGCCGGCTGATGGCGGACTGAGAGCGCACGTCTCTGTTCCTAGACGCTTACCAGGGATTCGCAAACCGCAGATCGTGAAGCGCCTCTTCGTCGGTTAGAGAACGGAGGAACGCGATCAAATCCGCGCGTGCCTGCGTGCTTAACTCGAAGCCGCCCATCAAGGGGTCTTTGTTGGGATTATCGTGTCCCACCCCAGCCTTCGCCCCCGAAGGGATCGTCCTGCCGCCAGCGGCGTAGTGATCGAGCACGCCCTCCAGCGTCGAAATGCTTCCGTCATGCATGTAAGGCGCCGTGACCGCGATGTTGCGAAGCGTTGGCGCTTTGAATTTCCCCACGTCGGCTGGGGACCTGGTGAATTCATAAATCCCCAGGTTGGGCGCCGGATACGAAAACACGCCGCGAAGATTGTAGAGCCCGGTATTGTGAAATTCGATCTCCCGGTTCGGGCTGCTCGCTGTTATCGTCGCATCGCTGAAATTGAAGCCGCCATGACAGCGGAAGCACGCGATCTGCTGGCTGAAAAACAGAATTTCGCCCCGCTTGGCGGATTCGGATACGGCAGAACTGTCCCCGCCATAATGATACCGGTCGTATGGCGAGCGGGCGGAAATAATGCTCCGCTCGAATGACGCGATGGCTTTCGTCACATTTTTGATCGTGAAGGGATCTTCCTCGCCGGCAAACGCCGCTGTGAAGAGTCGGCGATATTCCGGGTCGGAGCGCAGCGTCCGCAGAAATCCGCCATCTTTCCGCAGTCCGAGCTCCACCGGATGCTCGCCGAACATTGGCACAAGCGCCTGCTCCTCAAGCCGCTTCATCGTGGGATTGCTCCACGTCAAAACTCCACTGTAGGCGACATTGACCAGGCTCATGGCGCTGCGCGGGTGCGACTCGCCGGTCGCGCCGAGCGCGACGGCGCGTCCGTCCGTGAAGGCCATCTCCTGTTTGTGGCAGGTCGCGCAGGACGCCTTCCCATTGACCGACATCCGCGTGTCGTAGAAGAGGCGTCGTCCTAATTCCACCTTGTCCGCGGTCATGGGATTGTCCGCAGGAACATACGGTTTGGGAAAGCCCTTGGGAAGATCCCAGGCGTAGCCCGGCGCGTCAGCGGCTGCAACCGGGCGGACGGTCCGGCAAACCGGCGGCAACGTGACAGCGATGAACGTCGCGACCCAACTCCAACGCATGAACAGCCTATTTGCTCAAGCGAACGATCTCCAACGTCTCCAGCATCCGGACCGAGCGAGCTCCGGCTTTGTCATTTGGACATACGAGCCGGAAGGGCCCTTGATAGCCGAACAGCGCCTTTCCGTCCCGCTTATCGGCGACCAGAATCGTCTCATTCGCAAAGCTCGCGTCCACTTCCGCCAGCCCGAACACAACCTGGTAGCCGTCCCGGGCCTTGGCCAGCACATAGGTCGCGAGCGCCTTGCCACGAAGCTCCTTGCCCAAAGGAGCGCCGGCTCGCGCCAGCACTTCACGGAGCGGGACGCCCTCGTACTGAACCTTCGTTCCGTCCTCCTCTTGAACCCAAACTGTCTCGCGAGGCATTTTGGCAAGCTCCTCGGCTCTCAACTGCACTGGCGAGCGCACATCGCCTGTTACCGACAACACTGCGGCGGCTGATTCGGATTGAGCCCGGCCCCAACCCGCAAACAGCCCCAAGCCTGCAACCGCAAAGAAAATGGCGGCGCGACCGTTCATACCATCTCCTCAAAACTGATACCGAAAATTCAGAAACCAGTTGCGTCCTGCCTCGGGATAACCCGGCGTGTAAAAATAATTCCGATCAAAGAGATTCTTCACGCCGGCCTGCACGCTGATGCGGGCGCGGATCGGCGCAATCACGATGACATCCGTGGTCGCGTACGATTCCGAGTGCGGCGCAAAAAACGGAGAATTGGGCGCGTACGTCGCGTCCTGCACAATCAGTCCGCCTTCGTATCGTTCCGTGACAATGGCGAGAATTTCGCGCGGCAGCCGCACCGTCGCCGTACCGATCCCCTTATTTCTGGGCGAGACCGGCAGGATGCTGATGCTGGTGTTGACGGCGCTCACATGGGGAAGCATTGCGAAGTCATACGCAAGCGCGCGGTTCAGAAAGCTGTAGCTCGCGTTCAACGTCACAGGGGAGACTGGCGTAGTTCGAATTTCAAACTCGACTCCCTGATGGACCTCACGCCCGATGTTCGCCATCTCGCTGCAAAACCCCACAATCCGGCTGTTCGGGCAGAATGCGCTGGCGGGGCTCGCGCCGCCGGGATCGGTCACGTAAACCGATTCGATGGCGTTTCGCAGATCGCTGCGAAACAGCGTCAGTTGCGCCAGCGTCCGCGCCCCGAACGCCTGCGAATATCCGGCGTTCCAGTTGCGGCTGTGCTCCGGTTGAAGATCGGGATTCGGCAGGCCGGCGCCCAGGCTGGCCGAATAGATGTCCTTCAGCATGGGAAAGCGTCCCCGGTCCGCGAAGGTCGCAAATAGATGGCCGGCTTCGCCAACCCGGTAGGAGACGGCAGCCTGCGGGTTGAAGTTCCACAGATGAGCAGTGCAACCAGAGAATGATGTATTTTGCGGCGAGGCAAGGCAGGTAAACGGCAGCAGCCCGGTCATCGCGGCGTCGTACTGCTGGGCCTGCAGGCCGTTGAAGTGGTCTGCGCTGAAACCGGCTGTTACAGAAAATCGCGTCGAGATCCGGACTACGTCCTGAAGTCCGATCGCGGTTTGGATGTCGCTGTCGCGAAGCCTGGGCTCGATCAGCGGAAACGGCGCAATGGCCGGAAAGACGCCGCGTTCGCTGTGCGTGTCCTTCTTCAGAAAGAAGGATGCGCCGAGAACATGCCTCGCCACGGCCCGCGTCGTGAACTCCGTGGAAAACCCGTCGTTATGCTCGTCATACATGCTGTGCTCCGCATTCCGGGTGTTCATGACGCTGTAGGTGTCGTTCGAGTACATGTCAATGTCGTTGCGGAATTGCGTGTAGAACGCGCGGAACTTGACGGCGCCGCTCTCGCCAATTTGCGTGTTCGAGTGCAGGTAGTAGTTCGTCATATTCCAATACGGCCAGGTCCAGAAGAACCGGTAGGTTGCGGCCGTGTTGGGCCCTTGATACAGCGGAACGCCCTTTTGTCCCTTCAAGTTGATGAGGCTGAACACGTATTCGTCCTCGCCCCGCGGAGTCCACCCGGCCCGCCCCGTAAACCGCTCATCGCGCGACCACGAGTTGTTCAAATGGTTGCTCATGACAATGTCCGGAAGACTCTGATACTGGAAAATCGGGAAACTCCCTGACAGCGGAATATAGTCGTTCTCAAGCCAGTCCAGCGATCCCTGGAAAAAGAAGCGTCGCCGCCGGGATCCCAGCCGCAGACTCGAAAGCAGCGTGCTCCCGGAGCCTGTCCCCAACAACGCGTCAACGTCGATCTTTTTTCTCGGTTCTTGTGTGACCAGGTTGATGGCGCCGCCCAGCGCATTTGGCCCCAGCAACGGAGACGAATACCCCTTGGCGACCTCCACCTCAGCAATGTCCGTTGTCAGGAACCGGTTGAAGTCCACGTACCCGTCATAGGGCGTCGAAATCGGAACGCCGTCCACGTACAACGGCGCCTGCCCCCGGGTGCTGAATCCGCGAATCAGAATGCCCGCCTCATTTCGATTGGCAGACAGATGTTGAATCGAGACTCCCGGCAGGTAATCAAGAACCTTCGCGGCATTGACCAGATTTAAATTTCGGATGTCAGTCTGATCGATGCGATCGGCGACGAGCGACGGAGTGGGAGCGGTTGCCGATACGGTCACCTGGATCGTCCCCAGGTTGAATGGCGATCCAGGACGTTGCCGGAGGGCCTGATTCACCGCCGCGCTCAAGGCGCGCAACTGCGCTTCCAATTGTGCGCGGGAAGGCTGCGCCGGCAATGGCGCCGGCAGCTCGATCCTGCCGTCCACGTCAGAGCGCGCAATCGAGGAACGCAGAGCCTCCGCGTCGGCGCGCCACGCCTCCATTGTTGGCCCCTCCGGCGGCAGACGGGACCAACGGCGCTCCAGATCCGACAGCGCAGCCTTCCATGCGACCGTCAGATCCTGCGCCATGACAGCGCCCCCAACCAACAGCAGAATCCATAGGATCGCGCATGGCTTCGCATCCCGCGTCGTTTCCATGCTCTTCATGCAGCCCGCGCCGGGGAAAGAACGCATGTCTTGAATACGCAACAATGTCCATGATAAACGACTATCCCGGCGGATCAAACCTCCTGTCGCGCAATCCGGATGCGCGGCGTCGGGACGGCTGGAACGAGCCTGCCTACTTTTCCGGCGCGCGGTCGCCGGGTTCCGGCGCTGTGAGACTAAGCGGCGCCGCGGCGGCCGGCTGGATGTCATAGCTGACATCTACGCTCTGCGCCTGTTCAACCAGTACAGGCAGGTGCAGGTCGGCGCCGCTCGCCTGCGCCTGCGGCTTCAATCCGTTGCCGCGCAGGCCGAGCAGCTTCGTATCGGCGGGGAAGGCGGGGGAGATGGTCACATCCAGCGGCGGTCCCGCGATTTCGATATGCACGCGCGTCGAGGCCGGTTCATTTACAATTTCACCGGACACGGTGGACGGCCCGACCCTGTAATTTGTAAACCGCGCCTGCTTCCATGCAAGCGGAAGGTGCGGCGCGACGACCAACCTACGTGTGAGCGCGTCTCCCTCCAGACCGAGGAGTCCGCTGATGACCGGATGCACCGCCGCCGCTGAGGAGAACAACTGATGCGGAACTGCGCGCGGCAGCGCCTGGGCGCGCTCGCCGCTCAGGTATTCGGTAAGAAATCCGGCGCCCGAAAGTCCGGTCATCGATGCGACGCCGAACAGGTGCTGAAGCCCCGCGCGGCCGAGGTGATAGCGAAACTCGGCCATCATCACGAACTGAGTGACGAATGGCCAGACGCTGCCATCGTTGTAGCTCAAGGGATCGTAATTCGGACTGTCGGTCGCAAACAGGCGCGTGCCCCAGGGCGTGCTGAGCTCCGGACGGCTCAGCGCCTCCGCGGCGCGGGCGCTCTTTGCCGGATCGAGCCCCCCGAGCGAAAGCGCAATCGCCTGCCAGGAAGATTGCGCGCTGTAGGTCGATCCGTCAGTCAGCCGGCCGAATATCAGCCACGGCTTGTCCGGCGCGAACCACGCGTTCAGAGCATTGCGGGCCGTCTGCAGGCGGCCTTCAGCCTCGCGCGCCTGCGCCTCGCGTCCCGTGGCGCGCGCCAGTCGCGCAAAGCCTTCCAGCGCGCCCATCCAGACGCCCTGAAGATACACGTCCTTGGCCACGCGCCCGCTCAGCGCGCCCGTTTCCACTGCGCCCGCGCCCGCCTTCTGGTTGGACATCAGACCGTCTCGATCGAGCGCGCCAACACAGTATTGATACGCCTTCTCCAATGACGCCCAGGAGCGGCGCGCAAAATCAACATCGCCGGAGCGAACCACATATCGCGCCGCCGCAAGCAGGTAATGCGGCGTGGTGTCAGCATGATAGTAGCCGTAGGGATACTGCGTCCAGTCGAGCAACGCGCCGCTCTGCGTGAGCTCATGCATCATCTTGCCGTCGCCGCGCTGATGGTCGCGCATGAATTCCAGCACTCCCCGGGCGCGGTCGAAATCCCCGTAGTCAACGATGCTCCAGGAATTCATCAGCGCGTCGCCGCCGAAATACCAGGCAAAGCCCGGCCGCTCGCTGGCGCCGGACGGACCGTAGCCCGCCACCAGGCCGCAGCCCACGCCTTCGTTGCACGCCCAGCCTTTCTCGATGGCGAACTTCGCCCACTCAAAGGCCTCGTTTAACTGGGGCGCCGGCGTCTCGATGTGCGTCGTGCGCGCCTCGAACGCTCGATAGTAGTCGTCCGATTCAGCCAGGATCGATGGCAAATCGGCAAGCGTTTCGCGATAAATTTTCCGCGCTTCGCCAGCCCCCTGCGCTGATCCGGCGATGACAATCGGAATGAGATGCCTTCTCGCCTGCTCCGGCGTGACGTCGATCTCCGCCAGCGCCGTGCCATCCGGCATCTGGTGCCCAACCTGCTCGCTGGCGCGCGCGAACGCCGGCGAGCCGACGACTGCGGCATGACGGCGCAGCCCGTCGGTGAGCACAAACGTCCGATCCGCCTCAAGCCAGGCGCTCATCTGTCCCCCGAGCGACGCCGGCCACATCGGCTTCAACTCCGGCGTGAAGCTGGCGCGGATTCGCATCGGACGATCCGTATCGATATCGAGCAGCACCGCCAGGGACGGCCGGTCGAGAGGGGCGATCCAGGTCTGCCGTATGGTAAATGCGGCGGTCGAGTGGATGATGGTGACGCGGCCGGGCCCGGCGTGCACCCGTTCGGCAAAATCGGCCAGCGGCGTCGGCTCCAGAGCGCCGTCGAAGAAAACCGAGAAACGAAAATTCCGCACAACCTTCACCGGATTGATCCAGGCCTCGAAGGTTCCGTCCTCGCGGCCCAGAATAAAGGACCGCCGCCCAACAGATTCGATGAATTTGCGCGGCTCCACGCCTTTCTTGATGACTGGCTCGGGAGCGGGAATCGTGAATCGCGGCGGCAGATCTTGCGCCAGCGCTGCAACCGAGACCAGCACGATCAGAGGAACGGGCTTCACGTGCCCATTTTAAGAAGATCGGCATTCTCGGTATAATCGAGCCTTTATTGGAGGAGAATCATGTCGGATGGACGGCGCAGTTTCTTTCGCAGATTGCTGGCCGGCGCCGGCCTGGCGGCCGCGGCGCGTTCCGGTTTGAGCGCGCAGCCGGCCGGTGCATCC
Organism: Bryobacteraceae bacterium; assembly: GCA_035652975.1. GTDB lineage: Bacteria > Acidobacteriota > Terriglobia > Bryobacterales > Bryobacteraceae > TMP-7. The sequence continues at coordinate 45,363 of DASRCT010000027.1, read as the reverse complement.
ACTGCCGGCGCCCCTTCAGCCGCCCTGCCTCCCTATGCGCGGCGCCAGCATTACCGGTCGCTGAAGCAATCGAGCTTCGATCGCAGCGGCGGAAATCATGACTCCTGGCCCATGAAGGCGGGCGAGACGGTCGAGGTGTTCAAGGCGGATCAGCCGGGCGCCATCACCCACATCTGGTTTACCATCGCCGCCCAGAGCGCCACGCACTTGAAAGAGCTCGTGCTGCGCGCCTATTGGGACGGTAATCCGAAGCCGAGCGTCGAAGCGCCCATCGGCGATTTCTTCGGACTGAACCTGGGCTCATACCACATCTATGAGTCGCAGTATCTGGCTTGTTCCCCCGGACGTTCGCTCAACTGCTATTTCGTCATGCCCTATAAGTCGGCGCGCCTCACCGTAACCAACGAAGGGAAAGGCGCTGTCGGCGCTCTGTATTCGAACATTGATTACCAGATCGCCCCGCTGCCCCCTGATGCGCTCTACTTTCACGCGCAATACCGCCAGGCGGCGCCCTGCGTTCCAACCACCGGCCAGAATGCGAAGATCAACGAAGACGGCAGGTTCAACTACGTGTATGCTGAGGCGCGCGGCGCCGGCCACCTGATGGGCGTCACGCTCGGCGTGCTCCAGAACGCGGACGGCTGGTGGGGCGAAGGCGACGAAATGATTTTTATCGACGATGAAACCAGACCCGCGATCATCGGCACGGGCTCCGAAGATTATTTCCTCGGCAGTTGGGACTTCGGCGGGCGGGACGGCGCGATCCCATTTGCGCACCGTATGTACGGCGCGCCGCTGATTCAGGCCGCCGAACGGACCGGCGGCCGCTATTGCTGCTATCGCTGGCACGGCGATAACCCGGTCACCTTCACCCGTTATATGAAACACACCATGGAGCACGGGCACGCCAATGACCGGGGCGACAATTTCTTTTCTGTGTGCTACTGGTATCAATCGCAGCCGTATACGGATTTTCCCGCGCTGCCGCCCCTTGAACAGCGCATCCCGAAAGTGAGGACTCCGAATGCTTAAGTGTTTCGTTCTTGCGGCGGCGGCCGGACTCGCCATGGCCGCCGATCCCGCCGGGTTCGTCATCTGGAAGTCGGCCGAATTGAAGGCGTTTGAGAAAAAACTTGCGCCGAAAGTCGACTCGGCAAACAAAGTCGCCACCCAGAATCTTCAGAAGTTTGATAACCACTTGACCATGATTGCCCACCGCGAGGCGAACGGGCTGGCCGAACTGCACGAGAACCAGGCCGACGTGATGGTGATTGAAAGCGGCGCGGCGACCCTGGTGGTGGGCGGCAGCGTCGTGGATGGAAAGACCACAGCCCCCGGCGAGATTCGAGGGCCGTCGATTCTGGGCGGCGCGAAACACTCTGTCGCGGCCGGCGACATCATTCATGTTCCCGCCCGTATCCCCCACCAGATGCTGCTCGCTCCAGGCCAGCAGGTGACGTATTTTGTCTTGAAGGTGGATACGAAGTAGTCCCCGGCCAGCAAAGCCCAACCCACTATAATCGGAAGGTGAGATTCGCTGTTTTGGTGGCCGTCGCTGCTGCCGTCTTCGCCTGCTCGCGGAACATCAACAATAAAGAGGCCGTCCGCCAGGGCATAATGGATTACCTGAACAAGCGCTCAGCGCAGACCGGGCTGGATATGAAGCTGATGAACGTGGATGTGACCTCCGTTCAGTTCCGCAATAACGAAGCCCGCGCGCTGGTCAGCTTCGTTCCCAAGGATTCTCCACGCGGCGGCATGTCGATGAACTACACGCTCGAGCGCAGCGGGAATCACTGGGTGGTCAAAGGACGCGCAGAATCGGGCATGAGCCCTCACGCGGCCCAGGGGACCCCGCCTTCCACTGGCTCGATTGCGCCCATCCCGCCCGGACAGCCGCAGGCGCTTCCGCCCGGTCACCCGCCGGTCGGCTCGACTCCCCAGTCCCGATGACAACCGTCGCGGTGCTGGGCGGCGGCCCCGCGGGCGCCTTCGCCGCGGAACGGCTGGCCCGCGCAGGCTTTCAAACGCTGCTCTTTGACGAGAAGCTCGCCTGGGAAAAGCCGTGCGGCGGAGGACTTACTCATAAGGCCTACCAGCGATATCCGTTCTTGGTCGAAAACGCCGCGCCAAAGGTCGAAGTCCGCGAAATGCGCATCGCCGGTCCGACCGTCGGCGGCGTCGCGCTCCAGCTCCATGAGCCGCTCATTATCTATTCCCGCTTCGATTTGAATGCGCTCTTGCTTGAGCGCGCCCGGGCGGCGGGCGCGCACATCGAGAAGACGCGCGTGCTGGCGCTGGAACGCCGGAGCGATGAATGGAACATCCGCACGCGGTCCGGATCCGCTGCGGCGGACTTCTGCATCGTCGCCACCGGCGCACGCAATCCGCTGCGGGATTTCGGCGCTCAATGGACCGCTGCCGATTCCATGTGCGCGCTTGGCTACTACGTTCCCGGACGCCAGGAGCACGTGGACGTTCAATTTCTGCCGCAGTTTCAGGGCTACATCTGGGTGTTTCCGCGATGCGGCCATCTCTCCGTCGGCATCTGCGGCAAACGCGAGAGCTCGCAGGCAATGCGCGCGCGCCTGCACCAATACATGAATCGCCGCCGGATCCCGACCGACGGCGCTACGTTTTATGCGCACCTGATTCCCGGGCTGGAAACGCCCAGTTGGAAACGCACTCGCCTTGGCGGCGAGGGCTGGCTCGCGGCCGGCGATGCCGCGGGCCTGGTGGATCCGGTCACGGGCGAAGGTTTGTATTACGCGCTGCGTTCGGCGGATCTCGCCGCCGACGCGCTGATTTCGCAACAGCCGCACCAGGTCGAACGGTACCGGCGCGCGCTCTGGCGCGAGTTCGTCGCCGATCTCGAGTACGGCGCCTCCATTGCGCACCGCGTATTTCTCGGAAGGTTTCTCGGCGGCGCTGTCCCCGACCGCATGGTGCAGTTTGCGCGCCGCAGCCGCAGTTTCGCCCAAATTATTCAGGAACTCGTCTCCGGCGCGCAGCCCTACATCGGCTTGCGGGAGCGCTTGATCCGCACCATGAAGATCGCGGCGCTCGAGATGGCCCTGAACCCCTTCGGCAAGCAGCGTTGACGCCCGGCGGCGGTCCCGCGCCTTCTCCGTTCAGTTGCTCCGTCGGATGGACGCTCCCAGAATAAAGCCGACTGCCAGCGCGCCGATAATGGACGGCGCCGGATTGCGACGCATAGCCTGCCATACGCTGTCCCAGCGCCCCCGCAAATCCGCGCTGCGGACGTACTCGGTCGCGCGCTCAACCGCTTCCTTGGTGCGGTCTGTCGCATCGTCCAATGTGTCGCGCGCCGCCGTAACGGCCCGCCGGGCGGTCTCTTTGGCTTGGCCTGCAAAGTTCTCGGCAGCGTCTTGCGCCCGCTCCGCCATGTTCTCGAGATTCTGTGAATAAGTGGACATACGTCTCCCTTTCGTATGATCCGAATGGCGGAGGATTGATTTCGCGGATGGCGAACATTTTCCAGCCGCGCTTACATTCAACTTTGGGAGCTTCGAAAGGCGACCGCCCGTCGGGCGCAGGGCGGTCGTGGACTGCGATGACTTACGCCTCCTTCGGCGGATATTCTTTGTGCGGCGGAACGGAAGGCAGGATGCGCCGCCGCACAGGATCATAGGCCATGACTCGTCCGGCCCGGTACGATTCAACGCCCAGTTTGATGGCCACCATCACCTGATATCCGCGCAGCGCGTTGTACACAGGCGTATTGCGGGAGCGCATGCAGTCCAGCCAGTCGTCGATCAGGTCTGTGCTGGGCTCGCCTTCGATTGTGACTTCCGTTGCGCCGCCGTTGGCGTCCTTGAATTCCTTCTCAAAGGCGCGCTCGGCGCGTACCACGGCCGCCTGCTCGCGCCGCCCGCCCGGCTGTGACGCAGCCTGCCGTACGTCGCCCATGGCGCCCATCGCCGCTCGCCCTTCCAGCACATGCAGCGTGCCCCAGTTGCCGTAGACTGTCATGGGCACGGACTGGCTGTTGCCCATGCACGACACCATGTTGATGCAATAATCGCCCGGATATTCAACCATGGTCATGTACGTGTCCGGCACTTCGCGATCCTTCTGGACGTAAATGCCGCCCGCGGCGCTGGCGCGAACCGGGAAATCGAAGCCGATCATCGTGCTCATCATCCCTAAACGGTGGAACAGCAGATCCGTCGCGTTTCCACCCGAGTAGTCCCAATACTTGCGCCAGCGGAAATAACGGTCGGCGCTGAAGGGGCGTTTCTTCGCCGGCCCCAGCCACATGTTCCAGTCAAGATTCTTTCCCGGCTCGACCGGCCAGTTCGGGAAGCTCTCCTCGCCAACCCCAGGAATCGGGTAGTCCCACATGCCCTCGCGCGTGTTGCGGTTGTAGCTGATCAGGCCCCACAGAACCTTGCCCATCTTGCCGGATCGGATGTATTCGTTAATCTGCCAGTACAGGCGCGTGCTCGGTCCGGTGCCCCCCACCTGGAGAACGCGTTTCGTCTGGTTGACCAGATCATGCAATTTCTCCGCCTCGGCGATCGTGTAGGTCATCGGCTTCTCGAGATACACGTCCTTACCGGCCCGGAGCGCTGAACTGGCGATCGCGTAATGCCAGTGGTCCGGCACGGCAATGACTACGCCATCGATATCCGGCCGCGCCAGAACGTCATGAAAGTCGCGGTAAATCTTCTCAGCCTTGGTCTTCTCCTGCCCGTATTTCAGACGCGGCTCGTAGACGTCGCACAGCGCGGCGTATTCGAAGTCGTTTTTCGCTTCCTTGCGCTTGTAAAAACCGCGCTCGAGCAGGCCGTGAAATTGCATTCCGCAGCCGATGAAGGCGACGTTGATTCGATCGTTCGCCCCAAGGACGCGCGCGGCCGCTTTAAACGGGAGCTTGGCCTTATTCTGCGCCGCCGACGCCGCGGCTGGCGCTAGCGCGGCGACGGCTGCATTCCGGCTGAGAAACTCGCGGCGGGTGGACGGGTTCTTCTCCATCGATGCATTGAGCTTATCGCGCCGGCGAAGCTTCGCTCAACCGGCGCGCCAGCGCCGCGGCGCGCCGACCAGAGCCAGGCTAAGGACGGCCGGGCTGCCCGGGCGCATCTTGCCTCATGCAGCCGGACGCTACTTCTTCTTCCCCTGCGCCGCGACAGCCTCCATCGCCGCCTGCACTTTCTCCGGATCGCCCAGATAATAGTGGCGCTCCGGCCTCAGATCGGCGTTGAGCTCATACACCAAAGGAATGCCCGTGGGTATGTTGAGGCCGACGATTTCGTCGTCAGAGATGTGATCCAGATACTTGACCAGAGCGCGCAGGCTGTTTCCATGCGCCACGATCAGCGCCTTCTTGCCGGCCCGCACCGCCGGCGCGATGGTCTCGTGCCAGTAGGGCAGAAACCGGGCCACCGTGTCCTTCAGACACTCCGTCAGCGGCAGCTCATCATGCGACAGGCGGGCGTATCGCGGATCCCGGCCCGGATAACGCGGATCATCGGGAGTGAGCGCAGGCGGCCGGATGTCGTAACTCCGCCGCCAGATCTTCACCTGCTCCTCGCCAAATTTTTCAGCCGTCTCCGCCTTGTTCAATCCCTGGAGCGCCCCATAATGGCGTTCGTTCAATCGCCATGACCCCTGTACCGGAATCCACATCAGGTCCATCTCATCCAGCACGATCCACAGCGTGCGGATGGCTCGTTTCAGAACGGACGTATAGGCCACGTCAAATGTGAAGCCGGCCTGTTTCAGCAGCCGGCCCGCTTCGGCGGCTTCTTCGCGGCCCTTCTCCGATAAATCAACGTCGGTCCAGCCCGTGAACCGGTTCTGCCGGTTCCAGTCGCTCTCGCCGTGGCGGATCAGAACGATTTTGCTGCTTTCCATAGCGCCTCCTGACGAAAGGCCTTGCGGCCAGCGTACTGGGCGCCGGCGCCCAGCTCCTCCTCGATGCGCAGCAACTGGTTGTACTTCGCGATGCGGTCCGTGCGGCTCGCCGAACCCGTTTTGATCTGGCCCGATGCGGTCGCCACCGCCAGGTCCGCGATGAAAGCGTCTTCCGTTTCGCCGGACCGGTGCGACACCATGCACGTGTAGCCTGCCTTGTAGGCCATCCGCATCGCATCCAGCGTCTCGCTCAACGTGCCAATCTGATTGACCTTGATCAGAATCGAGTTCGCAATGCCCTTGTCGATGCCCGTCTTGAGGCGCTCCGTGTTCGTGACGAATAAATCGTCCCCCACCAGCTGGATCTTGCCGCCGAGCGCATCCGTCAGCTTCTTCCATCCCTCCCAATCGTCTTCCGCCATCCCGTCTTCAATGGAAACGATCGGATATTGCCGCACCCAGTTCGACCAGAATTCAATCATCTGTTCGGAAGTGCGCTCGCTCTTGTCGGATTTCTTGAACACGTATCTCTTCTTGTCGGCGTCGTAGAACTCGCTTGCGGCTGGATCGAGCGCGATGCCGATCTGCTCGCCCGGCTTGTACCCGGCCTGCTGGATCGCTTCGAGCACCACCTCAAGAGCCTCTTCGTTCGATTTCAGGTTCGGCGCGAAGCCCCCTTCATCGCCCACCGAGGTCGAGTAGCCGCGCTTTTTCAGCACGGACTTTAAGGTGTGAAACACCTCCGCGCCCATGCGCAGCGCTTCAGAGAATTTTTCCGCGCCGTACGGCGCAATCATGAATTCCTGCGGGTCCACCGAGTTGTCCGCGTGCGCGCCTCCGTTCAGAATGTTCATCATCGGCACCGGCAGCAGATTCGCCTGTACCCCGCCCAGATACCGGTACAGCGGAGCGCCCTGCGAATTCGCCTCCGCGCGCGCCGCCGCCATCGACACCGCAAGCAGCGCATTCGCCCCCAGCCGGCCTTTGTTCGGCGTGCCGTCCAGTTCGATCATCTTGCGGTCGAGCGCCGCCTGGTCCGCCGCGTCCATGCCCGTGATCGCAGGCGCGATCTCCTCGGCGATGTTCTTTGCCGCCGTGCGCGTGCCCTTGCCGAGATAACGCTTCTTGTCGCCGTCGCGCAGTTCTACGGCTTCGTGTTCTCCGGTCGAGGCGCCCGAGGGCACAGCCGCCCGCCCCAGGCTGCCGTCGGCGAGGTAAACGTCCGCCTCAACCGTCGGATTGCCTCGTGAATCGAGGATTTCTCTGCCAATTACTTTTGCGATCTCCATAAACCGATTGGGCCGCGAAGGGACGCGCTGAGCGCAAATTTCTTTCAGCAGGCCTGAGCGGATGTTCAATCGTCCGGCGCGGATGGCCGGCGCACGCGGTCCAAATCTTCAGATTACCCGATTCGGCTGCTGACGTCCGGACAGTTCGAGAACGGTCACCTCAGGACGGCAGTTCAGGCGAATGCCGCCCAGGCTTCCAACGCCGCGCGTCACGTAGATCTGACGGCCCTTCCAGCCCCGCAGTCCGGCAACGAACCGCTTGTCCTTCACCGCCACAAAGCGCGTCCCGACTACCGGGACCAGCACCTGCCCGCCGTGCGTGTGTCCCGAAAGCATGGCATGCCAGGGAAAGGCCCCGATCCTGTCTTTCGTATCGGGGTTGTGCGCCAGAACCACCGTCGGTAAGCGCGGGTCCACCTGCGCGAACGCATAACCGGGGTCCGCTTCGTCGTTCCAGATGTCGCCCAGCCCGACCAGTTGCAGTTTCTGCCCCTGCGCTGAAACAACCTCCGCGCGATTGTAGAGCAGCGTTACCCGCGCAGCCGCCAGCAGGCTGCGCACTGCGGAACTGTCCGAAAAACCGCCCACCGTCGCTGTCCACGAGCCGCCATCGTGATTCCCCAGACAGGCAAAACACGGCGCCGCCTGCGCCAGCCGTTTGAGACAGGTCTCGTACTGATCGCGGTCAAACGGCGCGTCGTTGGTGATGAAATCGCCCGTCAGACAGATCAGGTCCGGTCGCGACTTCAGCCCGATGCGGATTGCCTCCTCGACCACCGAAAAGGGCACAAACGAAGAGATGTGCAAGTCCGACAGATGCAAGACGCGCACGCTGCCGGAAAGCCCGGGGACGTAAACGCGCGTCCTGGTTTCGTCGAACCAGTACGGCTCGATGAAATGTCCGTACGCCGGAATCGTCAAACCCAGGGTGGGAAGAGAAAATAAAAACTGCCGACGGTTCAATGGCTTTACTCCAGAATAGCATCCCCCCGACATTGCGCCCCGAGATGAGGGAATGTTAGCTTGCCCATAGAGGTTCGTTTGACAACCGGGCGCTCGACGGGCCGGCAACACTGGATCGGTGGAAGATCTCGCCCGCGCTTTGTCGACCGCCGGTTTCTCCACACCCTCGCCGCCGCCTTCGTCGCCTGGTGGGCGTTTCTCGCCATCAACCCCCAGGATCGCCGCGATTGGTGGCTCGAAAATTCGCTGGTCTACTTCATCGTTATCGTTCTGCTGCTCACCTACCGCAAATATCCCCTTTCGAACCTCTCGTATGTTCTCATCGCCATTTATCTCGGGCTGCACGAGGTCGGGGCCCATTACAGCTATGAGGACGTACCCCTCGGCCGCTGGCTGCAAAACGCCTTTAACCTGGAGCGGAACGACTTTGACCGCATCGTCCACTTTTCTTTCGGCCTGCTGATGACCTATCCGTTTCGCGATGCGTTCTTGATGACCTCCCGCACCACGGGCTTCTGGTCCTACTTCTTCCCGGCGAACATCATCATGTCGCTCAGCGCGATCTACGAAATCATCGAAGCCTACGTCGCGATGACCGTGCACCCCGGGCTCGGCACGGCGTTTCTGGGCATGCAGGGCGACCCCTGGGATTCCCAGCGCGACATGACCGCCGCACTCGCAGGAACCGTAACCTGCATGCTCATCGCCTATCTGGTGAACGAGATGAAGCGGAGGCGGCGAGTCCCCCAGAAGGAACGCGTTATGCCTGTCGCGGAAGTAAAAACCTGACGCCCGGAAATCTGCTGTTACTTCGCCCGCCCTGCCGCCACGGGCGCGGGCGGGGGCTCCGCTTCCGCAGGAACCAGTCCCAGCGCGCCCCGCAGTTCGGCGTCGATCCGTTGCCGGATGTCCGGATTATCCTTGAGAAACTGCCGCGCATTTTCGCGTCCCTGCCCGATGCGGTCGCCCTTGTAGCTGAACCACGAACCGCTTTTTTCGATGATATTCTGCGCGACGCCGAGGTCGAGCAGATCGCCTTCTTTCGAAATCCCCTCCCCGTAGAGAATGTCGAATTCGGCTTCGCGAAACGGCGGCGCCACCTTGTTCTTCACCACCTTGATCTTCGTGCGGCTGCCAATCACCACGTCGCCTTCTTTGATTGCCGCGATCCGCCGGATGTCGGCTCGCACCGATGAGTAGAACTTCAACGCGCGGCCGCCGGAAGTCGTCTCGGGATTGCCAAACATCACGCCGATCTTTTCCCGAATCTGATTGATAAAGAGCAGGCACGTTTTTGACTTCGATACAATGCCCGTCAGCTTGCGCATCGCCTGCGACATCAGCCGCGCTTGCACGCCGACAAACGCGTCGCCCATTTCTCCGTCCAGCTCGGCCTTAGGCACCAGCGCCGCCACGGAATCTACCACCAGCACGTCGATCGAGCCCGAGCCGATCAGCGCGGAGGTGATCTCCAGCGCCTGCTCCGCGTAATCCGGCTGCGAAACGAGCAGATTATCGATATCCACCCCCAGTTTCCGCGCATAAATCGGATCAAGCGCATGCTCCACGTCAATGAATGCGGCCATGCCTCCGCCCCGCTGCGCCTCCGCAATCACCTGTAGCGCTATTGTCGTCTTCCCCGACGATTCCGGACCGAAAATCTCGCTGATTCGGCCCCGCGGAAACCCGCCCACGCCGAGCGCGTAATCCACAGAAATGGAACCGGTCGAGATCGCTGAAACCGGAACAATGGCCTCTTTCGACCCCAGCCGGACGATAGACCCTTTTCCAAACTGCTTCTCGATCTGGCTTAGGGCCGCGCCAAGCACCCGCGTGCGCTCTTTTTCATCCATCCAATCATCCTTTTCGGCTGGTTAACTCGGGGGAAACCTCATTATACCGGGATTCGAACGCCGCCCGGTTTACAATAGCGGCTGATGATACCCCGCGTCCGCAAGGCCGTTTTCCCTGCCGCCGGTCTCGGCACTCGCTTTCTCCCCGCCACCAAGGCGCAGCCCAAGGAAATGCTCCCGCTCGTCGATAAGCCGTTGATTCAATACGGCGTCGAGGAAGCCATGCATTCCGGCGTCCAGAACATCATCATCGTCACCGGGCGCGGAAAGACGGCCATCGAAGACCATTTCGATGTCAGCTTCGAGCTCGAACAGTTGCTCGAATCCAAGGGCAAAAAAGATCTGTTGAACATCGTCCGCAATGTCTCGGACATGATCGATGTCGCGTATGTGCGGCAGAAGGAGGCGCTCGGGCTCGGACACGCCGTGCTGCGCGCGCGCGAACTCGTCGGTCCGGAGCCGTTTGCTGTCATTCTCTCCGATGACATCATCGATTCCGAAACCCCCGCTTTGCGCCAATTGCTCGACATCTATGAATTTTTTGGCGCCCCGGTCGTTGCGCTGATGGAAGTCCCGCGCGAAATGATATCAGCCTACGGCGTCGTGGACGCCGAGCCCGTCTCGCACAACGGCGGCCGCGACCGCCTGTTTCGCATCCGCAACATGGTGGAGAAGCCCCGCGCCGAGGACGCGCCCTCTAATCTCGCGATCATAGGCCGATATGTGCTCACGCCCGAAGTCTTTCAGGCGATCGATTCCATCGAGCCCGGAAGCGGCGGCGAAATCCAGCTCACGGACGCGCTGAAATTTCTGCTGCGCAACCGCCCCATCTACGGCTATCGCTTTGAAGGTACCCGCTACGATGCCGGCGATAAGCTCGGGTTTCTGAAAGCCACCGTTGAGTACGCGCTCAAACGTCCCGACTTGGGAGCCCAGTTTCGCGCCTATCTGCAATCGCTCGGCTTGTGCAAAGAGTCGTAGCCGCGACCGCTTGAGCCAACACCAGGCCTCACGGCGACAGGCGCGCGCCCTCGCGGCGCAAACAGATCCGCGCCGGTTCAGCCGCGCGCGGTCGCACACCACGCCGCGCACTTACGGCCCAGCTTAGCCAGCCACTTACTCGGCCAGCCGTATTTCTTATCGCTCGTAATAAATACGGCAATAAATTACTTACTGAATTGGAATTATCGGCGCCTTGCCTTGCGTCTTGAATTCATACTGCTGGATTTCGATAGCCGCTTTGCCTTCATCAAAGCGCACCACCCGCCCGCGGGCCACCAGACGCAATGCGCAGCGGTTGTCTAGCTGCGCCGGCCAGCTGATGGAAACTTCCACGCGCCGCCCGGGCAGAAGCAACTGTTCCGTGGTAAAAAGAACTCCCGTGCTGCTCATGTTGATCGTCCGTCCGACGCCTATCTCTTCCGTGCTTTTCTTGTTCAAAACCTTATAACGGACTTCCCTCTCGATCGGGAATCGATCCGACGTCCGGCGATCGCTGGTCGTATCCTCTCGGCTCACAGACTCACCTCAGCAGTGGCATGCATTCGACTGTCTTAGCTTGCGGCGAACCGCGAATCTCCGCAATAGCCCAGTTGAATCATTCTTTTATAGTACGAACGGTTTAACCTTGTCAAAGCTGCTGCGTCACAAATGGCTTACTGCGCCTCTGTATTTACAATTACTTAGTGAATGGCCGCCGGCGACTCGGATAAATCCTATCCGCGCAGCGCGCCTTCGTGAACGCCGCCCTAGATACAGTGATCTTCAAAGAGCACGCGTTACTCAACTGGGCGCGAGGCTTTCAACTTCCGGATCTCCTCCAGGCGCTCGGAAATGCGTTTCTCGGCCCCGCGGCCCGTCGGAACGTAGAAACGCGCGCCAGCCAGCGAGTCCGGCAGACACTGCATCCCAGTGACCCCGTCCGGATGACGATGAGCATGGTCGTAGCCCGCCCCGTAGCCCCACTCGCGCATCAGCCGCGTCGGAGCGTTTCGCAGATGCAAGGGAACCGGCTCGGCCGTTGTCTTTTGCACAGCCGCCTGCGCCTCTGTCAGCGCCTGGTAAGCGGCGTCGGATTTCGGCGCAACCGCCAGATAAATCGTCAGTTGGGCCAGGGCCTGATCTCCCTCCGGTACTCCCAGGAAATGAACCGCCTGCTGCGCCGCCACTGCCTGTTCGAGCGCATGCGGATCGGCGAGCCCGATGTCCTCAACCGCCATCCGAACCAGACGCCGCGCGATGTACAGCCGGTCTTCGCCAGCCTCCAGCATGCGCGCCAGCCAGTACAGAGAAGCATCCACGTCGCTCGAACGCACGGACTTATGCAGCGCCGAGATCAGGTTGTAGTGCTCTTCGCCCGATTTGTCATATAGCAGAACCTTGCGCTGCAGCGCGTCCTCCACCGCCTGCGCCGAAAGCTCGCCGCCCTCAGGCGTCGCCGCCGCGGCGAGTTCCAGGATATTGTACGCAGACCGCGCGTCGCCATTGGCGTAGATGGCGATCTGCTCCAGGAGTTCGCTCGAGGCCCGGATTTCTGATGCGCCCAGCCCCCGCTCCCGGTCCTCCAGCGCCCGCCGCAATAAGCCCGCCACTTCGCCGACAGTCAACGCGCGCAGCGCGTACACCTTCGCGCGCGAAAGCAGCGCCGATACCACCTCGAAGGACGGATTTTCCGTCGTCGCGCCGATCAAAATAATGTCGCCGCGCTCTACATAGGGCAGAAAGGCATCCTGCTGCGCCTTGTTGAAGCGGTGAATCTCATCGACGAACAGCACCGTGCGCCGGCCGGTTCTCCGCGCCTTTTCAGCATCCGCCATCACCGCCTTGATCTCCTTGATTCCGCTTAAAACGGCGCTGAACGGGATGAAATCGCACCGGCTGATCCGCGCGATCAGGTAGGCGAGCGTGGTCTTGCCAACGCCCGGCGGCCCCCACAGAATCAACGACGTGACCTGGTCGCGCTCGATTTGTGCGCGCAACGGCTTGCCCGGACTCAGGATGTGCTCCTGGCCCACAAATTCTTCCAGGCTCCGCGGCCGCATGCGGTCGGCGAGCGGACGGGTCTTATCCACTGCCGGAGGCGGCTCGGGAGGCGTCGTGTCGAACAGGCTCATGGCATCCGCGCTCGCTGGCGGCGCGCTTCATAGAGGAGAATGCCGGCAGCCACGGCCGCATTCAGCGATTCGACGCCGGACGTTGGAATGCGCACGCGGACGGCCGCCTGGCGCAGCCTCTCCCCGATCCCCCGGCTCTCGCTGCCGATCACCAGCGCCGCTCTGCGCCTGAAATCCGCGCTGCCAATATCCACGCCGTCGCCCGGCATCGCTGCCAACACGTCCACGCCGCACTCCCGGATGGCCGCCAGAAGCTTCCATTCCTCGATCCCGTAAACGCAGGGCAGCCGGAAAATGGATCCCGCCGACGCGCGCACGCACTTGGGGTTGAACGGGTTCACGGCGCCCTTCAAAAACACGATGCCGGTGGCCCCGAACGCCTCCGCCGACCGCACAATCGCTCCCGCGTTCCCCGGCTCCTGCACCCCATCCAGAACGATCGCCAGCGTGTCGCCCCCCAGAACCTGCTCCAGCGTCCATTCCGGCGGACGGACCAGCGCAATCACCCCCTGGCTGGTTTCCGTCGAGGATATGCCCGCCAGCACTGCGCTCCTGACCGTAATGTTGCGCACCGGGTTTCCGCCCAGACGCGAACGGACTGCCTCCCGCACTGACTCGCCGGCGAGAACCGCCTGGATCGGCCGGCCGCTGCGAACCGCCTCCTCCAGCAGATGAAAACCCTCGGCTACCAGATAGCCGTCCTCCGTCAGGCGCCCACGGGCAATCGCCCGGCGCACGGACTTGAGCAGCGGATTGGCGGCGCTCGTAAGAATTTCGCTTCCCATCGCGCAGCCGGACAGCCCGTTGCCGGACGCCGCCGGGCCACTGTTAAAGTATTGACTGAACGCCACGAAATCTGCAATGAAACGCACCTTGGGGGCTGCGTCTGCGCTGATTGTAGCGGGCGCGCTGGCGTGGCTCTTTTACACCGCCCGCCAGATCCGGCTACAGTCCACCAGAGACGAGGCCCAACCGGCTGACATCATTGTCGTCCTGGGCGCCGCCGAATATCGCGGCCGCCCGTCGCCAGTGCTCCAAGCGCGCCTCAACCACGCGCTGTTCCTCTACCTGCGCGGCCTCGCGCCGCTCATCCTCACTACCGGCGGCGCCGGCGGCGACCCCGTCTATACCGAAGGCGAGGTCGGGCGCGCCTACCTGAGCCGGCGCGGCGTTCCCTCCGAGGCCATTCTGGTCGAGCCTGAAGGCGAGAGCACCGCCCAGAGCATCGCCGCCGTCGGCGAAATCATGAAGCGCCGCAACCTGACCAGTTGCATCGTGGTGAGCGACGGTTATCATATTTTCCGCGTAAAAAAGATGCTGGAGGAGACCGGGATCAAGGTGTACGGCTCGCCGAGGCCCTCCAAGCCCGAGGCCATCGATAACTGGGTCTACTTGCGGCAGGCCGTCGCCTATGGCCTGTGGAAAATCGGCATCCGCGTATAGCGCTGCTCCGCCGCGGGCTCCATCGCCGCCACGCGCCCATCCTGCCTTCATTCGCGATGGCGCCGGCTTCAGCTCGCCGCCGGACGGGAACTGCCAGGCCCCGCCTCTTGCTCCTTCCGCCGCGCCAGTTCCGCCCGCCACGATTCCAGGATCGGGACCGGATCCGTGCTCTGGAATCCAATGCATCCCGCTGAATGCGCTGTTTCCGCCTCTTCCCACTTGCGAACCAGATTCCCCGCATCCACCTGAACCAGCTCGCCGCATTTTTCTATCAGAAAGCGCAGATCTTCCACAGTCGCGCCCGGCGGTCCAAACAGGCTGGCCGGGCGCACTGCGTCCACCTCCGCCCGCCGCGCGATCCGGCACGCAATGACCCGCAGGTCCGGCGCCAGCCACGGCAACTCCAGATCAACCGTCAGCGTCGCGCCGGCGCGGTGGCATTCCTGCGCCATTTGCAGCAGCTCCGTTTCGACATACCGAAACTGGCGCGAGATCATCGCTCCCGCGTTCAGCACCGTTTCGATCGACCGCGCGCCGCGCCCCAGCGCGTCACGCGTCTCATACAGCTTCACCGCCGTCGTCGCCGCACCATGTGGATAGCTCACCGCCGCGCCAATGCGCACGGGCGCGCCGCCCACCGCTCGCACCGCCGTCGCCAGATCAATGGGCCGCACCGTCACACAGCGAAGGGCGTTTCGCACCGCCGCTTCGCAGCCCCGCGCGATCTGCTCCTCCGAAAATCGCGGCGATAAGAGCGCGTAGTCGATGAGCTGCGCGAGATCGGATTCAGTGGAGAGGGCGGGGCGGGAGCTGTCTTCCGGAGGGGTCGATGCCGAGGGCGTCATTTTCGCCGGCGCGTGGAGCTGCTCGGCGTGCTCGCCGAGTAGCCCAGTGACCGCAGTTGCGCCTTCGCCTTGGCGGCCTGTTCCGTCCCCGGATACTTCTCCACAATCTGCCGGAATTCTTTCGCCGCCGCCGTCGGTTTGCCGGCCTGCACCAGAGCCAGCCCTTTCATGTAGCGCGCGTCGAGACTCTTGGGATTCTCCGAGTAGCGCTCCAAAACGGCGTCAAAAGCGGCGATCGCATTGTTCAGGTCCGCCTTGCGGTAATAGATGTCGCCGATGTAGAACTGCGCATTCGGCGCATAATCGGTTTGCGGAAACCACTTCAGGTAATCGGAGAATTCCTGAAGCGCGAGATCCAGATTCCCGCCGGTCATATCGCGGTACGCAGCCTGGTAGGTCGCCTCCGCCGACGCTCCAGGCGGCGGTCCGCCGCTTGCGCCCGATGGCCCGCCCGTGCTCCCCGGAGCGGGAGGAGGATTCTGGATTGTCCTCGCCGCGTTGGCCAGGTCCGTCACTTTCGCATCCAGCTTGCTGAGTCGCGCATTCATGTCGGTGATGGCTTCACGAACCGAACGGAACTCCTCAGTAAGCTGATCGACCTTTGCGCCCACTCCCGCGGCCGTCTGCCCTACCGCGCTCGCTTGCTTGCCCAGAATGTTCTCAATATTGCTTTGCAGTACGGCGATGCTGGTGTTGGCCCGGTTCGCCAGATCGATCGCCTGCTGAATGCTGAGCTTCAGCTCGGTCTGATTCTGCTGGATCGATTGCTGCATGGCCTTGACCTGCTCGTTGAGAGCCGCTACATCGCGTTGCAGCTCGCGAATCATATCCTTCTGGCTCTGGCCCCACGCGACTGCGGGCGCCAAGGCCAGCGCACTGAGTACCATCAGCTTCATTCAAAACCCTTTCATAGGGGCCGGCCCGGCCGGCCCCCTGTGTACCCCCTGCCGCTATTGTGCGGGCGAGAAATGGACGCGGCGGTTCTTTTGATAGCACTCTTCCGTCGCCTCCGTGCATTGCGGCCTTTCCTTGCCGTAGCTGATCGTCTTCAGCCGGTCGGCGGGCACGCCGAGCTGGACAAGGAAATCCTTCGCCGAGGTCGCGCGCCGGTCGCCGAGACCCATGTTGTACTCGGCTGAGCCCCGCTCGTCGCAATGGCCTTCGATCGTCACATTGAACCCCGGATTGTCGTTCAGCAACTGCTTCAGGACCTCCGCGTCGTGGGTCAGCGTAGCGCGGGCATCGTCCCGGATATCGCTCTTATCGTAATCGAAATACGCATCTTGAACATCCGAGGCCAGTATGTCGGCGGCCGATCGCGTCGGCTTGGCCGGCGGCGGCGGCGGTGGCGGCGGCGGAACCGTCACATCCACGGTCACCGAGCGCGTGTCCGATCCCCCGGGACCATTCGCCACCAGCGTGTACGTCGTCGTGTTGCTCGGAAACACCTGCCGCGAGCCGTTGCTCTGCACCGCGCCGATGCCCTGATCAATGGTGATATCGGTCGCGTTGCTCACCGACCAGCGCAGCGTCGCCGATTGCCCCCGCTCCACGCTGCGGGGTTCAACCGTGAAACTGTTGATGCTGGGTTTGGCCGGCGGCGGGGCCGGCGCTTCTTTCGGCGCCGGCGGCGGCGGGGGCGGCGGCGGCGGCTTCTTCTTGCATCCCGCCATGAATGCCAATAGGGCGATCGCCACTAACACTGCGCTGGCGTTCGCAATATAGAGCGTGCGCGTTCTCATCCTGAAATTGCCTCCTGATTGGATACAAACTTCAAAAATTGCTTGCCCTGCTCCATACGGGCTTTTCGTTGTTGCCCTGGCTCGTCAGCTGCTTCACCTGCGTTCCATCGGCCAGCATCGTGAAGATCTGGATCGTGCGGCCGCGCTTGGAGGAGAAGACAAGATGCTGGCCGTCAGGCGCCCAAACCGGGTTTTCGTTTCGCCCCGCCCCGTGCGTTAGTTGCACTAACGCCCGCGTGGCCACGTCCATAATGAAAATGTTGTAGTTCCCCGGCTCGAAGCCTCTCGTCCATGCGAAAGCGATCTTTTGACCGTCGGGATGCCAGGACGGATTCACCGCCTCGCCTTCCCCGTCGGTCAGCCGCACTACGTCCGCTCCATCGATATTCATTCTATATATTTGCGGCATTCCGCCGCGACCGGAAACAAAAACGACATCCGCCCCCGTCTTCGGATTTACTTTCGCCTCCACTTCAATCGCGCGCAGACCCGGCGCCGACAGAGGACGCAGATTGCTCCCGTCAATATTGGCGATATACAGATGCGCAAACCCCCCGCCAGCCGTAGAGTACAACAGAAGCTGTTTCGAATCCGGCGTGAAATCGCTCGGCGCATTCATCGACGCCGCCTGGTTGTAAAACGGCAGTTTCCGGCCGCTTTCGAGCGAGTGCACGAAAATCTTCGGATTGCCCTGATAGTACGTCGTGAACGCAATCCGCGTCCCGTCCGGCGAGACGCACGGGAAGGTCGTGATCGATCGGTAATTGGTCAGTTGCTTCTGGTTCGATCCGTCGTAGTCCATCGACCAGATTTCCTTGTGCCCCGTGCGGTCGGAAACGAAATAGATCTTGGTTCCCGCCAGGCTTTTTCCGCCGAATTGCTGAAGAATATCGGCGGCAAACTCGCGCGCCACCTTTTTGGCCCCCTCCGCGCTCACAGGGCCGAAATACAGCTTGCCGATCACCTGCGCCGTCGACGGATCCGGTTGCGTGACGTTGTACAGCCACCCGAACAGAACCAGTTGATCGTTTTGCACCGCCGTGTAGCCGAATGCGAGCCACTGCGCGCTCACCGGCGGGCTCGACCAGTCCGTCAGCCACGGCCCTCGGCTCACCGGCGCGGCTGGCCGGCCGCGTCGCGACGGCGCCGCCGCCTCCGGCCGTTTGAAATCCGACGGCTGTTGCGGCGCTTGCAGCGGGTACATCGATTTCGGCGCCATCTTGAACAGCCCGGATTGCTGGATCTCGTTCCAGAGCGTGGAATTGAACACGCCCATAAACTGCTCCGCGCCCCCCGATCCGCGGAAATCGGGAATGGCGATGGTGGGCGATTCCCCGCCCTTCACCCTCCCGAAAATGTCGGGCTGCTGCGCGATCAGATAGGCCGACGCAGCCAGCAGGGCCGCGGCCGTTGCGACAAGGGCTCGTTTCATCTCTGTAGCTCAAACACTAGTTCGACTGTGGCTGAATCCCGCGGAAATTGCAGCGGCAGGCGCGCAAACGGCGCCGCGTTGATCACCGCCCGCTGCGCCGTGCGGTCCACCTCCGGATTCCCGCTGCTTTGAAGAATCGCCGGCAAACCCCGGATGGTTCCATCCCGCTGGAGCTCAAAACGCACCAGCACTCGGCCCGCCGACCGCACCAGCGGAGGCAGTTGCGCCGTTTCAATCGCCCACCGCCGCGATACCTGTTGCACCAGCGCGTTGGCGTATGCCCCAAACTGCACGCCGAACACCGAATTCGGACCGATGCCGACGCCGCCAACTCCCGGCATGCCCCCATAAAGCGGCGAAGACACCGCCTGCCCGGCCGCGCTATAAATCTGGTTCGGCCGATCCGGCTCCGGGCGGAACCGCTGGTTCTTCGCGATCAGTTCGGATTGCTTCTTCGGCGCCTTGCGGCTCTTGAGCGCAACAGCGTCCGGCTCTTCCTTCGGCGCCGCTTTCACGCTGGCCTTGGGCGGCGTCGGCACGTTCGCTTTCGTGTCATTCGCCAGCGGATTCTTCTCGCCGTGACGCTCCGGAAACGGCAGCGTGTCCACCGCCTGGATGCCCACCGATCCCCCCATCGCATCCGGACTCCCAAACGGCGCCCGGCCGTGGTTCATCCACCAGTTCGATCCGATCAGCAGCCCTACCACGCCGACATGAAACGCAATGGAGCCGAACAACGGCCCCCGCAGCGATTCGCGTTCATCCAGTATGTCGGCGTGCCCACTCACTTCTTCCCCGCTCCCAGGTTCTCCTCGGGCTGCGTCACGGCGCGGATCTGATACCTCTTGCCCACGATGTTAAATACCTGCGCGATGACGTCCCACGGCGTGTCCTTGTCGGCCCGGACATAAACCCCTTGAGCGCTCGGAAATCGCTCCGCAATGCGGTCGGCGATCTCGTTCACGTTCACCGGCTGGTCGATCAGAAACAACCGCCCGTCGCTCGTCACATTCACCACCGGCAGCACCTCCGCCGTATCGCGCACATTCCTGACCTTCGGGACATTCACCTCCATCCCAAATTCCATGACATGCGCCGTCAGCATGAAGATGATGAGCAACACCAGCACCACGTCCACCAGCGGCACAATGTTGATCTCCGCCAGCGTCCCGGCGCCGCCGCGGAAGCTCCGTCGCACCCCCCCGTAGACCGACCCGCCGTTCACGCTAAAGGCCATATCCCCGCTCCTTCACAGCCGCCCTCGGCTCGCCGCCTCTAATCCCCATAGACGCGTTCGGCCATGTTCATGAATTCAAGAGAAAAGTCCTCCATCCGCGCTCCCAGCTCCCGCAGGCTGTTGCCGAACAGATTGTAGAAAACCGCGGCCGGAATCGCGGCCGCCAGGCCCAGAGCCGTCGTCACCAGCGCCTCGGCGATCCCCGGCGCCACCGCGCGCATGCTCGTGGCCCCCGCCAGACCCAGCGCCTGAAATGCGTCAATGATGCCCCATACCGTTCCAAACAGCCCGATGAACGGCGATACCGTCGCCGTCGTCGCCAGCCAGTTCATGTTCCGTTCCAGCCGCGCGATCTCTTCGCTGATGCCGAGCTGCAGGCTCCGCTCAAGCGCCAGCTTGTTCACCACCGTGCCCCGCGATTTCACCTGCCGGTCGATCTCGCTGTACCCGAAATCAAATACCGCCACGAGCGGCGCGGTCCGGAACTGCTCGCTCGCCAGCGCCACCGCTTCCAGCCCGTTCGCCTTCCGGAACGCCCGCAAAAATTGCCGGTTCGCCTTCCGCGCCCCGCTGAGCGTCGCCCATTTCGAAAATATGATGGTCCACGACAGGATCGAAAGGATCACCAGCAGCGCCAATACCGTCAGCGGGATCGGCTGCGATGTCTTGATGAGCTCCCAAAAGCTCGTCTGCAGTAGCGCGGGCGCCTGAAAATAGAGCATCAGAATCGGTGTGGTTCTTACTTCATTCTATTAAAACCGCGCAAAACGGCCTGAAAAACATTTTGATCCGGTTCTGTTTAGTATACACGCGCCCCGCCGCGCCATTCCTCCAGCCCTCCGGGTAAGCTGAGACTGTGCTGGTGGAGTTGCTCGTCGAAAACTACGCGGTCGTCGAACGGGTCCGCGTGCGCTTCCATCCCGGACTGAACCTCCTGACCGGCGAGACCGGCAGCGGCAAATCCATCATCGTCGACGCCCTCGCCCTGCTGTTCGGCGGACGCGCCTCGGCCGAAATGGTCCGCTCCAACGCCGATCGCGCCCGCGTTTCCGCCATCTTCGAAGCGCCCGAGGATCCGGCCGCCCGAAAACTGCTCAGCGAAGCCGGAATCGAAGCCGAAGACGGCGAGTTGCTCATCGAACGCGAAATTCTCTCCTCCGGCAAATCGCGCGCCTTCGCCGCCAGCCGTCCCGTCACGGCTTCTTTGTTGCGCGAGCTCGCCCCCTTTCTCGGCGATATTCACGGCCAGCACGATCAGCAGATGCTGTTCACCTCCGAAGCCCAGCGCGAAATGCTCGACGCCTTCGCTGGAATCGATGCCGCGCCGCTTGCCGGAATCTACCGACAGTGGCGGCGATGCTCCGCCGCCCTCGAGGAGCTCGATCAGAGCGAGCAGGAGCGCCTGCGCCTCGCCGATCTCTGGAATTTTCAGATGCGCGAGATCGAGGCCGCCAACCTCAGGCCGGGCGAGGACCTCGAGCTTGAAAACGAACGCCGCGTCCTGCGCAATTTCGCCCGCATCGAGGAGGCCGCCAACGCCGCCTATAGCGCGCTGTACGATGCCCCCGAAAGCGTCAGCGCCCAACTGAAATTGGCCGCCCGCAAGCTCGAAGAGCTGGGCCGCATCGATGAGAGCCTCGCGCCTGTGCTCGAAACCCTCCGCCCCGCCGCCGCGGCGGTGGAGGACGCCTCCCTGGCCCTCCGCGATTACCTCGCCAGACTCGAGGCCGATCCCCGCCGCCTCGACGAGATCGAAGCCCGGCTCGGCGCCATCGAGAAGCTCAAGCGCAAATACGGCTCGTCGATCGAAGCCGTCCTCGACTTCCTCCGCGATGTCCGCCAGCGCCTTGCATCCGTCGAGAACGCCGCCGCGCGGCGCGCCCAGTTGGCGCGCGAGCGCGAGCAGCTTGCTGAGGCCTATCGCGCCGCCGCCGCCGAAATCGCCCGACGCCGCCGCGATGCCGCCCGCCTGCTGGCCCGCCGCGTCGAACAGGAGCTCGCCGCGCTCGCCATGGAGCGGTCCCGAATGGAGATCCGCCTCGAACCCGCCCCCTGGTCGGAAACCGGCGCCGATCGCGTGGCCTTCCTCATCGCTCCGAATCCCGGCGAGGAGCCCCGCCCCCTCGAAAAAGTCGCATCCGGCGGCGAGCTTTCGCGCATCGCCCTGGCCCTCAAGACCTGCACCGCCGGCGCCGCGCCCCCACACCGCGCCGCTCGCACACTCGTGTTTGATGAGGTGGACGCCGGCGTCGGCGGCGGCGCCGCTGAAGCCGTCGGACGCCGCCTCAAAAAACTCGCCGCCTCCCATCAGGTCCTGTGCGTGACCCACCTCCCCCAGATCGCCGGATTCGCCGACCACCACTACTTCGTCGAAAAACGCGAATTCAAAGGCCGCACCGTCGCCGCCATCGAGGAATTGGACCCCCCAGCCCGCACCCGTGAGATCGGACGCATGCTCTCCGGTCAAAAGCTTACCCCCGAGGCCCTGAAACACGCCGAGCAGTTGATCCGCATCGGACGCGGCGCCTAGACCGCCACCAGCCGGATGCGATAATGGTCCCATCGCCCTCCTATGCGGCTGCTCCCATCCCTTCTGATTGCCTCCGCGCTGCTCGCCGGGCAGCCCCAGACCCCGTTTCCCCTCCCTCCCGCCGAGCCCCAGCAGCCCCCGGTCGATTTCGTCTGCCCCATGGATCCCGACGTCCATTCCCCCCAGCCCGGCAAATGCCCCCGCTGCGGCATGACGCTCATCGCCGGCATCCCCGACGAAACCGAATACCCCGTCATTCTGAAGCACGCGCCTGCGCGGCTCAACCCCGGTAAACCCGTCGAGCTCGCCTTCGAGGTCTTGAACCCCAAAACCGCTCAGCGCGTAACCGACTTCGAAATCGTCCACGACAAACTCTTTCACATGTTCATCGTCAGCCAGGACCTCGAGTTCTTTGTTCACGACCACCCGGTGCGCGGCGAAGACTCCGTATTCCGCTATACCACCGTCCTGCCGAAATCCGGCATGTATCGCGTCTTAAGCGATTTCTATCCCAAAGGCGGCGTCCCGCAGTTGGTCGCGAAAACGCTGATCGTGCCCGGAGGCCCGATCACCGCCGGCGCCCAGCTCAAACCGGATCTGTCGCCGAAAAAGACCGAAAATATGGTCGTCTCCCTCGCCACCGATCCCCCACAGCCAATCGCCGGATTGAAAACCTTGCTGTTTTTCCATCTCAATCCCGCCGACGGTCTGGAGCAGTACCTTTCCGCCTGGGGACACATGCTGGCCGCCAGCCAGGACCTGATCGACCTCATCCACACGCATCCCTTTCTCGCAAACGGCGGCCCCCAGGTGCAGTTCAATCTCATCTTTCCGCGGCCCGGCGTGTACCGCATCTGGGTGCAGTTCCAACGCAAAGGCGTGGTCAACACCGCGCGGTTCGACGTCCCCGTCACGGAGTTGAAGTAAGCCGCCCTCGCTGGGCCCCGCTCCCCGAACCGTTGCGCCGCACCCACTCCGCCGCCTTCAGGATCGCCACGCAACTCGAACCATGCGTGATCTCCCCGCTCAGCACAAGTTCCACCGCGGACCGAAGCGGCATCCGCACCACTTCCATCACCTCCGCCTCCTCCGGATCACGCTCCACCTGCCTCAACCCCCGGGCCAGAAATAGATAATTGGGGCAGCGCAACATCGTGGTGAAGGGATCCACGTGGCCCATCGCAATCCATTCGCGCGCCTCCAGCCCAGCCTCCTCCCGCAGCTCCCGCCGCGCGGCGTCCAGCGCTTCTTCGCCCGGCTCGATGCCCCCGCTCACCACCTCGAGCGACGGCCTCCCGATCGCGTACTTCCACTCCCGCACCAGCCACACGTCGCCGTCCTCCTCCATGGCCAGCGTGCTCGAGCCAGGCTTGATTTCCACGTATTCGTAGATCGCCTCGCTGCCTCGCGGCAAAATCACCGAGTCCTCCCTGAGGCGCACCAGATTGCCTTCATATATCTGCCGCGAAGCCGTCCGGCGAATTGGATTGGTCATCGCATCCAGTATCAGGTGCGCCGCGCTCGAGCCGCTACGTTGCCACTGTCAGGAAAAACGCCGGCGGCCGTACAGAATACCCTGTATTCTCAAACCGCCGCCCGCGTGGCATACTTCTCTCGCATGCGTCTCGTCATCGTCTCGCGCCGGAGCTGCGATACCCGGCGCGCCCCCGCCGTGGAAACCGACATCCAGCAGGAGATTCGATTTCTTCAGTACCGGCTCGAAGTCCTTCGGAACCGCCCGGCTTCGCCGGCCAGAGACGGTCACATCCAGGCCACGCTGGCGCGCCTGGAGACGCTGGCGCCTTCGCCCCATCAGCCCCTCGCCGGCCCTGTGCGCCGCGCGGCTTAGTCATAAAAATTCCGCTCCCACGCGTGCCGCTTCAGCTTGGCCAGTACATCCGCCCCGAGCGGACCCCGCTCCGAAGCCGAGCAGCTGCTCTCTACCGTCTTCACCCGCCTCATCCCCGGGATCACCGTTGACACCGCCGGATGCGAAATGCAGAACCGCAGCGCAATCTCCGCAAGCGTGCCTTCGACCCCCGCCAGATCTCTCTTGAGCGCGGCCACACGTTCAGCCACCTGTCGCTTGCGATCCCCGCGAAAGTACCTCTCGCGGAAATCGCCCTTCGGAAATGTCGTGTTCTCGTCAATCGTCCCCGTCAGCCCGCCCTCATCGAGCGGCACGCGCGCCAGCACGCCCACCCCCATCTGCTGCGTTAGCCGAAACAGATTCCGCTCCGGGCTTTGATCAAAAATGTTGTAGATCACCTGCACCGCGTCGATCAGCCCCGTCTGCACCGCCTCCAGCGCCGAATCGGGTTGGTGATCGTTGATGGAAATGCCCACTGCCCGCGCCTTCCCCGACTTCTTGAGATCCTCGAAGGCCCGCCGCCAGTCGTCGCAGTCGATCCATTCCGGATTCCATACGTGCAACTGCTGTAAGTCGATCACGTCCACGCCCAGATTCCGCAGGCTCTGCTCCGTGCAGCGGATGATGTGGTCGTAGGGGAACACCTCGTCGATGCCCACCCCGGGCCGCGCCGGCCACAGCAGGTTCTTGGGCGGAACCTTGGTCGCCACCCAGACCTTGCCCGGCGCCTCGCGCACCGCCTTCCCCACAAGCTGCTCGCTGCGCCCTTCTCCGTAGGCAAGCGCCGTATCGATGAAGTTGACCCCCAGCTCGATCGCGCGGCCTAGCGCCCGCAGCGATTCCTGATCATCGGCGCCAAGCCACTGCCTCCCGCCAATCCCCCACGCTCCATAGCCAATTTCGCTGACTTCGATGCCGGTCTTTCCAAGCGCTCTGTATCTCATGCTGAATCACCCGCCAGTGTACCGCCCGCCGCCCCGCCCGCGTCGATAATCAAAGGAGAGGATTCCATGGTCCGCGCCATCCTGGCCCTGCTGCTGGCGCCCGTCATCGCCTGCGCCGCCGCGATCCGGCTGTACATGAAAGATGGCGAGTATCAGCTGGTTCGGGAGTACCAGGTGCTTTCCGACCGCGTCCGCTTTTATAGCGTCGAGCGAAGCCAGTGGGAAGAGGTTCCCCTCGATCTCGTCGATTTGAAACGTACGCAATCCGAGCAGAAACAGCGCGAAGAATCAATGCGGCGGGAAGCTGCCGAGATGGCCGCCGAGGAGAAGGCGGAGCGCGAGGCCGCCGCGGAGGTCGCCCGCGTCCCCGTCGAGCCGGGCGTATATCTCGTCGCCGGAAGTCAGCTCAAAACCATCCAGCCCGCCGAGTCCAAGGTGGTCGGCAATAAAGGCCGCTCGATCCTCAAGGTCATGACCCCCATCCCCATCGTGGCCGGCAAAGGCGCCCTCGAAGTCGACGGCGAGCATTCCCATAATGTCGTCGATACCGCCACGCCTGAGTTCTACATACGCCTCTCGGCTGAGGAGCGCTTCGGCATCGTCCGCGCCGCTCCCGCCAAAAACGCTCGCATCATCGAAAAGTTCGAGATCGTACCCGTCACCAAAGAGATCATCGAACAGCCCGATGAGATCGAGATCTTCCGCCGCCAGGTCGGCGATGCTCTCTACAAAATCTGGCCCATGAAGCCTCTTGCGCCGGGCGAGTACGCCGTGGTCGAATACACGCCCGCAACCAACGGCGTCATCAACATGCAGATCTGGGATTTCGGCGTGCCCGCCAGCGCCGGAAGATGAGCGCAGCCCACTCACGGCGCGATCCCGAATTCCACGCCGTCCCCCGGGTCAGTAGATAATCAGGAAGCCTCCCGGCTTCGGCGTCACAGCGCCGAAGCTCCACGCCGGCACGCCGGACGCAAGCCCCTTCTCACCCACCGGCCTCCCGCTCGCATCATAAAGCTGCCAGGCCAGTGATCCGCCGCGCTGCCAGCCCGTCCCCTCCGTCCAGATCATCAGCGTCTCGCCGTTCGGCCCGATCGCAATCCGCGGGTGCTTGCGGCCTGCGCCCTCCCCGGCGCCGCTCACCGGCGCCGCTGAACTCGCCGTCAGGTTCTCGAAATAGACCTGACCCTTGGTCTCCCACGCGCCGGCCACCTGGCCGCCCCCTTCAGCAAGCTCCATGCTGCTCATCGGACACGCATTGATCTCCCACTCGTGCAGCTTGCGCGCCTGAAAGCTCGCGCCCTCATCGGTCGAGCTCAGCAAGTACATGTCGCGATGCACGCCTTCTGTCGCCGAGCGGTACAGAGCTCGCACCGTTCCCTGAGAGTCGGCGAAAATGGCCATGCCGCAACAAGCGCAGGCGCCCGTGGGCTGATTCCATGCTGGATGCTCAGGCGCAAATGTCTTACCCTCGTCATGCGAGACGGCGACCCACACCTGCCGTCCGGCTTCACCAGCCGCAGCCCCCGGCGACTTCCCGTGCCAGGCCACATACACATTGCCGGCCGCGTCGGCCGCAACCGCCCCGCCGCCATCCAGTCCAAAGGTGCGCGTCATCAGGTTGCGCTCCGGTTCAAAGGCAGTGCCCGTATCGTTCAGCCGGCTGTACAGCATCGGCGCTCCGCGGCGGCCCGCTTCAGGGTTCATCGGCCCTTCGGCTTCGGTCGCTGACGATCCGTTCCATGCAACGTGAACCCGGCCGTTCTTGCCCACAGCCAGTTGGCCTCCCCGTATCGTTCCGACGGCGAGAGCCGCGCCGGGCCGGCTGTTGACGCGCAGCGGCGAGGACCACGTCGCTCCGTAATCGCGGGACTTCACATAGAACAGATCGCCATGCTTGGGGTCGCCGGCAAAGTACAACAGGTGCACTACGCCCCTGCCGTCCGCGACGGCTTGCGGCTGTATGCCGCCATTCGGCGCGCGGACCAGCGATACCGCGCCGCCCTGCGGCGCTCGGGACGCCGCCGCCATGCCGGCGGCAAGCAGCGCCAACCACAGCCCGGTTCTCATGCCATCGCCTCCATCCCCGTCAGTTCAGAACCCGCAGCTCCGCCGCGCCCTGCCGTGCGTAAAACTCCTTCACTCTTTGCGTCGCCGCGCGCCCGATCACCTGCCGCAGCTCGGCCTCCGTCGCCTGGCGCACCCGCTCGGCGCTCCCAAAATGCCGCAGCAGCTTCTCCACCGTCTTCGGCCCGATCCCCGGCGCGTCATTCAACTCCGACGTAAGCCGCGCCGCGCTGCGCCGCCTGCGATGGAACGTGATCGCAAAGCGGTGCGCTTCATCCCGGATCTGCTGGATCAGGTGCAGCACCGGCGAGAAACGGTCCAGCGCTATGGGCTCGTCCTCCTGACCGTACACATAAATAATTTCTTCGCGCTTGGCGATAGACGCCAGCGGCTGCGTCGTGATGCCCAACTCTTCCAGCGCCTCGGCGGCGGCGTGCAGCTGGCCAAGCCCGCCGTCAATCAGCACCAGCCCGGGCATCCGCGCGTTCTCCGCCTGCACTCGCGAATAGCGGCGCGTCACCACTTCCCGCATGGAGGCGAAATCGTCGTTGCCGGGCGTCCGCACGATGAAGCGGCGGTATTCCGACTTCTTCATGCGCCCGTCCTCCCACACCACCATGCTCGCCGTCTTGTCGGCGCCCTGGATGTGCGAAATGTCGAAGCATTCAATGCGGTCCGGCGCCTCGGCCAGATTCAGCGCGTCCTGAAGCGCCTGCTGGATCGCTTCCGAGGAGGGACGCAGCACCCGGAATCGCTGGTCGAAACTGTTCTTCGCGTTCGCCTCCACCAGCTTCAACATGGCCCGCTTTTCGCCGCGCTGCGGCAGATGGATTTCCACGCGGCGGCCGCGCCGCTCGGAAAGAAGCTCTTCGAGCGCCTCCCGGTCCTCGAAATCAACCGGCGTCTCGATCGTGCGCGGCGCATATTGCTGCTCGAGATAGAGCTGCTTGAGCAGCGCCGAAAAAAATTCCGGCGGGTCGAAGTCGGTTTGGTCCTCCCAAAAAAATTCGCGCCGGTCCACGATGCGGCCGTTGCGCATGTGAAACACATTTACCGCTACCAGCGGCGGCTCGGCGTAATACGCCAGAATGTCCGATTCATTGCCCTCCACGGCCGCCATCTTTTGCCGCTCGTACATCTCCTCTACGGTCATCAGCAGATCCCGGATCCCCGCCGCCTCCTCGAAACGCATCTCTTCGGCGGCGCGCTCCATCTGCTCCCGCAGCCGGTCGGCCAGATCCCGGTGGCGCCCCTCCAGAAACAACCGCACATTGCGAACCGCTTCGGCGTACTGCTCCTCCGTCACCAGCCCCGCCACGCACGGACCGTGGCAGCGGTGAATGTGATACTGCAAGCACGGATGCGTGTGCTTGCGGTTCAAATCAATCCGGCACGACGGCACCCGGAAATAGCGGTGTATGAAATGCACCAGCCGGTGCGCCAGATTCGCCGGAAAATACGGCCCATAATACGACGCGCCGTCTTTTTTCAGCCGCCGCGTGACATACACGCGCGGATATTTTTCGGCCGTCACTTTCACATACGGATAGGTCTTGTCGTCCCGCAGCAGGATGTTGAAGCGCGGCTTGTATTGCTTGATGAGGTTGTTTTCTAGCGCCAGCGCTTCCTTCTCGTTGTCCACCTGGATGAAATCCACATCCCGCGCCTCCGCAATCAGACTCCCTGTCTTGGCGTCCGCCAGACGTTCTTGCAGAAAGTAGCTGCGCACGCGGCTGCGCAGGTTCTTCGCCTTGCCCACATAAATCACGGCGCCGTGCGCGTCCTTGTACAGGTACACGCCCGGCAGCGAGGGCAACTGCGCCGCTTTTTCGCGGAGATCCATTCCAGACGGCTATACTTTCATTGTGGCACGCTTGCTGACGCGGCTCTGTTGTTTCTCGGCGTTGGGCGTCGCGGCGCTCGCATTGCCGGCAATCGCCCAGCAGCGCCAGAAGCTCGGCGATAAACCCGCCCAGACGCCGCCGCAGCAGCAACCGAAGGAGCAGGAGCCCCCCGAAGAGGACGAAGAGCTTAAGCCGCAAGAATACTCCTTCAATCCGCTCCAAGCCGCAAAAGAGCTCAAAACCGGCGAGTTCTACTTCAAAAAGGGCAACTACAAAGCCGCCGCCCGGCGCTTCCGCGAGGCCACCCGCTGGGACCCCACCTCAGCCCAGGCCTTCCTGCGGCTTGGCGAAGCCGAAGAGAAATTGCACGACCTCAAAGCCGCGCAGCAAGCCTATGCCAAATATCTGGAGCTCAACCCCGACGCCAAAGACGCCCAGCGCATCCGCAAAAAATTGACGCCCGGCGCATCCGCAAAAAATTGACCGCCCCGCCGACCCCGGCGAACCTCGACTTCAGGCGCCGTCCGCGCTGCCAGCAATCCCACTTGAAACACAGGAATTGCGGAAAAGTTTCGCCTCAATCCCAAAATAATTTTCAGTAACCGCCAGCGTTAATCCAGCGCCTCCTGCATTAGTGATTTTTCGCGCCCGCACAATACCGGTCACATTGGCGGCTTCGGTCGTCCTGGCTGCCGGAATCGCCGCGGCTCAGTCCGATCCTCGGCCCGCGCTGAATGAAAACCGGATTCTGGGCGTCATCCCGAATTACCAGACCGTCTCCGATTCCAGTGCCCCAGTCCGCCCCTTGCGCGCTCGCGAAAAATGGAGCCTCTTCGTTAAAGAAACCGTCGATCCGTTCAATATCGTGAACGCAGCTCTCGGCTCCGGCTTTTCACAAGCCGGCAATGAAACGCCGAAATACGGAGTCGGAGGCGCGGCGTTCGGCATGCGCTTCGGCGCCGCGCTCGCCGATTTCGCAACCCAGAATTTCTTCAGCGCCGGCGTTCTGGCCACCGTGCTGCATCAGGATCCGCGCTACTTCCGCAAAGGTCCGCAAGCCGGTCTCTTCCGTCGCATCGCCTATTCCGCCTCCAGAATCGTCGTCGCCCGCCAGGATTCCGGAGCCGCCGCCTTCAACGCCTCCGGCGTCTTGGGAATGATGCTCGGAATCGGCGCATCGAATCTCTACTACCCCTCCGCCAGCATGCGATCCTCCGTCATGGTGGACCGCCTGTTCACCAGTTTGACGGGCTCTCTTTCCGGCAACCTGCTCGCCGAATTCTGGCCGGATGTCGAGCGCAAGCTGATGCGCAAACGCTTTCTGTTTCTCGGAAAACGCTCCCCCGCCGAACCGTCCTTCAGACCGGCTGATTGATTGAATAGCCCCCGGCGCCAAAGCCGCGCGAGCCTCCTCTAGCTCGGTGCAGGCTCGCTGTCGAGCATCGGACGCAACGCCGCGTGCACTTCGATCTGCGCCATGCGGCGCCGCACGTCCTCCGGCTTGAGAATGCCTTCTTCCGTCACAATGCCGCTGAACAGATCGAGCGGCGTCGAATCAAAGTAGTAATTCCACACCGTCACATTCCGAGGAATGTCCCGGCCCACCTCTTGCGCCGGACGTGCGGCGTCCCGGTGGCGAAAACCCGCGGGCGCTAGCTTCTCCGTGCTGCACAGGCTGTACACCGGCCGGCCGCATGCCGCAGCCGCCCGCGCTATGAGACTGGTTCCGATTTTGTTCACCACGCCGTCGTCGGCCACCGCGTCCGCTCCGACCAGGATCACCGTCGTATCGGCGATCCAGCGACCGGCCGCCGCGTCCACGATGAGCACTGCCTCCATCCCTGCGTCCGCAAGCGTGCGCGCCAGCGCCAGCCCCTCCCCCACCGGCCGCGATTCGGTCGCCACCACGCGCGGATGTTTCCCGTTGCGATGCGCCGCCAGCAAAGTCGTGAGCACGGTGCGGCTGAACGAATGCGTGAGAATAACGCCGGATGCGGGCACAAGCGTTTGCGCCGTCCGCGCGATAACCGCGTCGGAGCCGTTGACCCGCGCCGCAAACGCGCGGCAGGCGTCCACCACCCGCCGGCGGTCCGGCGCCGCCAGCAGAACGTCGTTCGCCAGCCGGAACAGCGGCGCCATCGCCGGTTGTGCGTGCGCCAGCGCCACAGCCGCTCTCGGCGTCTCCGACGCGAATTCATCCTCATCAGCCGATTCCGCAAAGCTGATCAGCGCCTCCGCCGCTTGCAGGCATAGCGTCGAAGCGCCGGTCCGGTTATCGGCCGCGATGGCCTGTATCGCGCTCTCGAGCGCGCGAATCCTCACAAACAGTGTCCAACGTGATTATACGTGATGAGGCCCATGCCGCTCCCTTCATCCGGCGCCGAGCGCCGCCCCGCAAACGCGCCGTCGGCTCAGGGACAAACACGCTTCCTCTCGCCCGCCCAACCGCGCAGCTCTCGTTCACAGCCTTCGCGACAGCCGTAATTCCCACAAAATAGGAGCCTTCCCCGCTTCGGGCTGCGCCAGATCTTGCAGCCGCCCGCTACCATGAAAGCAGGAGGCCGCAAAACCTCCGTCCAACAAAGCCGCTCGTTCGAGCGGCTTTTTTCTTTTCTGGAGGTCCCGATATGTCTACCAACCGTTCCACCGGTCCGCGCACCGACGCCGGCAAGGCCGTCTCCTCGATGAACAGCCTCAAGCACGGCCTGACAGCCAAGACGGTCGTGCTCCCCGGCGAAAATAAGGCCGACTTCGACGCCCTCCACCAGCAGCTCATCGAAGAGCACGCCCCCCTCGGCGCCCTCGAAACTGAACTGGTCGCCGAAATCGCCGCCTGCCTGTGGCGCCTCCAGCGCGCCCGCCGCTACGAATCCAAAATCCTCGAAACCAGCTCCTTCGAAGTCTTCGTCAGCCATCAACTGGGCAAAGGCTTCGAAACCCTGCTGCGCTACATGGGCGCCATCGAGCGCCAGCTCAACCGCGCCATCGTCCGCCTCCGCGAAACCCAGTCGGCGCGCCGCAAACGGGCAGCCTCTCAACCCCGGGCCCTCGCCGCAACCGCTTCCCCCATCGTCATTTCTCACTCGCCACAGTTCGTTTCGTCAGCGCGCCCCGAAGCAGCCTCCCAAGGATCCCTTGAGCCCGTAGAACCTTCCACAGCCGCCGGACAGCCCGCTGCCGCGGACTACTGACGCTTGCCCATGGCCGCCCCAATCGATAGAATCAGATACGCCATCCCCTCCCCTGGGAGGACCAACGTATGTTCCGCCTCGATTCTGATCGTCCCGTCGAGTTTTGTGACGGCCTCCGACGCCGCGACTTTCTTCATGCCGGAGCGCTTGCTTCGCTCGGCCTCGGCCTGACGGATTTCCTCGGCCTCAAAGCCCTCGGCGCCGTCAAGGATACCGACGTCAACTGCATCATGCTCATGCTCGTCGGCGGACCCTCCCAGCTTGACACCTGGGACATGAAGCCCGATGCGCCCGTCGAGATCCGCGGCCCCTACAAGCCCATTAAGACCAATGTGCCCGGCATCGAGATCTCGGAAAATTTCCCGAGGATGGCCAGGCACGCCGATAAATACTCGCTCATCCGCAGCGTCTATCACACCGCCGCCGCCGTCCATGACACCGGTCACCAGATGATGCAGACCGGACGCCTGTTCCAGGGCGGCATCGAGTATCCTCACATCGGCTGCGTCCTCAACAAGCTCAAGGGACCCAAGGGCGACGTGCCCGCGCACGTCCTGCTGCCTCGTCCCATCGGCAACACCGGCGGCAATATGCCGCACGGCCAGAATGTCGGCTACCTCGGCAAAAGTTACGACCCGTTCGTGTTGAACGCCGACCCGTCGGACCCCAATTTTAAAGTCCCTGACCTCCTGCCGCCCGACTACCTCGCCGCCTTCCGCGTCGATCGCCGCAGGAATTGGCGCGCCATGATCGACAAGAGCGTCAGCATGTTTGAAACGTCTCAGGACGCACGCCTCTTCGATTCCACCTTCCACGACGCCTATACCTTGATGTCCTCGCAAAAGGCGCGCGAAGCGTTCGAGCTCCACAAGGAACCCGAAGCCGTCCGCGAAAAGTACGGCATGAACCGCTTCGGCCAGAGCTGTCTGCTCGCCCGCCGCCTCATCGAGGCCGGAGTTCGTTTCGTCACCATCAATATGTTCGAAACCGTGTTCGACGAAATCACCTGGGACATTCACGGCTCCAAGCCGTTCAGCCCCATCAGTTGCTACCGCGATCTCGTCGGCCCCATGTTCGACATGGCCTTCAGCTCCCTCATCGAGGAACTCAGCCAGCGCGGCCTCCTCTCCAACACCATGGTTCTCGCCATGGGCGAATTCGGCCGCACCCCCAAAGTCAATCCGGCCGGCGGCCGCGACCACTGGCCACAATGCTGGACCGTGCTCATGGCCGGCGGACCCATCAAAGGCGGAACCGTCGTCGGCGCCTCGGATGACATCGGCGCCGCCCCCAAAGACCGTCCGGTCACTCCCGCCGAAATCGCCGCAACCATATTTACCGGCCTCGGCCTCGATATCAAAACTGAGCTGCCCGGCCCCGGCGGACGTCCCATTCCGCTGGTCGATCGCGGCTTTGAACCCATTTCGGAGCTGCTGTCGTGAAACATCTGCCTGTGTTCGCCGTCCTCTGCGGCTCGTTGGCCGCCCAATCCCTCGCCATTCTCCCCAACAACATCGAATTGAACGGCCCCGAGGCGCGCCAGCAGCTCATCGCCGAAGCCGCTTCCGGCCGCTACAACGAGGACTGCACTCATAAAGCAAAATGGACCTCTGCCAACCCCCAGATCGCCACCGTGGATGAGCACGGTCTCGTGCGCCCCGCCGGCGATGGCGAGACCACCATCACCGCCGCCGCCAACGGCGCGGCCGCGTCCGTCCGCGTCGTCGTCAAGAATTCGCACGCGCCCTTCACCTGGAGCTTCAAAAACCACGTCATCCCCGTCCTCACCAAGATGGGCTGCAACCAGGGCGCTTGCCACGGCGCCCTCGCCGGTAAGAACGGGTTCAAACTCACGCTGCGCGGCTACGACCCCGATGTCGATTACGACACGCTCACGCGCCAGGCCGCCGCCCGCCGCGTCTCGCTGGCCGATCCCCCCAACAGCCTCATCCTCCTCAAACCCACCTTCGCCATCCCCCACGGCGGCGGCCAGCGGTTTAAGAAAGGATCGCTTGAATACCGCATCATCTCGGAGTGGATCGCGGCCGGAACCCCTCCGCCTTCCCCCAACGAACCCGATGTCATCGGCCTCCAAGTCTTTCCGAAATCGGCCGTCCTCAAGGCCGGAACCGAACAGCAGCTTTCGGTCCGCGCCAAATACTCGGACGGCCACGTCGAGGACGTCACCCGCTGGGTGAAATACAGCTCCAGCAACGAAGGCGTCGCCACCGTCGATGACAACGGCCTTGTCAAAATGAACGGCAGCGGCGAAGCCGCCGTCACCCTCTGGTATTCCAGCCGCGTCTTGTACGCGCGCCTCACCGTCCCCTATGACCGCCAGGTCGCCGCCTCCGCCTACGAATCCTTCCCGCGCCGCAACTACATCGACGATTTCGTCCTCGCCAAGCTCAAAGCGCTGAATATCGCGCCCTCCCGCCTCGCAAGCGACTCGGTCTTCATCCGCCGCGCCTATCTCGACGCCGCCGGCATCCTTCCCACCGCCGAAGAGGTCGAGAATTTTCTCGCCGATCCGTCGCCCGATAAGCGCGCCCGCCTCATCGATCACTTGCTGACTCGCGATGAGTTCGTCGATTACTGGGCCTATAAGTGGTCCGATCTCCTGCTCGTTTCCAGCAAGCGCCTGCGCCCGGCCGAGATGTGGTCCTTCTATGACTGGATTCGCGACAGCGTCAAGAAAAATAAGCCCTGGGACGCCTTCGTGCGCGAAATCTTCCTGAGCTCCGGCTCCACGCGCGAGCATGGCGCGTTGAACTACTTCGTCCTCCACAAAAACCCCATCGACCTCGCCGAGAACGTAACCCAGGCCTTCCTGGGACAGCGCCTCACCTGCGCCCGCTGCCACAATCACCCCCTCGAGAAGTGGACCCAGAAGCAATACTACGAATTCGCGAACCTTTTTTCGCGCGTCGGCATCAAGAACGGCGCGACGCCCGGCGATGTCGTCGTCTTCGCCAAGGTCTCCGGCGACATCAACCATCCGCGCCTCGGGCGCCCGCTGCCCCCCACGCCCCTCGACGGCCAATCGCTTTCGCTTGATGTAACCGCGGACCGTCGCGTCGCGTTCGCCAACTGGCTCACCAGTCCTTCGAATCCTTACTTCGCGCGCGCTCTCGTGAACCGGGTATGGGGCAACTTCATGGGCCGCGGACTCGTGCACCCCGTCGACGATCTCCGCGCCACCAACCCCGCTTCCAACGAAGAACTGCTCTCCGCGCTCACCAAGGACTTCATCGAGCACGGCTACGATGTGCAGTATCTCATCCGGACCATCATGAACTCCGGAACCTATCAGTTGTCCTCCGAGGCCAATGCGACAAATCAGAACGATGACATCTACTACTCCAAGTACATCGTCAAGCGTCTCCCGGCCGAAGTCATTCTCGACGCCATGTCGCAGGTCACCGGAGTGCCTACCAGGTTCACTGGCTACCCGGAAGGAACGCGCGCCATGCAGTTGCCGGATTCGCAGGTCGCCTCGCAGTTTCTGACCTCCTTCGGCCGGCCCCCGCGCAATGTCTGCGATGCGTCCGAGCGCAGCTCAGATCCCAACGTCGCTCAGGCCCTGCACGTCATCAACGGCGATACGCTGAACAAGAAAATCAGCTCGCCCGACGGCTACGTGGCGCTGTTTCTGAAGCTCGGTCTGTCTGAGCGCAGGATCATCGATCAACTCTACCTGTCCGCCTTTAGCCGCTATCCCACCGGCGACGAGCGGCAAGCGATTGCCGCGGCGCTCGCTCCCGCCTGGAGCGACAGCAAAGGCGACGGCCGCCGCCAAGCCCTCGAAGACCTGCTGTGGGCCATGCTCACCAGCAAGGAATTCCTGTTCAACCACTGACATGCGTACGCGGTCGGCGCTCTTTCGCGTAGCCCTGCTCGCAGCCCCGTCTTTGCACGCTGCCGCCCTGTCCAAGCCGCAGATCTTTTCCCTGGCCTATACCCCCGACGGCAAACACATCGCGCTCGGCGGCTTCCGCGATGTCCGCATCGTTGACGCCGCCGCCAATCAAGTCGAAGCAACGCTCACCGGCCACGCCGACGCCGTCCGCAGCCTCGCCATCTCCCGCGACGGCAAATGGCTCGCCGCCGGCGGCGGCCTCCCCGCGCGCAAAGGCGAAATCAAAATCTGGGACCTCGCTCAGCGCTCCCCCGTGCGCACCATCACCGGCCACAAGGATTGCATTTACGCCGTCGCCATCTCCCCCGACGGCAAAACGGTCGCCAGCGCAAGCTACGACAAGCTGATCAAGCTCTGGGATCTCCAGACCGGCGCCGAAATCCGAACCCTCAAGGACCACATCGACGCTGTCTACGCCCTCGCCTTCACGCCCGACGGCAAGCGCCTCGTCTCCGGCTCGGCCGACCGCGGCGTCAAGGTCTGGGATCCCGCCACCGGCGCGCGCCTCTATACGCTGTCGGATTCGGCGGATGGCATCAACGCCGTCGCTGTCGATCCTTCCGGCCAGATGGTCGCCGCCGGCGGCCTGGATAAAACAATCCGCATCTGGACGCTCGGCGAGCGCGGCGGCGAACTGCGCAGCACCCTCATCGCGCACGAGGACGCCATCCTCGCCCTCGCCTGGTCGCCGGACGGAAAACATCTCGTCTCCGCCTCCGCCGACCGTACCATCAAAATCTTCACCGTCCCGGATCTGGTGGAGGTGCGCGCCATCCCCAATCAACCCGACTGGGTCTACGGCCTGGCCTTCGCCCCCGGCGCTTCGAAGTTCGCCGCCGGACGCTACGACGGCTCCTTGAGCATCTATGAGGTGACGCAATGAAGCCCAGCATCTTGTGTATTGCGCTTGCCGCTTCCCTGTCGGCCGCCAGCATCGACTCCCCCACCGGCTCGCGCACCACGCCGCCAACGCTGAACGTCATCAACCCCGTCGGCATCCCGCGCGGCGCAACCACCGAGATCACTATCGAAGGACTCAATCTCGCCCGCGCCTCGGCGGTCTACTTCAGCCAGCCCGGCGTCAAAGGCCGCATCCTGCGCGTCAAGGAGCTGCCCGACTTGCCCGAGGTCCGCCTCGGCTCCAACGGCACGGCCTCCTCCGTCGACCTCGGACCGCTCCCGCCGCGCAATCAGGTCACCGTGGAAGTGGATGTCAGCCCCGACGCCGAAATCGGCCCCGTCTCGCTCCGCCTCCTGACCCCGCTCGGGACAAGCCCCGAGGGCCGGCTCCTCATCGAGCCCTTCTATGGCGAGGCGCCGTCGAAAGAACCCGACGACACAGTCGAAAACGCCGTCGAAACCTATCTGCCCGCCATCCTTACCGGCGTCATCGCCAAGCCCGGCGACGTCGACCTGTTCAAGATTCAAGTCCAGCCCGGCGAAGAGCTCACCTTCTACAACACCGCCTTGCTCGCCGGCTCGACGCTCCAACCCGTGGTCAGCATTCTCGACGCCGATCAGAAGCTTGTGCGCGAATACGGCGCAGACGCCGGCATGGACGCTGCAATGTTCGCCTGTAAGTTCGAGAAGGGCGGAACGTACTATGTGCGAGTCGCCGACTACCTCGAGTCCGGTAAGACGAGTAACTTCTATCGCATCATTGTGGGTAAGTTCCCGCTCGTCGCTCGCGCCTATCCCCTCGGCGCGCAACGGGCCACCTCCCGGGAGTTTACTCTCGCCGGCTGGAATGTTCCCGCTACAGCGAAAGTCACCGCCGCCTCCACCGGCGAGGACGAAAACATCATGCTGCTGCGCCCGGCTCACGCCTTCAATCAGATCCGGCTGGCCGTGGGCGATGAGCCCGAAATCGAGTCGGCGCAAACCAATACCAGCATCGCGACGGCGCAGCCCGTCTCCACTCCCGTCACCATCAACGGCGTCATCGCCCGCGGCGGCAAGCCGCAGTACTTTCGCTTTCACGCGCGCAAAGGCGAGAAGCTCATCATTGACGTCAACGCGCAGCGCCTCGGCTCCAGACTGGATTCCGTGGTCGATATCCTCGACGCCTCCGGCGCTCCCGTCGAGCGCGCCACGCTGCGCAGCGTTCTCGAAACCTCCAACACCCTCGCCGATCGCGATTCCGCCTCACGGGGCCTGCGTCTGCTGTCCTGGACCGGAATGAACGTCGGCGATTATCTCATGGCGGGCGGCGAAATCATTCGCATCGCCAAGCTGCCCGAAGGCCCCGATGAAGACGTGCTGTTTGAAAGCTTCAACGGCCAGCGCCTCGCGTTTTTCGACACGACCAACGAAGCCCAAGCCGTCGACAAGCCGGTGTATAAAGTTCAGATCTATCCGCCGGGATCGCGCTTTGCGCCCAACGGATTGCCCGTCG
This sequence comes from Bryobacteraceae bacterium, assembly GCA_035652975.1. Lineage (GTDB taxonomy): Bacteria > Acidobacteriota > Terriglobia > Bryobacterales > Bryobacteraceae > TMP-7. Next base: position 6,806 of record DASRCT010000027.1, on the reverse strand, counting down.
TCCACCTCAATTACCGCAATGATGACGGAGGTCCCGGCTACGGCAAAGACTCGCTCGTTCACTTCACCGCGCCTGCCGCCGGCGATTACATCGTCCGCCTGGCCGATGTCCGCGGCTCGGGCGGCGACGATCACCCATACCGTCTCACCATCCGCCCGCCGCGCCCTGACTTCCGCCTGAGCGTCGCGCCGCGCAATCCCAATGTGCCCGCCGGCGGAGCCATTCCCATCACCGTCACCGCGCTGCGGCTGGACGAATTCGATGCGCCCATCGACGTCGAAATCACCGGTCTCCCCGCCGGCCTTCACGCCACCAAGGGCGTCATTGCCGCCGGCCAGTCCTCCACCACGCTGCTGCTCAGCGCCGATCCCAACGCAAAACTCGAGCAGGCCGCCGCCTTCAGCGTGAAAGGCATCGCCCGCTCCGGCGCCGCCGCCATCGAGCGCTTCGCCAACCCCGACGACCGCCTGAAACTCATCGCGCTCATGCCGCCAGCCGATATCGCCGCCATCGCCGAAACCAGGCTCGTCGAAGTCGAGGTCGGCAAGAAGGCGCAGCTCGCCGTCCGCATCGAACGACGCAACGGATTCGGCGGACGCGTTCCCATCGAGGTTCGCAACCTGCCTCCCCGCGTCCGCGTGGCCGATGTCGGATTGAACGGCGTCCTCATCAATGAAAACGAAGACCACCGCACATTCACCATCGAGGCCTTGCCGCAGGCCGAGCCCGGCGAGCAGTTGATCTACTTGTCCGGACTGATCGAGACGCGGTCGCCGCAGCAGAATTCATACGCAGCGCCGGTTCCCATCCTGCTTCGCGTGAAACCCGCGACGTCGCAGATGGCCAAGTCCGCCGGCGCGAGGTAAGGCGCAAGGCCAATGCCTCGTCAAAAAGGCGTCCCCATCCCCGGCAGCGAGCGCCAGCCGCTGCCAGGCGCAACAGCCGTCGCGCCCGCCGATCCCAATCAGCTTGCCCAGGTCACCGTCCGGCTGCGCCGGCGCAAAGGAGCGCAGACGGTCCTGAAGCGCGCGCTGGATCTGTCCCTCCAATTGCCCAAAGAGCGGACGTATCTCACACGCGAGCAGTTCATCGCCCAGGCCGGCGCCGATCCCGCCGACCTCGCAAGAGTCGAAGCCTTCGCCCGCAATCACAATCTGACCGTCGTCGACGCCAATCTCGCCTCCCGCACCGTGCGTCTGGCCGGAACCGTAGGCGACTTGAGCGCCGCCTTCGGAGTCCGCCTCAATATCTTCCAGGCCGGCGAGGTCAAGTATCGCGGACGCACCACCCCCGTCTACCTGCCATCGGAGCTCGCCGGCATCGTGCAGGGCGTCTCCGGGCTCGATAACCGTCCGGTCGCCAGGCCGCACTATCGCCGCCTCGCCGCGCCCGCCGTTCAGAGCCGCGACCGCAAGGGAGCGGGAAAGGGCGCCGCAATCCGCGCCGCAGCGCCGGCGTCCAGTTTCAAGGTGACCGACCTCGGCCGCCTCTACAATTTCCCCGCCAACCTGAACGGCAGCGGCCAGTGCATCGCGCTCATCGAGCTGAACGATGTCGCCGATGCCGGCCGGGTCACCGGAACCGGCTTCGCGCTATCCGACCTCAACACCTTCTTCCAGGGTCTCGGCCTGCCCGTGCCTAAGCTCGTCTCCGTCGGCGTCGACGGCGGCGCCAATCTCCCCGGCCGCGATCCGGACGCGGATGGAGAAGTCACGCTCGATATCGAAGTCGCCGGCGCGCTCGCGCCCGGCGCTCACATCGCCGTCTACTTCGCTCCCAATACGACGGCCGGTTTCATCGACGCCATCTCCACAGCCGTGCACGACAGCGTCCGCAACCCCTCGGTAATCTCCATCAGCTGGGGCGGCCCCGAAGATACGGCCGGGCGGCAACTCCTTGATGGCATCGAGCAGGTTCTTCAGGATGCGGCGGCGCTGGGCGTCACCGTGTGCTGCGCATCGGGCGATAACGGCTCCGCCGACGAGCCGCCGGACGCCTGGGATAAAAAGCCGCACGCCGATTTTCCCGCCTCGAGCGACTACGCGCTCGGCTGCGGCGGCACCAAGCTGATCGCCGCTAGTAATACCATTTCGAGCGAAGTGGTTTGGAACGAAGGCTGGCAGGGCGGCGCATCCGGCGGCGGAGTTAGTAACTACTTTACGAAGCCGCCTTACCAGTCCAAAGTAAGTGTGCCTAAGTCCCCCTCCGGTAAGATCGGCCGCGGCGTGCCCGACGTCGCGGGCAACGCCGACCCCAATACCGGATACCAGGTCTTTGTCGGCGGGCAGGCTGCCGTGTTTGGCGGGACCAGCGCGGTTGCGCCGCTGTGGGCCGCGCTGATCGCCCTCATCAACCAGTCCCTCCGCAGAAAAGGGGCCAGCTCGGTCGGGTTCCTCAACCCGCTGCTCTATACCCGGCTGGCCGGCAGCCTGAACGATATCACTCAGGGAAATAATGATATCGACGGCTCGCTGAAAGGCAGTTACTCCGCGGGCCCCGGCTGGGATCCTTGCACGGGACTGGGATCGCCCGACGGAACCAAGTTACTCAAGGCCCTTGCCAGTTAGTAACTCACTTACTTCAGTCTGATTGTTTTCCTTCGCCAGGTCGAGCGGCGTCTTGCCCGCCTTGTCGCGTGCGTTCCGCTCCGCGCCTTTGTCGAGCAGCAGCTTCACCACGGCGCTCCGGCCCCAGGAGGCGGCCAGGTGCAGCGGCGTCGCCCCGCTCTCAGCGTCGCGCGCGTTGACCTCCGCCCCGCGCGCGATCAGGAGCGCCGCCACGTTGGCCTTGCCCGCCAGCGCGGCGTCGTGCAGCGGAGTTCCGCCGCTGGCGTTTCGCGCGTTCACATCGGCGCCGCGTTCAATCAGGATCTCGGCGATGTCTTTGTAGCCTTTGAGCGCCGCGTCGTGCAGCGCCGTCGAGCCGTTGAAACGGATCCGCACGAGAGCCGGCATCTTTGAAGCCAGCAGCTCGACAACCTCGCGGTCGCCGCGCAGCACGGCGTCGTGCAGCGCCTTGGGACCGGCCTGGTCGGGGCCGTCAAGCGGCGCCCCATTCGCCAGCAGCGCTTCTGCGACGCCGGCCTGTTTGTAGCGCAGCGCTTCGTCGAGCGCGGTGGAGCCCGCGGCGTCCCGCGCGCCCAGGTCCGCCCCGGCTGCAAGCAGCAACTGCACCACCTCCACACGCCCCTTCAGCGCCGCCTCATGCAGCGCCGTCTGCCCGGTCTTCGGATTGCGCGCCTTCACGTTCGCGCCGTGATCGATGAGCAGCTTCGCCACCGCCGCCTCCCCCCGCCAGGCCGCCTCGTCCAGCGGCGCCGCCCCCGCGATATCGCGCGCGTTCAAACTCGCGCCGCGCTCGATCAGCAGCTTCGCGATCTCGGCGTGGCCCCGGTTCGCCGCCACGTGCAGCGGCGTCTCCCCGTTCTTGTCCGCCGCATCGATGCTCGCGCCATGGTCCAGCAGCGCCCGCACCGCGCCGAGGTGATTCGTGATCACGGCGTAGTGCAGCGGCGTGGAGCCGCCTTCGGAATGCTTCGCGTTGACGTCCGCGCCGGCCGCGATCAACGCCTCGATCACGTCCACGTCGCCGGTCCATGCGGCGTCATGCAGGGGAGTGCCGCCCAACGCGTCGCGCTGGTTGACCGGCGCCCGGCGCGCAATGAGCGCGCGCACCTTCCCGGCGTCTCCCGCGCGAACGGCCTCGTGCAGATCGCTCGCCAGGTCCGCCCACGCCAGCGCCGCGGCGAATAGCAGCGCCGCCGCCACTCTCATATCCGTAGAATACGTTCAGCGGACCCACCCCGGGGCGGCGTAGGCATAGAACAGCACGATCAGCCCGATCAATGTGGCGAGCAGAACGCTGTGCCGCAGCGTGAACCGGAACAGGCTCGATTCGAGCTTGGAATCCATCGCCGTCGCCGCCGCCGCCACCGCTATGCTTTGCAGGCTGATCATCTTGCCCATCACTCCGCCGCTGGAATTGGCCGCAGCCATCAGCGCCGGATTCAGGCCCAGACTGTTCGCAGTCACCACCTGGAGCTTGCCGAACAGCGCGTTCGCCGACGTGTCGCTGCCAGTCAGAAACACGCCCAGCCATCCGAGCAGCGCGCTGAAGAACGGGAACACGGCGCCGGTGGCCGCGAACGCCAGCCCCAGCGTGGTGGTCGCGCCGCAGAAGTTCATCAGGAACGCGAGCGCCAGCACCGCTGCGATCGTCAGCAGCGACAGCGCAAGCTGCCGGAAGGTGGCCGCCATGATGCCCACAAACCGGGCCGGCCCAACCCGCAGAAACGCCGCTCCTGCAATCGCCGCGAACATGCAGGCCGTCCCCGACGCCGTCAACAGGTTCAGCGTGTATTTCTGCCCGCCGAGCATCGGCCAGGAGAACCGCACGGTCGCATGATCGAGCGCCGCTTTCACCGCGCTGAATCCCCACAGCGCGACAAAGAATACCAGCAAAAGATAGGGCATCCAAGCGGACGCCACCTGGGAAGCGGGACGGCGGACCGATTCGGCGGACCGATGCCCGTCCAGTTGGAATGTCGCCCGCGGCCGCCACACCTGAAGCAGCGCCACCAGCGCCAGAATCGCAGAAAGCGATCCAATAATGTCAGTCAGATAAGGCCCCAGAAAACTGGACACCAGGAACTGCGCGCCGGCGAACGCAATGCCGCACACCGCCGCCGCCGGCGCCACCCCCAGCAAGCCGCGCCACCCGCACATGACCATCACCAGGTACGACGGAATCAGCAAGGACAACGGCGCGCAAATGCGCCCCACGTTCGCGCTGAGCCCACTCAGCGGAAGTCCCGTCACGCCTTGCAGCGTGATCAGCGGAATGCCGATCGAGCCGAACGCCACCGGCGCGGTGTTCGCGAGCAGACAGATCCCGGCGGCGTAGAAGGGCGAAAAGCCGAGTCCGGACAGCATCGACGCGGCAACGGCGACGGGCGTGCCGAAGCCCGCCGCGCCTTCTATAAATGCGCCGAAGGCGAAAGCGATCAGGAGCGCTTGCAGGCGATGGTCGCTGGTAAGGCTGCCGATCGAATCCTTGATGATCTCAAACTTGCCTGTATCGATCGTCAGGCGATACAAAACGATCGCCCAGTACACAATCCAACCGATGGGAAACAGTCCGAACGCCGCGCCGTAGGTCGCCGCTCCCACCATCATCGGCGCCGGCATGTGGTATGCGGCGAGCGCGACGGCTATGGCGACAAGGAGCCCGGCCAGTCCCGATTTCCAGGCGGGCTTTCGCGCGATTCCCAGCAGGTATAACAGCGCGAAGATGGGCAAAGCGGCGATCAGAGCCGAAACAGCAAGGCTGTTTGCGACGGGCGTGTAGTTCGGCTGCCACATGGTGTGAGCGAACCGTTATCATAGCCCAAAGCGACGCATCAGGCGACGCCCGCTTTTTTCATGACCGCGAGCGTGGATTGCAGCCCCATCCGGGCTCCTTCTTCCGGCGGCGTCCCGGGCGGAATGCGGCCGAGCGGCTCCGGGCTCACGGCGTCTTCGTAGCCGATCTTCTGTAGCGCTTTAAAGAAGGACGCGAGATCGATGACGCCTTCGCCGGGAAGTAGGCGCTGGTTGTCGCGAACTTCCTCGGGCGGCTGTTTTCTGGCGTCAGAGACGTGCACCGAGACGATGCGCGACTTTCCGGCGGCGAGGATGTCCGCCGCAGTGGCGCCGGCGTGATGCCAGTGCCAGGCGTCGAGTTGCAGGCCGATGTTGGGACCGCATTCTTTGGCGAACTCGAGCGTCTCGTCCATGCGCCAGATAAACTCGTGCGGCAAGCGCGCGCGGAAATGCAGCGGGCCCAGAAACTCCAGCCCCAGCCGGACCTTGGAGCGCGCCAGAACTTCGGAAACGGCGGTGAGACGGTCCTTATAAATTTTCCGCAGCTCGGCTTTCGGAGTTTCGCTCGCGGGCGGGAGAACGGTCATCATGCGCGGGCAGCCGATGGCGGCGGCGAACTTGGCGGCTTCATCCAGACCGGCCAGCCCGGATTGAAACGTCGCCTCATCGCGCGTGAACACGACGGGAAAGCTCATTACGCCGGGCAGAATCCTGGCTTGCGAAAAGAGGGCGCGCGTAGCATCCACGCCTTCCTTCCGCGCCGCGCCGAGATTCACGTCGGCGCCGCCGTATCCGACTTGCGCGGCGAGCCGGACGAATTCAGGCCAGTCGACGGCAGGAACGCTGCGCCCGCCGGGGCCGGTCTTGACCCCGACGAGCGAGCTGTTCAAGGATACGAACATCCGGCGTCCGGCGCCGATTGCGCGCGCCAGCCCCCCCGCCGCGACGGTTGGGACGAACTTCCTTCGCGTCACGACCGCAGTCTATCAGAAGCGCCGCGCCTGAGAGGCTCGAAGGCGCAGCTTCCTGCGCGCAGCCGGGCTCGCTTAAACCGAATTTATATACCCCAAATTACGGTATTGACACCGGCCCAATCCCGTGTCATTCTGGCGGCGGTTGTTTCTGTGGGCTTCCATTTTCCGCACTGTTTGCGGCGCAAAACGAGCATATTTTGGGAGGAAAACTATGGTCCGGAGCGGTTTGTTTCGGCTGCTTTTTTTCGCCGCGGTCTGCGCCGCGGCGGCGCTCGCTCAGTACACAAACGCCACGATCAGCGGCGTGGTGTACGACCCGGGCGGGGCGGTGGTGGAGGGGGCGAATGTAACCATTCGCAACGCTGAGACGGGATATTCCAAGACGGTCCAGACGGGCGCCGACGGCGCGTTCCTGTTTCCCGCGACTCCGGTTGGTTCGTACCAGCTCATCGTGGAGAAGCCGGGCTTTGCG